>JBBQSM010000157.1:0-10652 GCA_038234895.1 Gemmatimonadales bacterium
ATCTTCGGCATCGATCTCAAGGCCGGCGATGAAGTGATCGTGAGCAACCAGAATTACGGGCGCATGATCAATGCGTGGAAGCAGCGCGCGCGCCGCGACGGGATCGTACTCAAGGAGATTTCGTTTCCCGTGCCGACCACGTCGCCGCAGGTGATCGTCGACGCGTTCGCCGCGGCAATCACCCCGCGCACGAAAGTCATCGAGATCACACACATCACCAATCTCACCGGCCAGATCCTGCCGGTGAAGGAGATCGTGGCGATGGCGCGCGCGAAGAACATCGAAGTGTTCGTGGACGGCGCGCATTCCTTTGCGCAGTTCCCGATGTCGCGCGACGAAATGAACGTGGACTACTACGGCACGAGTCTGCACAAGTGGATGCTTGCGCCGATCGGCACGGGCTTTCTGTACGTGCGGAAGTCGAAGCAGAAGTCGATCTGGCCGCTCATGGCTGCAACCATCGAGCAGGACAACGACATTCGCAAATACGAAGAGATCGGCACGCATCCGGCGGCCAACCACAACGCAATCGGCGTGGCACTCACCTTTCACCGCGCCATCGGCGCCGGGCGCAAGTTCGCGCGCCTGACATACCTGCGTGATCGCTGGGCGAAGCGCCTGCTCGCCGAAGGCAACGGTCGTGTGACGATGCTCACCCCCATGGATTCGCCATGGGGCGGCGGCATCGGGAACTTCGCCGTCAGCGGTCTCGATCCGGTGAAGCTCGGCAACTGGTTGTTCGGGACGCACCGTGTCGTGCAGACACCGATTGTGCATGCGGAGTTCAGCGGGATCCGCGTCACGCCCAATGTGTATACCACAGTGGACGAGATCGATCGTTTCGCCGAGCTGGTGCTCAAGGCGATGCGCACCGGACTCGCGTGACGCTGGTTCCCAATTTCAGGCTTCTCATGCACACACGCACGTTCGCGGCGGCTGCCGCGCTGATGTCTACGGTCGTACTCGCTGCCGCCCCGGTCGCGCCTCTCTCGGCGCAGACCGCCCCGTTCGAAGGTGTGATCACCATGCGCGTGGCCGGTGGGCGCGCCGCGGCGCAGTTACAGGATGTGGAATACCTGGCGCACGCCGGTAAGGTGCGTATGAACATCGCGTCGCCGATGGGTTCGATGGGCATCATCGGTGTTCCCGCCGAGAAGAAGATGTACATGCTCATGGGACAGCAACGCATGTACGTCGAGGTCCCGATGAACGCGGATGCAGTGCCGGCAGGCAACGCCATGGTGAATGCGCCGGAGCCCAAGATGACACGTACCGGCAAGAAGGAAACGATCGCCGGCTACGAGTGCGAACACGTGCTGGTCGAGTCGGAACAACAGACAGCCGATGTGTGCATGGCGCGCGGACTCGGCCCGTTCCTGAACGCGATGAGTGCGATGGGCAGCATGGGGCGTGGCGGCGGTGCGCTCCCCGGGTGGCAGCGGTCGCTGGCCGCCGATGGGGCATTCCCGCTCAAGGTCACCGGCTCCGATGGCACCGTGATGCTCGAGGTGACCAAGATCGAAAAGAAGCGCCTGACCAATGCACTGTTCGACGTGCCGGCTGACTACACCAAAATGGACATGCCGCGTCGCCCGTAGTGCTGCAGTATCGCACCTTCTTTATTTCACCGTCGGTGCTTCTGACGGACGCGGCGGACCGGAGATGAAACCTATCGTCCGCCGTCTCGTTAGGAGAAGCAGAAGCACGGCGATGATGCCGGACCGCGAAGTCACCCGGAGGTACTCATGTTTTCGCTCCTTGCAATTCTGATCTCGTTCGGCATCGCCATGACCGCGGCCGTTGTGCTGCACAGCGTCGCACGTCGGTTCGTGCGCAATCGTTTGCGATATGTGGACGCGGTGCAAAAGGGCATCGCACCGTGGCTGGCCGGTGGCGTGGCGTTTCTTGCCGGCTCCGTGCTCGTGCCGATCTTGCCGTTCGTCGGCATCGGGACTGCGCTGACCGCCGCGTTCGCCGTGGGCTCCGGCGTCGCCGCCGGCGCACGTGATATTCGTACCGGAACCAGCCCGGTCGTGTACGGCGGTTAAACCACGAGGCCCGTCCCCTACAATGGAGACCGGCCTCGCTGTCGTTCGGTCGGCGCGTGCTACATCCAGTATTCGTACGTGCCCGTGACCAGCACGTAAGCCGAGAGCGCGGCGTTGGTGACCGCGTGTACGAGCACGAGGTCGCCCAGCGATTTGGTGCGCCACATCCACCAGTTGTAGATCAGACCGCACGCCAAGCCCACTTCCCAGTACGGGCCATGTTCGCTGGCAAAGAGCAGCGCGGTCCCGACGAACGCGAGCGTGCTGTACGTGCCCAAGGGCACTTTCTGCCAGTCGTTGTTCACGATCCAGCGGGGCAGCCAGCCGCGCCAGAACAGCTCCTCGAGAATCGGCACGAGGATGGCGGCGCGCAGAATGCGCAGCACCAGCACCATCGGATCGGACAGCTCCGCGGGGGCAATCGACGTGGTGATCGTGCCGGTGATGCCATTCTGAAAAAGCCAGTGCGAGCGCCAGCCGGGAATCAGCGCGTCGGGTGCCACCCAGAGTGCACACACGGCCAGCCCGAGCGCGATGCTCGCGGCGGCATGCTTGACTCGCAGCCCGCGAACGATCGACCCCGACGCCAGCACAATGACGAGCGTGAGTACGCTGACCCGAAAGACCGACTCCCACGGTTGACCGAACGGCAGGGACGGCGCGACGGCCAGCAAGAGCATGAAAATGGCGAACGGGGCTATCCATGGCAGTGAGGGATAGCGATCAGCGAGCGAGGTCATGCAGACGAGGCGAGGTCATGAGGGAACGATCGTTAACTACGGACGTTGTTCGGTGTGACGCCGCAACAGAATAGCGAATGCGGACGTATCGCAATCATCACGGAATAATCCAGCAACAGCAGACCTCGCGGTCTTTCCGGCTTTGCCCATGACACGCGCGCCCTTAACGGCACATCACACGAGCCAGTACACGCCCGGCGTCGGGAGTGGTCAGCTTGCCGTTTCGCGGTTGATCCTCTCGCTGCTCGAGGTGCGAACTGCGGAGTCGTCGATATGCCCGTCGCAGGTCGCTCGTGCGATCGACGCGGACGAGTGGCGCGGGCTCATGGCCGCCGTCCGACTGGCCGCGATCCGCCTCGCCGCGGCGGGCATTATCGAGATTGCGCAACAGGGGATGACGGTCGAGCCCGACGGACGCTGGCGCGGACCAATTCGGCTGCGTCGCGGTCCCGTGTGGGAATCACGCGACTAGGATTCGCGGACGAGCATCGCACTCGCGCCGCCGAAGTCCATGAGCAGTACGTCACCGGCGCCGTGAGAGATACGTACCGACATGGAGTGCGGCGCGGCGGGATTGTCCGTGGAGAGTACGTCTCCGTCCAGGCGATAGCGCAGTTGCACCACCTGATCTTTTCCGCCCACATCAATGTGATAGTGCAGCTGGCCTTGGTCCCGAAACTCCATTCGGACGCCCGGCGCGAAGTCCAATGCGGCATCGGCGCGCAAGAGTCGCCATGTTCCCAGCAGCCAGTGATCAACCATGGGACAAAGATACCCGGAGCCGCGACCGTGCAACACACAGTGGTAGTCCAAGTGACGCACCGAGCGGGAGCCCGTGCGGGGCGCGGTATCGGCCGCGTTGCTGCTGTTGGCGTCTTGCTGCTGGCGGCCGCAGCGGTCCTGCCGGTTCGCGCACCGGTTCAGGCGCAGTCCACCGCGTCGGTGGGCCACACCACGGCGCCGAGCACGTTCGATCATGCGCGCTTCGATGCGCTGCTGCGCACCCACGTAGTGGACGGACTGGTCGACTACGCTGCTTTTGCGCGCGCTGTGGAATTCACGCAATACCTCGCGTCGCTCGATCGTGCCGAGCTCTCTGGGCTCGACGAAAACGAGCGTCTGGCCTTCTGGATCAATGTGTACAACGCGTACACCATCCAGCTTATCGCATCCGAGGGAGAGACGCAGTCCATCAGGAACATCGAGAAAACGTTCGGTGTGCTCCGGTTGAAGGGACCGTGGAGCCGACCGTTCGTGCGCGCGGCCGGTCGGGTGCTCACGCTCGATGCGGTGCTGCACACCATTCTGCGCGCCGAGTTCGCGGAGCCGCGCGTACACTTCGCGCTGGTCTATGGCGCCTTGGGCAGTCCTCCGCTGCGCGGCGAGGCGTACACGGGCGACAAGCTGGACGCGCAGTTGCACGATCAGGGCGACGCGTTTCTGCGCCGGTCGCCCACCAAAAACAGTATGGACAGTCTCTCGGTGCAACTCAGCCCGGTCTTCACGTACTATCGGCGCGACTTTGCCACGACGCGCGCCGAGCTGGGCCGATTCCTTGCCCCGTGGTTCGAGGGAGATCAGCGCACCCGGCTCGAGTCGGGGCGGTTCTTCGAGCGGCAGACCCCGTTCGATTGGGCGCTCAACATTCGGGGGGCGAAACGAGCGACAGCGCCGGTGATGTAACCAACGCGGCGGTACGTCGTCTTGGGTTACATCGTTCGCCCCCAAACAGGAGTCCGCCATGCGTCAACGTCCCCGCCATACCCGCGCGCACGCCCTCCGACTCGACTCGTCGACCATCGGCGAACCGGCGTTAGCCTTCCTGCTGGCGATGCTCGTCTCCTGGGCAATCTCCATTATCTAGCCTGACGCATTGCGCAACGGCACCTACCGCCAGGCTGCCGTCACCACGCCGGACCCGTTGCGCACATAGGGCACCCAAGCCAGCGCGACCAACTGCACGTGCACATCGCCGCTCTTCGCCGCGATCGGTGAGCGGTCGAGCGTTTCCTGCTGCGCGTCGAAGGACTCGCCGAGCTCGTCGATTTCGCCCTGTAGTTTGGCCTCGAGCTCGGCGTACTGGTCTTGCAGCACCGTCACGCTTTCGGCCGCGCGCGTCACGTCGCCCGCCTGCTGCGTGGCACGTCCCATACCGCGCGCCGCTGTGCCAACTTTGCCTAGTGTGCCGGCATTCACTTTCCCGCGCCCGAATACGGCGCCAAGGATCGCGCTGCCCACGGAAATCATGGTGTCCATTTTGGCCTGACTGGCCTGCGCCTGCTCACGCTGCACCGATTGTTCGGCGCGCCGGACGCGCTCCTGCAGTGCTGATAGCTTGGTGGCGTACTTCTGCCGTAGTGTCTCCACCTTGGCATCACGTGCCTCGCGCGCGAGCAGTTGCAGTCGGATGCGGAAGTCGCGCTCCGACTCGCCGCCGGCTGAACTCACCTTGAGTGTTGGGCTGCGCAAAACGTCGACCTTCTCGTTGGTAACGATCCACTTCTGGAACGCCTTGCTCCACGCTGCGTAGCTCTTGGCCGTGGTTGCCGCGCGCGGCACGGCCCCGAACGACGCGCTATCCCGCCCACCGCGCTCCAGCGCATTCGGATCGATCTCGATGCGTTCGGCGGCGTCCCACTCGACCGTAATCGGACCGTCGTCGAGTGACGCCAGCAGTGTAACGCGTCGCTGCTCGGTGATGCCGAACTTCGCGCTGGCGAACGAGACATCGGCGAGCGCGAGGATCGCCGGATGATACGAGAGCGTGTCGCCTTCGCTGACGGGCGGCAGAAAATACTGCGGCACATCCGGAGGCAGCACCGGCGCGCGGGACGTCCCGTTTGCATCGAGCGAGGACATGCCGCCACCTGTCGCGGTGGCAAACGAGGCGACCGGCGCGGCTCCCGTGGCGGCCTGGGGCGGTGTCGTTGCCTGCACAGGCGGAAGCGCGGCTTGTTGCGCGGCTCGTGGCACGCTTTGCAGCGTTTTGATCTGCTCGCGGGTCATGGGGCCGGCGAGGTAGGACATCGTCCACCGCGTCTCGAAGGTCACCGGCGCCGGTTCGTGAACGCTGTGGAGCAGGAAGACGCGCTTGCCGAGTCCGGCAATCGTTTTCTCCATCGCATCCTTGTCGAACGGCTGGCCGCCACTGGCCCCTTCGAGACCTTCCATGACGCGCATCTTGTCGCGCTCGGTCTGCAGTCGGCCGATGAACCAGGTGCCCGTGTTGGACAGTCCGCGATAGTCCAGGTCGACAGGATTCTGTGTGGCCAGGACCACGCCGAGTCCGTAGGCACGCGCCTGCTTGAGCAGCGTGAGCAGCAGCACTTTCGACGGCGGGCTGGCCACGGGCGGCATGTAGCCGAACAATTCGTCGATGTAGAGGATCGCGCGCAGCGAGCCGGTGCCGGGTTGCGAGCGCACCCAACTGAGAATATCCGCCAGCAGCAGCGTCACGAAAAACATGCGTTCCGCGTCGCCCAGATGCGCGATCGAGATGATCGATCCCTTGGGCTTGCCTGACGCGTCGTAGAGCAAGCTCGCGGTGTCGAGCGGCTCGCCCTTGAGCCAGTTCTGGAAGCCGGGCGCGGCGAGCAGGTTGTTCAGCTTCATCGCCAGCTCCATGCGGTCCTTGGGAGGAAAGACCGTATCGAGCGGCATGACGCCGACTGTCGAGAAGGGCGGTGATTGGATGCCACCGATCAGTCCGGCCAGGTCGAGATCTTTCCCCTCCATCCACGACGAGGCGAGGAGGTTGGCCAGCAGAATGTGCTCGCGGCTGGAGATGGGGTCGGCGTTGATGCCCAGCAGGGCCAGCACGCTGGTGGCCGTCGCGTCCACCCGCTCGCGCAGCGCTTCGCTGTCCTCGATGATCGCGGCCGGCGGCGCGACGAATGCGCGCAGCAGCGAAATGGGTCGTCCCGCCGTGCTCCCCGGCGTATAGACCGTCACGTCGGCCGCGTCGGTGAAGCGCTGAATGCGCTCGCCGTCCTGCCCCCAGCTGGCGAGTCCATCGCGCCACGTCCTGGCTTGCTGCTCCGCGAACTGCTCGGTCGAGACGCCAGCGTTCGCCGCCTGCTGCGGATCCACCCATGGGCGGAAGTCGTCGGGCGCGAGATTCGGGAAGCGCAGTGCGAGGTTGCCAAGGTCACCCTTTGGATCCACCGCGATCACCGGAATACGATCGATCAACGCTTCTTCGATGAGGTCGACACCGAGTCCGGTCTTGCCGCTGCCCGTCATGCCGATGATGACCGCGTGCGTGGTCAGGTCCTTCGCGTCGTAGAGCACGAGATCGTCGCTGCGCGTACGGGAGGCGAGATCGAAGCGCTTGCCGAGGTAGAAGGCGCCGAGCTTTTCGTAATCGGTCATGAGGATGGCGACGCGGTTGGTGAGGCGATGCGGTCAGCGGTTGATTGACTGCCCGGGATATACTGCCACGGACGAGCCTTCCGCTATAAAGGTAGAGAGGGTCGGGGCCTGCAAGGCCTCACCGAATCGCGCGCCGTAGAGCGCCGCGAGGTCCGCTTCGATGAGGCAGTCGGCGGCGAGACTGATGTTCCACGGCTCATGCACCACCTGATACTCCAGCGTCGGCTTACCCGGACGTCGCGTGTAGCCCCAATAGTGCTCGGCGATGAACGCTTCGATCGAGTCACGACGCATGGGGCGCGGTGGCGTGTTGGCCATCGCGAGCACCCGCTCCCACGCACCGTCGCGCTTCCACTCGTACACGAGCGAGCGCAACGTACCGCCGCTCGCGTCGGTGAGTTGCGCCTCCGGCACGGCGGCACGGCGCATGGGCCGCGCGACGTACGGCTCGCCGTAGAACGTGCGGGCAACGAAGGCGATAGCCCAGCGCGGCACCAGCTCCTGGATGAAGGTGACCCCACGGCGCACGCTGCCATCGGGCATCGTGCGTTTCACGTAGAAGCGCAGATTCACCTCGGGGAATCGCACGTGAAACGGGATGCGCATGCCCAACACGCGCGTATCGCGGAAGTCGAACGCGACGATGCTCGCCAGTGCGTCGCCTTTCCAGAGGTCGAGCTCCGTGCCGGGCGCGAGATGGGGTCGCAGCAACGCGGGGTCAATCGCCCACGTAGCCATCACCAAATCGTGCCAGGCGGCCGTGAGAAAGGGACGCGAGGCAGTCGGAGCGGACGAGTCGATGCGCATGCAGGAATGTGACACGGAGAGTGATACGAACGCGAGCACGCGCTCGTGGCAACGTGTGACGCGAAGGCACAGGGGGAGGTACGGCGACACGAACTCAATGGTCAACAATAGTTTCGGAGGCTTAGTGCCCGTGTTTCCCGCTATACGCCGCTTTGGCGCGACAACCTTGTACACCGCTGTACTCATCGCCGGCACCTTGCTCGCGACTGCGTGCGGCAGCGACAGCGCGACGGGCATTCCCGCCCCGCAGCCGTCGCCGGCGCGCGTCGTCGTGACGCTTTCGGCGGCCAATCCGTTCGAAGGGGATGTTGTCGCTGCGACCGGCGTCGTGTACGACCGGTTCGGTGCGCCGGTGCCGGGTGCGCCGATCGTCTGGTCGGTCAGCGACACGCTGGTTGGCGAGCTGGGTACGGGCGGTATCATCACCATGCTGCGCGCGTCGGCCGACGGCGTGACCGGCTCGCTGCGTCTTGACGTGTCGGCGGACAGCGTCATGTGGGACCGCGTGCGCGAGTACCACGAGGTGTATCTGGAGACGGGCAAACGACGCTGCGCGGTGGTCCGCAACCACGTTGTGAAATCACAGTGCGCTACGTCGAGTACGATGTGCGTACCGCGAACGGCCGGCGTCAGTATTTCATGCGCACGCAGCAGCGGGAGTTCGACCGCGGCATCGTGGCGTACGACGCGCGCGGTGATCTGCGCATGACGTCGGAGTTTGTCTGGCCACGCTCGCACACGGCGCGCGCGCAGCCGGGCGGTATGTTCGTGGCCTTCCGGGTGCCCGGCGAGAACGAGGTGCTGCAGCTGTTCTACCGGCGCGAGCCGCAAGGACGACGCGCTAAGAAAGGACAGCGACCTGGCGATGCGTTTCTCGAACCAGCAGGCTCTTTGCGGGCTCGTCCGGCTTCGTGCTGCGCGTACCGGCACCAAAGAGACCGCGGACCCATGTGTCGGGACACTTCGACATTCGCCGTTACCGGAAGGAAAGCAGTAGACGGCGGCGTCGTCTTCACCTCACATCGACCTCGCGCTCGCAAACTGACGCGTTGTCCCCGGTCTGTGTTGCGTGCGAGGCGGCTGCCGCAGTCGTCAGCTCACGTTCTGTGCCGTGAGTGCGGAGACCTGATGCAGCTGGTCGCTGAGCAGGTCTGCGATCGTGGTGTGCACGATCGACCGGTCGTAGTGCGACGTGATCGAGTGCCACTGGGCATGCGCGCCGCACGGTTGCTCGACGTCACACGGACGGTTGTGCAGCAGGCACACCGCCGTCTTCGGACGCTCGGTGAACGGCGCGATCACCCGCTCGATGGTCAGCTGCGCGGGGGCGATGGCGAGCGCGAAGCCACCACCCGGCCCCCGGCTGCTACGCAGGACCCCGGCCTTGGCGAGCGCCTGTAGCGTCTTGGAGAGGTAGTTACGCGGCGCGCCAAGCGCCGCAGCGATCGTGTCCGACGCGAACGTTGTGCGTTCGGGAAACTGCGCCACGAAGAGCACGGCGCGCAGGGCATGTTCGGCGGTAGCGGAGAGCATTGTTGGGGCCCGCAAGGGTCAGCGATCAGCACGTCTCAATGTGAGACTGCCAGCAGCATCGTCTTCCGGGCGCCTCCCCGCAGTCGGGTGAACACGCAGCGCGGAGGAATCAATCCTCACGGCGGTGTACGGAAATCCCCGAGGGGTATCGCGAAGCAGCGCTCACCCCCGGTCGCTTCACTTAGAATTCGCGTCGCTTCATTTCCTTGAAAATCTCCTCCGCCTCGGTGCCGGAGACGGGTTCCGTTCCGCCACGCGTCGCTTCGAGGGTTGGATCAAACGACGGACGGACCTGCTTCTTCGGCTGCGCGGCCTTCGCGGCCGTCTTCTTGATCAGGGCCTTGAGCTGTGAGTCCTTCATGAGCACTCCGGGCGGGGGGAACATGGAGCTTGTCGCAACGCGCGACGGCTGTAAAGCGCCCGCTCCCCGATTGTGCATCACAAGTTGGTGACGAACCACGAGGCGGACCGACCGGCCGCCTGGCGATGTCGCACCGTCAGCCACTCCAACGGTCGCCCAGCTGCTTGCCGACGTACACGCCCACGCCAGTGCCGACCATCGACAGGACGAAAGCCGTAAACACGCCGACCTGCTCCCCGGCATACCAGCCGACGGATCCAAGGACGAACGTGCTGAGCGCGATGAGCAGTCTATGCATGAGATGAGCGGAACGAGGAGCGCGCGCCTGCGCGTCACGATCAAAGGGGAACGGTCGGCGCCGGGGAGGTGACGTGGTGCAGTCGTGCCTCCGACGTGCCTCGCCGGAGGGAGACGATGGGGTCACGGGAACGGCACGTTTCCTGGTGCGCCACAGGTTACGCGACCGTTCTGTTACGGGCCAAAAAATCCCGTTGACAGTTTCTCCAGTCCGTGCTAGCGTCTTGCAACACACGGCTCGGATGGGCGAGCTAAAGCGCGCGGATGCGGGAGCGGCAGGCGACTTCGGGGACCTGACTAATCTTGGGTCCTTTTTCTTTAGGCGTACGTCGAGTGAACTGTGTGTGGGCCGGAATCGACGGATACCGGCAGCCCCACGCGGGGGTCATGTCCGCGAACAACGAGTGCTCGGTGCGTACGGCAGGGCCGGACTCCGAACACACAGCAACAGGAGCAGCGCCATGCGTACGACCGGCAAGGTGAAGTGGTTCAACG
>JBBQSM010000158.1:0-10627 GCA_038234895.1 Gemmatimonadales bacterium
TGGTGGCTCGAGTCGCCGGACGGGGTGGAGATCGGCGGGAGCGGCTTCAGTGCCACGCTGCGTGACTACGCGCGATTCGGACAATTCATCCTCGACGGCGGGGTGGCAGCGGGCGACTCCGTGCTCCCGTCAGGGTGGCTCGCCGAGGCGACCTCACCAAAGACACTGCGCGGTGGCACCGCGCTCGACTACGGCTACCTGTGGTGGCCCGGTACGTCACCGGCCGACCGGCAGGACCGTGCCTTCAGCGCCGAAGGAATTCACGGGCAATTTCTTTATGTGAATCCATCGGCGCACATCGTCATCGCGCTCTGGAGCGCGCGACCGCGGCCAGCAGGCGGCGCGGTGGTGGACGAATGGGGGTTTTTCGACGCCGTGGTCTCCGCGTTGCGGTAGCGAAAAACGACACGTACGCCGCTCGTGTGTGGGCGCAACAGCACGGCGCCGAACACCGTGCCGGACTCAGCCCACCGCCTGCTCCGGCAGCCGGAGGCAGATACGATTCCGCCCGACGCCGTGGTGAAGCTCGCGGCGCAGTTCGAGTCGGCCGTGATGCGATCGGGCCACCCACCGCACAATACTCAGCCCCATCCCACCGCCGGGTACGACCTCCCGATCGCCGGCCAACGCCGCGACGTCGAATGACGGCCCGTCGCTGGTCACTTCCACCGTCACCTCGACACCCTGCACGCTGGTGTAGCAGGACACCGTAATCGGGGCAGACGTCGCCCCGTAGCGGCAGGCGTTCTCGAGCAATTCCAGCAGGCTTTCCTGCAGCAGCGCCGCATTGCCCACGACCACCAGCGGCTCCGCGCGCTCAATCGACAGCGAATGACCGGTGGATGACGCGCGCTCCCGCATGAGGTCCGTGCATTCGAGCACCAGTCCATCCAGCTCCACCTGGTCCTCGAGGCGCACCACTTCGCCGGCACGCGCTTCGGCCAGCAGGAACAACTCGTCAACGCGACGCCGCATCTGCTCCGCGGCCGTGCGCACGCGGCCCAATGTCGCGCGCAGCCGTTCCGGCTCACTCTGCAACGACTCACCTGCTGCTCCAACAGGTCGCTCAAGCGCGTGACTGGTCTCCCCGAGTACCAGCGTCAGTGGCGTACGGATTTGATGCGCCGCTTCGCGTACGAACTGACGGTTCCGCTGCTGCGCCTCGTCCAGTCGCGTGAGCAATGCATCGAACTCCATGGCCAACGTGCTCACTTCGTCGGTGCCGGTACGTCGGTCCAACCGACGCGACAGATCGGATGGCTCCATGGCCGCGATATCGTCGGAGAGCTGGCGCATCGGCTGCAACGCGCGTCCGGCCAAGAGGTAGCCCGCACCAAGGCTTACCAACAGGATCAGCGGCGAACCAACTGCGAAGAGCAACCCGAGTCGCTCGGTATCGGACTCGATGCCCTCGGTGGATCCGAAGGCCACCACGCGAACGGCGACACCTTTGCCCTGCGCGCTGCCAGGGATCAGGATGGTGGTATCCAGCACCCGGGCCCGCAGGTCGCGCGCTCCTCCGTCGATGCCTATGCGTGTCGCGCGCGTACCGCGGATGGCATCCACCACGCGCGCGGCCGATGAATCGCGATCACGAATAGCTGTAACGTTGCCGAGGCTGTCCAGCACGAGGAACGCATCCCCGTTTGACGGCCATTCGCTCGATACCTCGCCCACCACATAGGCCATGGAAGAGTCGGGCGTCTCTTCGAGCTCTCGTTCGATGGCTACGACTAACCCGCGCGTTACGTCAGACAGCCGGTTGTCGAAGCGCCGCGTGGACTCCCGCCACAGATATCCGAGTCCCAGCGCCGAGAGCACGCCGAGTCCGAGCGCGAAGGCCAGCGCGAACCCACCGGCAAGACGCAGTCGGAGCCGACTAATCACCACGATCACTCCCCAACCGATCGCTCAACACATAGCCCGTACCGCGCACCGTGTGCAACAGGACAGTCAGGCCGGGCCTGTCGATCTTGCGACGCAACCGACCGACCAAGACATCAACGGCGTTCGCGACGGGATCGAAGTTATCGTCCCACACATGATCGAGGATCTGCGCGCGGTTCACGACGCGCCGAGGATTGCGCATGAGGTACTCCAGCAGCGCAAACTCTCGGCTGGTGAGCACGATGCTCGCGCCGGCGCGCACCGCATGATGTGATGCAGGATCGAGTTCCAGGTCGCCAAGACGGAGCAGCGGCTCGAACGCCACCGCCGGACGTCGCGCGAGCGCGCGCAATCGTGCGAGGAGTTCGCTCACCGCGAACGGCTTGGCCAAGTAGTCGTCAGCGCCGGCGTCGAGACCACGCACGCGGTCGTTTACCGCATTGCGCGCGGTCAGAACGAGGACAGGAGTCCGGTCACCGCGACCACGCAACGTACGGCACACGGAGAAGCCGTCGGCGTCGGGCAAGCCCACGTCGAGAATCACCAAGTCATACGGCGTACTGGCAAGCGTATCGAGCGCGGACCTGGCGTCGGACACGCCATCCGCCGCCCAGGCCGCTTCGCGAATCACCCGCAGAACGAAGTCACGGACTTCCGCGTCGTCTTCCACCACCAGAACACGCATTGTGCCGGAATGTACGCTCGGCTCGCGCCGAGGCTACTAGCGCGGCGACTTCGTGGCTGGCGTCACCGGAGGTGTCTTGCCCTTGGCTTTGGGCGTGGCCGCCTTCGCTTCCTCGGGATCCGCTTCGTGTTCCACGACAACGATCTTGCCGGTGAGCGCGTCCACGTTCACCTCTTCCACGCCGGACTTTCCCGCCACCTTCACGATGAAGGTGTAGATCAATTTGCCGTCTTCCTTTTCGATCTCACCAGAGCGGATCTTGCCACCCGGTACTCTTGCCAGTGCGGTAGCCGACGCGGCCTCCGGTGACACCTTCGCGAGCTTGAGCATGCCCGCCTTTTCTTCTTTGACCACGACCGCCTGTGCACTGCTGATGGAGGCGCCAAGCAGCAGGCACGCTGCGGTGAGAGCGAACACGCGCGGGGAAAAGCTGTTCATGGTATGTCCCTTGTTCAGGAAGCCGTGAGTGGAATCCGGAAGCCCCGCCCGCGCACGGCCACGAGCAGCACCGGCACAACGAACAACGTGATTGGCGTGGAAAGCGCCAACCCACCAATGACGGCCAACGCCAGCGGGCGCTGCATCTCGCTCCCGGCGCCCAGGCCGAGGGCCAGTGGCAATAACCCGAACAGCGTACACAGTGTCGTCATCAGGATGGGACGCAGGCGTACACGCGCCGCATCGCAGATGCCTGTCTCCAAGTCCACGCCGTCGGCCACCATGCGGACCCGCGTAAAGTCCAGAAGAATGATGCCGTTTTTGACGATAAGCCCCACCAGCAGGATGAGTCCCATGAAGCTGGAGACGTTCAATGACACGCCGGTGACAACGAGCAGCGCGAACGCGCCGACGAACGACAACGGTGCTGCGGTCAGCACCACCAGCGGCTCCACAATCGAGCGGAAGTGCAGCACCATGACGCAGAGCACACACACCACTGCCAGTGCGAGCACCAACAGCAGGCCGGTGAACGCCGCTTGTTGCCCCGCGTACCGTCCGCCCAGCTCCACGCGAATACCGGCAGGCGCCGGATCTGCATCCAGAATGGCCTTCACGTCGGTGATCACGGCACTGAGCGTGCGGCCTTCGACGCCAGCGGTGAGCACGATGACCTGCTGCTGGTTCTCGCGCAGGTGTTCGCCGCGCACGTCACCCGTACTGAACGATGCCAGCGCGCCCAGCGGTGTCGCGCGCGTCGAGCGCGGGCCGAACACGGGCAGCGCGGCCAGCCCCTCAGCATTGAAGCGGATGGAGTCGGCGGCGCGCACCCGGATACCAATGCTGCGATCGTCGAGTCGCACCTCACCCGCGGCGACGCCGAGCAACGCTCCGCCGATGCGCATACTCACGTCCTGCGCGGACATGCCGAGTTTGGCCGCAGCCAGCGCGTCCACACGCATGGCCATTTCTGCGCTGGATTCGGCGATGCCCGAGTAGAAATCGGCGAGGCCGTCCACCTTTTCCACCAGCGGTCCGATGCGCAGAGCGTAGCGCTCGAGGAGCGCCAAGTCTGGTCCGAAGAGCTTGATTTCCATGGGCGACGAGGCGCCCGAGAGGTCGTCCAGCACATCGGACAGAATCTGGATGAACTCCACCCGCACGCGCGGCACCGCGTGCTCCACGTTCCCGCGCACCTCGTCGATGATTTCGGTGATGTGTCGGTCGCGCTTGGAACCGGGTTGTAAGCGGACCGCGATGTCACCGGTGTTCTGTCCGGTCGCAAAGAGTCCCAATTCGGCTCCGGTTCGCCGCGACGTCCCGGTCACCTCCGGTGTGGTGCGCAGAATATCTTCGATGATGTGCAGTTGACGGTCCGTTTCCGCGAGCGCGGTTCCTCCCGGCGTCCAGTAGTCGATGATGAATGAGCCTTCGTCCATCTCCGGCAAGAATCCACTGCCGGCCCCCCGATACGCGGCGACACCGGCAACGACGAGCAGCACGGCGATCGCCAACATCCAGCGGGTGTGGTGCAGCGCCGATTGCAGTGTGCGCGCATAATGCACCGACATGTGGTCCAGCCCTCGACTGACTCGACCGAGCAGAGTGGGTGTAGCGATGTTGTGCTGACTGTCCTCGGCCCGCAGGAACTGCTCGCTAAGCAGCGGAATGATGCTGAGCGCGAGTACGAGGGAGACGATGACGCTGCTGGTGAGCGTCAGGGAGAGCGCGGCAAAGAACTGTCCGGAAACGCCCAGCAGTAGCCCAAGCGGCAGAAACACAACCACCGTCGTGGCCGTGGATGAGATCACCGGCCAGAGCAGCTCCTGCACCGCCTCGCGGATCGCCATCGTGCGATCGGTGGTGAGAGTGAGATGACGCACGATGTTTTCCGTGATCACCACCGCATCGTCGATCACCAGTCCGATGGCAATCGCCATCGCTCCCAGCGTCATCAGGTTGAACGTCTGCCCGAACACACGCATCAGGAAGACGGTGATCGCCAGTGTGAGTGGGATAGCGGCCGCGCTGATTGCAGTGATGCGGAAATGCTGCAGGAACAGCAACAGGACGAGTACTGCGAGCAGCGCGCCGATGAGCATTGCGTCGCGTACGGAGGCAACCGCATCGCGGACCAGCGCCGCCTGATCGTACACCGGCGTGAAATGCACGCCCGGCGGCAAGGTGGCCTGCAACGCGCGCACGGCACCGGCGACGCTGTCGGAGACACCCACGGTGTTTCCGCCCACCTGCCGGGTGATGTTCAGCAGAGCGGCCGGATGTCCATTGCCCGAGATCAGCCGGACATGGTCTTCGGTGCCCATGACCACGGTGGCGAGGTCACGTACCCGAAGGCCGGTGCGCAGCACGACGTTCTCTACGTCTTCTACCGACCGCGCTTCCTGCGCTGACACCACCAGATACTGCTTGTAGTCGCGCGCTACGCGCCCCACCGCATCCACGGCAATGTTCGCCCGGATGTCGGCGGCCACATCGCCGAAGGTGAGGCCGGCAGCAGCGAGGCGGGCGGGGTCGGCCAGCACCTCGATCTCGCGCACATCGGCGCCTTGCACGTCGACACGCCCCACGCCGGGTACGCGCGACAGTACGGGCTTGACCTGATAGCGCGCGATGTCGTACAACGTGGCCGCGTCGCCGCCCTCCAGGTTGTACGAGAGAATCGGAAACAGCGCGGGCGTGAGCCGCTCCACTTCGACCGTCACCTCTGGCGGCAGTTCACTTCGAATCTGCTGGATGCGCGTACGCACCAGTTGCAACGCCCCGTCCATACCGGTGCCTTCGGCAAACGTGATGTTCACCTCGCTGGCACCACGGATCGATCGCGACGTCACGCGCTCGACGCCAGGCACGATACTCACCGCCTCTTCGAGCGGCCGAGTGATGGCGAACACTACTTGCCGCGCACCCAACGACGACCCCTGCGCCACGATGGTGATGCGCGGGAACGTCAGCTCCGGGTATACCGCCGACGGCATGCGCGTGGCCGACCAGATACCGGCAGTGCTCAGCAAGCCCACGGCGAGGTAGACGAACAGCCGCTGCGAGGCCAGCAGGTCGAACAGCGTGCGTGACCTGCTCACGGTGCGCGGGCTCGTCCTGCAGGCATGGCCACCACGGTACTTCCGTCATCCAAACCGTAGGCACCTGCCGTCACTACCCGCTCGCCGGCACGGATACCCGCAGTGATCCAGACCACCTGTCCGCTGCGTCCACCAATCGTGACGCGACGCGCATGGGCGACCTGTGCAGAGTCCACCACGAACACCCGGAAGCCTTCGTCGAACGGCACCAGCGCGTCATCCGGCACGACCACGGCACCAGGGTGACGCCCAGTGGTAATGCGCCCGGAGACGGTCTCGCCGATGCGCAGCGTACGGGTCGTCGTGCGAAGCGACACGCGCACCGTGACGGATTGTGAGCCGCTGTCCACCACGGCGGCGACGTCTGCCACCACGCCCGCGCCCATCGGCTCGCTCCTCACGCGCGCGTTCTGCGCCAGCATCACGGTCTGCCCAGTGCGAACCTGTGCGGCCATTGCCGGTGCGAGCTGCAACATGACATCGAGTTGCGTGGGATCTGCCACGTCCACGAGTGGCTGACCGACGTCCACGTTGGCTCCCATGACTGCGGACACGCCGGTGACGACGCCGGCAATCGGGGAGCGCAGGGTCGCCAGCTGTTGGATGCGACGCGCTGCCATCGCCGTCGATTGAGCCGCCGCCAGCTCTGCGGCGGCGAGTTCCGCATCGCGACGTGGGGCCACGCCGGCAGCCACGAGGCGTTCAGCGCGTGCGGCGGCCTTGGTCGCGGCAGTGAGCGCGGCATCGGCGCTGGCGAACGTGGCGTCGAACAGGACCGACTCGAAGTCCACCAGCGCGGCCCCCGCGTCCACCCGATCACCCACCGCCACCCGCACGCGCGTGATCCGGGTGGCGGCCGGCGCGGACAGCGAGGCAGCGTGCCCCAGGCGCGCCGTGACCATCCCCACCGCCTCGGCCACCTCGGTGAAGGTCGTGGTGTCCACCAACTGTGTCTGCGCGCCGACGGTGGGTGGCGTCGTACCGGTCTCCTCGTCGGTCGAGGCATCGCCTGTCGCGCATCCGGTGATACTGGCGAGCGAGAGTAGCAGCGCCATCGCCGTGGCAGTGAGGTTGGCAGCGAAGTGAGTCGTCGGACTCGCGCCGCGACGTGGCAACCGAATGGCATATCCGCTCATGGCGTCCCCAGCGGCACGCCGAGCAGGAGAAACTGCAGCAGACGGTTCGCAACGCGCATGGCCGCGATGTCATCGGTGAATTGCGTCAGCGCTTCGCGTGCACCGCGCTGTGCCTCGAGCGTACTGGTCACGGTCGCGGCGCCTTCCTGATAGGCGAGCAGAGAAAGGGTGGCGATACGCCCCGCCGACGCCACGAGACGAGCCGACCGTTCCGCGCGCTGCCGCGCCAGCCGCGCATCCCGCTGCGCGTTGGCCACCAATCCGTGTTGGGTCAGCCGTACTTGCGCGACGATCGCGCTGCTGCGCCGGAGTGTGGCCTTCGAGGACAGAATGGCCGGTGCATTGCGATTGAACAGGGGCAGCGGAATCGAGAGACCAACCTGCGGCAGCAAGCCGCCGGGACCGCCCGGGTTCCACGTATCGATACCGACGAGCAGCGATGGTGCCGCGAGCCGCCGCGCCTGTTCCAGTCGGACCGACTGTTCTGCCGATCGCTCATCGAGTTGTGCCGCCGCAACCAGGGGAGGCGTGGTCGCGCCGACGCCTGGCGCGTTGTCACTTGCCAGTGGCACCAGCGAGAGCATCGCCGGCGCGTCGGCCGCCGCGGTAGAGAGCGTGTCAGCCAGTACGATGCGAAGTGAATCGGGATTGAGGCCCATCACGGTTTGCATCGCAAGCAGCGCAGTGATGGCGGCGGCGGAATCTGTGGACGCGGTGTTGGCGCTTTGACCGGCAAAGACAATGGCCACCTCCACATCGAGATCGCTCGCGTCGCCCGCGTCGCGTCGGAGGCGCGCCAGTATCGCCAGACTATCCGCATCGCGGGAGGTGCGTGCGGACAAACGTGCGCGTGCCTCACGCGCCTGCGCGCGCAGAAACGTGGTGTCGGCGTCGAGCGCGATCTCTTGCAACACCAACTGCATGCGCACGGTTGCGGCCAGCAGCTGCGCCTGTGCCGACGCGATGCGTGGCCTACGCTCGCGTGCCAAGTCGATGGGCACACCCAGCGCGAGGTGGGCCTGCGGTGCGTCCTTCGTGTAGCTCGCGCTCAGCACGGGATTCTCGAACTGTTGCGCGAGCTGCAGTGCCGCATCGGCGAGCGCCGAGTCGGCGTGGGCAATCCGTACGCGCGGCGATTGTGCGAGTGCTGTGGCGGTGACGGACGCTTGCGTCACAGGGACGGGTCGCGCGACCTGCCCTGACAGCGGCGCGGCAACGAGATTCGTGGCCAGCAACAGCACCAGCGACGACCCGCAGGTCCGCGCCACCATGCGCCGGAGACGCATGGACCGACGCGACACTTACTTGCGGTCCAGCACCAGCACCGAGAACGAGCCCGGCACTGCTGTTGGCCGCGGCCTCGGCTGCTGCGCGGTTGGCGCCGGCGTTGGCCCGTACTGCACACTGGCCATGTACACGCGATGCGTCGTCGGGTCCAGCGTCATCGTGCGCGAGCCGCGCTGTGTGGTCGCGTTCCCCAGCGATGTGTAGCGATCGGCGGATTCCTGTCGGATCACGCTCATCGTGCCGTCGCCACCGTTCGACGCGAACAGCAGCTTGGACGTCGCGTCGAAGGACACCGCATCGACACCGGCACCGATGGGAAGGAGCGTAACGACAGCACCGGTCGTGGGATTGCTGACCGCCATGACACTGTTCCCACACACCGAGTACAAACGGTCCGTCGCGCCATCGTAGCTCAAACCGGACGGCCCGTCGCAGCCGGTAAGTGTGTACGTCTTGGTCACCTGCAACGACTTGGTGTCGACTACCTGAATCTGGCCCGGGTCGGTCTCGATGTTCACGAAGAGCCGCCCCTTGCCGTCGGTCTGGGCGAACTCCGGCTTGCCGGCCAACGCGATCGTACCCACCACGACGCCGCTCATGGCATCAAGTGCCGTGGCGTTGTTGCTGCGGCCATTGAAGGTGAATACGCGCTTCGACGCGGCGTCGTAGTGAATCGCGTCGGGATTGGCGCCGGTCACTTTCACGCGTGCGATCGGTGTCAGCGTCTTGAGGTCGAAGATCGTGACGCTGCTGTCGCGGCCGTTGCTGGTGTAGCCGCGGCCGAACTCCGTCGCGACGGCGATACCGTGCACGCCCGGTGTGTCGCCGATCTCACCAACGACGGTGTCGCGATCAAGGTCGATCACCACCACCTTGCTGGCGTGTGACACATAGAGACGCCGAGCCGCCGCATCCACCGTGGCGTAGTCCCAGCCGCCCTCGCTGCCCACGGGAATCGTTTTTACCACGTGGTAGCCGGCGGCCTGTGCCCCCTGCGCCTGTGCCCACCCGGTCGACGTCGCGAGTGCGAGAGGGATCATGACAGTGAGCGCGACAGTGAGCGCGACGCGCGCTCGTGGCAGCGGGCGGAACCTAGGCATGGGCGTCAGGGCTGAAGGAATGTTGCATCCAGCGTTTAGCATGGCGCCGACAGATGTCGGGACGATGACCGCGGGCGCCGGGCCATAGCCGCAGGTCAGTCCGACGCGCAGTTTGTGTAAGACGCGACGTCGCGTCGGGCTGGTTTGCGACGATCGACGCTGCGCCCACTATCCACCGATTCTCCAACAGCCCGGGGCGATGCGTTGACCGATACCTCACAGTTGAGGCGCGTACTTGTCCCGTGCCTCCTGCTCGGCGCCGTGGCCTGCACGTCCGCCGCGTCCACGCGTTCGCCGGTGTTGGCGGCTGGCACAGGAGTGGTGGTGCCCGGCTCCGCAGCCACGGCAGTGGCACTCGCCACGGCGGACAGCGCCGCCCGCGCCTTCTCCCCCGCCGACGTCGAATTCATGCAGGGGATGGTGCCGCACCATGCCCAGGCCGTCATCATGGCCGGTTGGGCGGCATCGCATGGCGCGCGCGCCGACGTGCAGCGGCTCTGCCTCCGCATCGGCGCGGCGCAGAGCGACGAGATCGGCATGATGCGACGCTGGTTGCGCGAGCGCCAGCAGGAGGTGCCGGACTCCACCGCCACACGCCACGTGATGCGGATGAACGGCATGAATCACGAGATGATGATGCCGGGCATGCTCTCGGATGAGGAGATGGCGCAGCTGGACCGTGCGCGCGGATCCACCTTCGACCGGCTGTTCCTCTTTGGGATGATCGGTCATCATCGCGGTGCGATCGACATGGTCGAAACGCTGCTCAAGAACGGCAACGCGGGGCACGACGACACCGTCTTCCGCTTTGCGAACGATGTCGTGTCAGATCAGTCGGCCGAAATTTCCGTGATGCTGCGCATGCTGGAAACTGTTCCTCCTCTCTAACCGGATCGCCCGATGCGCCGAAGCCCACTCGCTCTCGCGACACTCGCAGTCCTTGCGGTTGCCTGCTCCCGAGCCACCACGCCGGCCGGTGGTCCGCCAACGCCC
>JBBQSM010000159.1:0-10573 GCA_038234895.1 Gemmatimonadales bacterium
TTTCGACACCGGCACCGAATCGGAGACGCGCCTCCTCTCTGGCGTGGCGTTGCTCGCGCTCGGCGCCATCGTGGTCTTCATGCCGTGGCGCGCAGCGGACCGGTACTGGCACTATCGTGGCATGCGGCCCGACATCGTTGCGCTCGCCAAGACGAGTGGTTTCGGCAACAGTCTGATCTTCGTGAACGGACGCGAGCTCCCCGACTACACCTCGGCGGCCGTCTACAATCCGCTCGATCTCGCCGACACGGTCCCGGTGTACGTGCGCCACGATTCACCCGCCACCGACAGCGCCGTCATTGCGGCATTCCCCGGACGCCGCGTCTGGTTCGTCAACGGACCGACGGTCTCCAAGGCTAGCTATGCGGTGCGTGCCGGGCCGTTGTCGACCGCGCAGGCGCTGGCGGAGCTGACCCGGTTGGCGCCGGCCGCTGCGCCGGCTGCCGCCGCACCGCCGGGGAATTGATGTCGGCCGAACCCACCGACTGGGCGACGGCGCAGCGCCCTTACCATGGGGTGCCCGTGCTGGTGCTCGGCGCCTCGGGCTTTATCGGACGGTGGGTGGCGCGACGCTTGGCTGCAGCCGGCGCCCACGTCACCTGCGCCGCGCGCGATGTGGACGCGATGCGACAGGTGGCCGCGGCGTATGCGATTTCCGGAGAGATCGCGGCCGTGGACCTGGCGCAGGACGCATCGGTCACCGCCCTGTTCGAGGCAGCGCGACCGGTCGTGACCTTCAACCTCGCGGGGTACGGTATCGATCGCTCCGAGCGCGACGAGGGGATGGCGCACCGCATTAACGCGGAGCTTGTGGGCCTCGTGGCCACACTCGCCGCCAAGTCCGAGGCGCTTGGCTGGGCCGGAGCGCGACTGGTGCATACGGGCTCGGCCCTTGAGTACGGAACGATCGGCGGCAGCCTCCCGGAGGACGCCGCCCCCGCTCCAACGACTCTTTATGGGCAGACGAAGCTTGCCGGGACCCGTCTCCTTCGCGATCATCCCGCGCAGCGTAGTGTGACAGCGCGTCTATTCACGGTTTACGGTCCCGGAGAGCATGCCGGGCGTCTGTTGCCGTGTCTGTTGGCGGCGCGCGGGAGCGCAGCGACGATCGCACTCTCGGTCGGCACTCAGCGGCGCGACTTCACTTTTGTGGACGACGTGGCCGAGGGGCTGCTGCGACTTGGTGCGTGCGCCGCTGTCCCCGGCGGGCTGGTGAACCTGGCCACCGGGGGGTTGCACAGCGTGCGGCAGTTCGCCGAGACGGCGGCCGCAGTGCTGGGCATCGCTGCTGAACGGCTCGACTTTGGCGCGCTGCCACAGCGCGACGATGAAATGCCGCACGGGGCCGTTTCGTTGGACCGGCTTCGTCAGTCCATCGCGTGGACGCCCGGCACGACTATCGCAGAAGGGGTGCGCCGTTCGGCGACATTCCCGGGCGAGGGTATTGCCTCGTCCGCTCCTCCCGTGCACTGACCTGTTCTCATGACCGCCCCCATGCCCTCTGGTGTCGACCTGTCGCTGGTGATGCCCTGCTACCAAGAGTCGGAGAACGTGCCGCACTCGGTGCCACGGCTGGCGCGCGCCTTCATGAACAGCGATTGCTCGTTCGAAATCGTGACCGTGGACAACGGTTCGACTGACGGCACCTGGGAGAAACTGACCGAGTTGGCCGAGCGCTTTCCCGGTATCGTGCGCCCCATTCGTGTTGAGCAGAACATCGGGTACGGCAACGGCATTTTGCAGGGCGTGACGCAGGCGCGGGGCACATGGATTGGGACTGTGGCCGCGGATGGGCAGGTAGACGCAGAGGATCTCGTTCGACTGTACGAAGCCTGCTCCGTCACCGACGGCCGCATCCTCGGCAAGGTGCGGCGACGCTATCGTATGGATGGCTTTTCACGCCGGATCATTTCGGTCGGCTATAACGTGTTCGTGCGGATGCTGTGGCCGCGACTGGGTTCGTGGGACGTCAACGGACAGCCGCGCATGATGCGCCGCGAGATCTGGCAGGCGATGGACCTGCAGTCCCTGAATTGGCTGCTCGATCCGGAGATGCTCATCAAGGCGCATTACATGGGGGTACGCGTGCTCGAGGTGAATGTGTTCGCGCGCATGCGCGGCAACGGCATGTCGCACGTGCGCATGGCTACCTGCTGGGAGTTTTTCACGTATCTGATCGGCTTCCGGTTCTCGAGTAAGCTGCGCGGCTGGCGCGACCGGTTGCCAGCCACGTCCGTTTCTACATCCGCGCACGCGTCGTAGGGTCCGCATGACTGAACAATCGACGACATCGGAGCAGGCGATCAAAGTCGTGCTGCTGGCAGGTGGCCGCGGCACGCGTCTCGCCGAAGAAACCGGCACGCGCCCCAAGCCGATGGTGGAGATCGGCGGCATGCCGCTGCTCTGGCATCTGATGGGGATTTATGCGGGGCACGGCTTCAACGAATTCGTGGTAGCGTGCGGCTACAAGGGTGGCTTGATCAAGGAGTTCTTTCACAACTACGCCGTGCATCACAGCGATTTCCGTGTGGATCTGCACACCGGCGGTGTGAACTTTCTGAATTCACCGCGCACTGACTGGCGTGTGTCGGTGGTGGATACGGGTCTCGATGTCATGACCGGCGGTCGCCTGCTCCGCCTGCGCGAATTGATCGGCGATCAGACCTTCATGGTCACGTACGGCGATGGACTCGGCAACGTGGATATCGGCAAGCTGCTCGCCTTTCATCGGGCGCACGGCAAATTGGCGACGGTCACAGCGGTGCGTCCGCCCTCGCGCTTCGGCGATCTCACGATCGACGGCGATGCGGTGCGGATTTTCTCTGAAAAGCCGCAGGGACATGAGGGGTGGATCAATGGCGGCTTCTTCGTCTTCGAGCCGGGAGTGCTCGACTACATCGCCGGTGATCAGATCAGTCTGGAGCGCGAACCGCTGGACCGCATTGCCCGCGAAGGACAACTGATGGCGTATCGTCATCACGGCTTCTGGCAGCCCATGGATACGCTGCGCGAGAAGCTGATGCTTGAGGACATGTGGGCCTCGGGTACGGCACCCTGGACGTCAGAGACATGAGCTTCTGGAACGGCAAGAATGTGTTCATCACCGGCGCCACCGGGCTGCTTGGTTCGCATCTCACCGAAGAGCTGCTGGCGCGCGGCGCGCGTGTGACCGTGCTCGTGCGTGATTGGGTACCGGACAGCCGCGCCGTCTCGTCGGGACTGCTGCCGCGTTGTCAGGTCATTCGCGGCGAACTCGAAGATCATCCGACGTTGCTGCGCGTGCTCAACGAGTACGAGATCGATACCGTGTTTCATCTCGCCGCGCAGACAATTGTCGGCACGGCGTCGCGCAGCGCGATGTCCACCTTCGAGTCGAACATCCGCGGTACGTGGTGTTTGCTGGAAGCAGCGAAGCAATGCATGCCGCGTATCCAGCGCGTGATCGTGGCCTCGAGCGACAAGGCGTACGGCTCGCATGACGTACTGCCCTACACCGAAGATGCGCCGCTGCAGGGTCGTTTTCCGTACGACGTGTCCAAGTCGTGTACGGATCTCATCAGCTTCAGCTACTGGCACACATATCAGGTACCGATCGCGGTGACGCGGTGCGGCAATCTGTTCGGTGCGGGTGATCTCAATTTCAACCGGCTTATTCCAGGCACCATTCGCAGCGCGCTGCAGGGCGAGCGTCCGGTCATTCGCAGCGACGGCACGTTCGTGCGAGACTACTTCTACGTGCGCGATGCCGTCGAGGCGTATTTGCAGCTTGCCGAGCGCGTGCCGGGTGATGGTATCACGGGAGAGGCGTTCAACTTCGGCACCGAAACGCCGCTCAACGTGATCGAGGTGGTGGAGCGCTTGATGGCGGTCATGGGTGTAACCGGGCTGCCGCCGATCATTCGCAGCGAAGCGACGCACGAGATCCCGGCCCAGTTTTTGGACTGCACGAAGGCGCGTGCGCGCATGGACTGGCATCCGCACTTCACGTTTGAAGATGGGTTGCGTGAAACCGTCGCGTGGTACACGCAGTGGCTGCAGGAGCGCGAACAAGGATTGCGACGCGAGTGAGGGACACCGACACGCCGCGTCCGCTGACCGGTCCGCTGACGCTGGCCCTGTTTTTCGGTGCCCTGTTCGGCGCGCGCCTGCTGGCGGCGCACTTCGCGTGGTTCTATCAGAACGACGAAGTGTCGCTCGCGAACGGCGTGGCCGCGCTGGTGCAGCACAACGAATTCGCCGACACGTATCGCTATGGTCCGCAGGCTGGCTACCACCGGCTCGTACAGGGTCTCACGGTACTGTTGGGGAGCGACGTGCGCGCGATCCCGATCATCATGATCGTGCTGTCGGCGCTGGCCGGCGCGGTGATCCCGTTGTGCGGTTTGCTGCTCTTTCCGTTTGACCTCACGCGCGGCGAACGGTGGACACTGGGCGCGCTGCTCGCGATCAATCCGATTCTCTGGATGTCGAGCGGCTACGGGAACAGCACGACACCATCCACGGCACTGTGCGTGGTCGCGGTGACGATGCTGTCGCGGCGTCCGGCACGCGCGCTCGAACTCTCCGCGCTGGCGCTCTTTGCTGCGGCGGTGTTCGTGCGTGCTGACACCATTCTCGTGACCCCGCTCCTCGGCCTCATGCTTTGGCAGCGACACGGCAGTGTGCGCGCGGTACTGCTGCGCGGCGTGCCGTTCGCGTTGGCACTGGCCGCGCTGTACGCCGTGCTGTTCGTTCGTGATCCGCGCATGGCCACCGCGGCGAGTGATGTGGGCAGTCATCTCACCAATCCATTCCCCACGCACTTCTGGGAATACCTGCTCTGGTCAACGTCACCGTTCGCCTTCGTGCTGGCGATCGTGGGGGTGACCGATACCGCCGCGTCACGTCGTCCGTTGCTGGCGCTGATGGCCGCTTGGGCGTTGCCGTTCTTTGCGTTCTACTACGGGTCCACGACCACACCGCGCTATTTCATTCCGAGCATCGTTCCCCTGGCGGTGTTGTCGGCGGTGGGAGCGATTGCGCTGGCCCGGCTGCTCGCGCCGCGGCACGTGCGCGCGGCGGGCGCGGTGGTGGCCGCGTTCTGTGTGGCGCCGCTGTTCATCGGGCTTGGGTGGTTCTCCCCCAGCTCCTGGAAGAATCTGCTGCGTGAATCGGAGTTCGAAACGCAGGTGGGCCCGATGTGGACGGGTGCCCTGCTGTATAAATCGTATCTCACGCCGTCACCACTGGCGCGGTCAGTTCGTCATTCAGGTTTCGGAAAAGGGAATCTGACCGAGCACGCGATCGACAGCAGTCTCGCCGTGGTCGCCGCAGGTGGCGCGAAAGGGCGCACCATTGTCGTGCTGATGCAGGGGTGGAACGGGCATGTCTTCCACTTCTACGCGAACGTGCACGGGGCTCGCTACACGGCCCGTGCGCCCGGTCCGATCTTTGCCACGGAGACGTGGATGGAGATGGGAGGCGCGCGCATCATGTCGATCGCGCGGGGGGAGCCGCGGTACCGGGCCACCGCCAAGCTGCCATTGAAGGCCGACGACGAGATTTGGATGATCGCCTGGACCGCTGAAGACGAGGCTTTTCTGCAAACACAAATTCCCGACGGGCTCACGCTCGCCGTTCGCGGACAACCCCATCGCCCCGTTACGCAGTACGTGCTGCAACCCAGATCATGAGCGCTCGCCCGGTACTGAGCGTAGTGATGCCCGCGTACAACGAGGAGGGCGCGATCGAGGCGGCCACCGCCGAGGTGCGCGAGTTCGTGCTCGACCGCATCGCGGGGTCCGAGTTGGTGGTCGTGAACGACGGTTCGCGCGACCAAACCGGGGAGCTGCTCGATCGAATCGCCGCGACCGATCCACGTATTCGAGTGGTGCACAAGGTCAACGGCGGCCATGGTCCGGCGCTCCGTACCGCCATTGAAGCGTCCACGGGGGAGCATCTGCTCTTTCTGGACAGCGACCGGCAGATCCCGCTTGATCAGGCCGCCGCGCTCTGGCAAGCGATTGGAGCGGGCCACGATGCGGCGTTCGGGGTGCGCATCCAACGCGAGGACCCGACGCTACGCCTGTGGCTCACACGCGTCATTCGCATGGCGCTCCCCATGCTTTTCGGGGTCGCGATCCGTGATGCGAATGTGCCCTTCAAGCTCCTCAAGCGGTCTGTCTGGGAAGACGCGCGCCGGCTGATTCCCGAGGATACGCTGGCGCCGTCGCTTTTTCTGGCGGTCTACGCAGCGCGACGCAAATTCCGGATCGCCTACGTGCCGGTCACGCACCGCGAGCGGCAGACGGGCGTCGTCTCGATTCGCCGCTGGAAGCTGATCAAATTCTGCTGGAAAGCGTTCCTGCAGCTCCTCACGTTCCGCCGTCACATTGCAGCGTGAACAACTTGTGATCAATTCGTGAGCACTTCGTGACCACTTCCCCGCGCATTCTTATCGTCGGCGCCGGCCCCACAGGGCTGGGCGCGGCGTCGCGATTGGTCGAGCATGGACACGAGAACTGGCTGTTGGTGGATGCCGCGCCGACCGCCGGCGGCCTCTCGTCATCGATCGTAGACGATGCGGGCTTCACGTGGGACCTGGGCGGGCATGTGCTCTTTTCGCACTACCGCTGGTTCGACCGCCTGATGACCAAAGCGCTCGGCGATGCGTGGGTGGAGCACGAGCGCGAAGCCTGGGTGTGGATTCGCGAACGGTGGGTGCCCTACCCGTTTCAGAACAATTTGTGGAGGCTGCCGCAGCTTGATATCGACGCTGCGGTACACGGACTCGAGACCATCGCGGCCGCGCCCGGAGCTACGACACCGCCTGCCAACTTTCGCGAGTGGCTGCTGCGCAGCTTCGGCCAGGGACTCTGCGATCTGTTCATGTTTCCGTACAACCGCAAAGTCTGGGCGTACGATCCGTCGGCCATGAACGTGCAGTGGATGGGTGAGCGCGTGGCGACGGTCGATCTTGCGCGCGTGAAGCGCAACATCGAGAAGCGCGCCGACGAGGTCGCGTGGGGGCCGAATGCGACGTTCCGGTTTCCGTTGCGTGGTGGCACCGGCGCAATCTGGCAGAGTCTCTTCGATCAGCTGCCCGCATCCAACGTGCAACTCGGCCGCGAGGTCGTCGAAGTGCAGGCCGACGCGAAGACCGTGCGTTTTGCCGATGGCGGCGTGGAGCAGTACGACCAGCTCATCTCGTCGATACCGCTCGATCGACTCATTCCACTCGTCTCCGACCGGCCGGCTTTGCATCCGCTGGCCTCGGGATTTGTGCATTCGTCGAGTCATATCATCGGCGTCGGTTTCGACGGTCCCGTACCCGACGATCTGCGCACCAAGTGCTGGATGTACTTTCCCGAAGGCGAAGGGCCATTCTATCGCGTGACCGTTTTCAGCAACTACTCGCCGTACAACGTGCCGCGCCCCGGCGAGCAGTGGTCGCTCATGGCCGAAGTCAGCGAGTCGCCGGAGAAACCGGTGAATCTCGACACGATCGTGGACGAGGTGATCGCCGGTTTCCGCAACGCGCGGATGATCAGCGACGACACGCGGATCGTCACGCGCTGGCATCGTCGGCTGGAGCATGGCTATCCTACGCCGTGGCTGGGCCGCGACGCACTGCTGGCGCAGATTGAACCGGTGCTGGACGCGGCGGGCATTCTCAGCCGTGGCCGGTTTGGTACGTGGAAGTACGAAGTCTCCAATCAGGACCACTCGGCCGCCCAGGGGGCGGAAGCGGTGGATCATGTGCTGCTCGGCACGCCGGAAACGACGCGGTTTGGACAGATGAACGTCGAACCGCCCGACCTTACCGTACACTCCCTCGGGAAATCATCGTGAAAGTCTTTATTACCGGCGGCGCCGGGTTCATCGGCTCCCACCTCGCGACGCGAATCCTCGACCGTGGTGACCGCGTGCTGGTGCTGGACGACCTTTCCACCGGCAGCATGAGCAACATCGAGCATCTCGTTGGGCGAGAGGGCTTCGAGTATCGCATCGGCTCCGCGCTCGACGTGCCGCTGGTGACTGAGTGCGTCGATCGCTGCGACGTGACGGTGCATCTCGCGGCCGCGGTCGGTGTGCGGCTGATCGTGGAGCGCCCGGTACATACCATCGAGACCAACATCGGCTGCACGGAGACGGTGCTTGAAGCGGCAGCGAAGAAGGGGAAGCTGGTGCTGATCGCGTCGACGTCCGAAGTGTACGGCAAGAGCAGCAAGGCGGCGTTTGCCGAGTCGGACGATTTGCAGTTGGGCGCGACGAGCAACTCGCGCTGGGCGTATGCCTGCTCGAAGGCGATGGACGAATGGCTCGGCTTTGCGTACATGCGCGAGAAGGGCGTGCCGGTGATCGTGGTGCGTTTCTTCAATACCGTGGGGCCGCGCCAGACGGGACGCTATGGCATGGTGCTGCCGAATTTCGCGGCGCAGGCGCTGGCCAACCAACCGATCACCGTGTTCGGCAGCGGAACGCAATCGCGCTGCTTCGGACATGTGCAGGACGCCGTTGAAGCGTTACTCCGTCTGCTCGGCACGCCAAGCTCGGTCGGCGATGTGTTCAACATCGGGTCGAACGAGGAAGTCTCGATGATGCAGCTGGCGGAAATGGTGCGCGATGCCGCCGGCAGCACCTCCGAGATCAAGCTGGTGCCGTACACCGAGGCGTATCCGGAAGGGTTCGAGGACATGATGCGTCGCGTTCCGGATGTCACGAAGCTCGAGCGCACGATCAATTTCCGGCCCAAGACGCCACTGGCGACGATCATCGCCGACGTGATCGCGGATCAGCGGGCCCAGATCGCGGCGAAGTAGGGTCTGAATCGCCGAACGGCGGATCGCCGAACGGCGGATCGCGAAACGGCGGATCGCGAACCGGCGGATCGCGAACCGACGGATCGCGAATGACGCGGGCGGGGCCGCGAACGGGCGCGGTGCCGTTCACGGCTCCGCGCGCATCGGGGAGTCTGTATCGTTTGGGTGGAGCGCTCTCGCGGGGCCCTGCAGCGCACGCGGGACGGCGAAACCCCACCCCTCCTCAATCGTACTGCGCCCCCGAGAAACGAAACCCGCCCTCCCCCCGGCGACGTCCTCCGCCTCCCACTCGGTTCCCCTCGCGGCCCCGCTCGCGTCATTCGCGATCCCTCCGTTCACCGCGTACTTCGCGATTCAACGGCTACGCGACCGGCAACCCCGCCGCGATCCGCGTCGCGTTCGCCATCAGCGTAAACGTGTGGTTCTTGGCCGGTAGAAACGGCAAACTCGCGCCGTCCGCGATGAACAGGTTCGGGAACGCGTGACTGCGACCATCCCGACCGCAGGTGAACTGCCCCGGCGTCTCAGACATCGGCATCGTGCCCGCATAGTGCACACTCGTACCGCGCGGTAACACACGCGTCATACCCGGCGGCACGAAACAGCCCATCGCACCAAGCGCCTTCTTCACCGAACCCACCGCCGACTCCATTCGCGCCTGCTCGGCGGCATCCTCACTGTAACGCACCACCAATTCCGTGTCCGAATCCGAGGCGGCGCCATCGCGTACCCGCAGCGTCACCAGACTGTCGGCACGGCGGCGATCGGCGAGATTCACATTGGCCACGGCCAAGCCCGCGCGCAGCGCACGGAACGCCCCGATCGCGCCGCGCAGGTCGAGCGGCAGCGTGTGCACGATGGGGTGAATCAGCGCCGACTTGAGCGTGGTAATCTGGCCGTGCACGTAGTCGAGCGGGTCGGGGCGCGTCACACCAAACGCGAGATGATGGAATTGATACGCTGCCGTGTTGACCGCCGTACCGATCATCGCCGGCGTCAGAAACGGTACGTGAATCTGCAGGTTGTCCATCAAACCTGGCATTTCGGCAATCACACCGGTGCGACGATACATCGACGCGAGCACGATACGACTGCTCGTGAGCGCACCGGCCGCCAGCGCGAACTCGTCGCCCTCGAACGTCACGCGCTCGTTTCCACCGTCACGTCGTGCGACCACGCGCGTTACACCGCCGCCTTCTCCGTATTCGAAGTGTTCGACCATCACACCCGGCACGTACGTGAAGCGCGCGTGCATCAGGCACTCGCGCAGCGTATGTCGTGGACTGTAGATGGACTCGTTGGGGCAGCCCCACAGACAACGACCCAGTTGGTCGCACCCTTTGCGAGTACCGTGCGCACTGCTCAGCGTGGCTACGCGCGAGCGGCCCAGATAGAACCCGTGCGCTGCCTGCAGCCGGTCGCGGCGCGCATGATAGCGATCCCACAACCACTGCGAATGGCGATCGAAGGGTAACGGGTCTCGATAGCCGTCACCGAACGGAATGAACTGTTCGAGATCGTCGCGCACTGCACCAATGCCGATGCGCTTCGCCACGATCGCGTAGTGGCGCTGCATGTCATCGTAGGAAACCGGATACTGCCCCAGGTCGTCGCGATTGTACGCGTACACTCCGCCCGTCCACGCTTCCGCCAGTCCGCCGCGCGCGAAGCTGAAGCGCGGTTCTATGGCCGTGGTGGATACATCGAAACCGCGTGGCGTGTCAAACACATATTGTTTGCTCGGCGGATAGCCGTAGTACGACGCGCTCGTG
>JBBQSM010000160.1:0-10567 GCA_038234895.1 Gemmatimonadales bacterium
GGAGATCAGCTACGAGGCGATCGAGAGCATCCACGGCATGGACATCACGTTCGTGACGACCGCCGCCAAGGATGAGCATTCGTTCGCTCTGCTGCACCAGCTCGGCATGCCGTTCAAGGGCGACGACAAGCCGGTGACGCCGAAGGTGGCGCAGCCGACTGCGGCTGCTGCTGCGGCCTGAGCACTCTTTCCCCAGACACTGATCCATGGCAAAGACGAGCAAGCTGGCCCGCAATGCGCAGCGCAAGGAATTGGTCGCCCGGTACGCGACCAAGCGCGCAGCCTTGAAGGCCGTTATCCAGAATCCGAAGAGCACCGACGAAGAGAAGATCGTGGCCGGCAACGCGCTGCGTCGTCTTCCGCGCGATTCGTCGGCGACGCGTGTGCGCAACCGCTGCAGCATGAGCGGGCGCCCGCGCGCGTTTCTGCGTACCTTTGGACTCAGCCGCATTGCACTCCGGGATATGGCCTTGAACGGCCTGATCCCCGGCGTCCGCAAGGCGAGCTGGTAGGACTTCCGACCGCGCGGTCTTAGACCGCGTGGTTCCTTTTTCATTCCTAAAGGTCTGCCTTGAGCGGATACCATAGGAGCGTGACGACGTTATGAGTATGAACGACCCGATCGCGGACATGCTGACCCGACTGCGCAATGCATGCGCGTCGAAGCATCGCCGTGTTGACATGCCGCTCTCGAAGATCAAGGTTGAGATCGCGCGCATTTTGAAGGAGAACAACTTCATCCAGGACTACCGCACGGTAGAGCTGGAAGATGGCAAGCATGCGTTGCGCGTGATCCTGAAGTACGCCCATGGCGGACAGTCGGTGATCCGTCAGACGAAGCGCGTCTCCACGCCCGGCCTGCGGAAGTACGTGGGCGCGCAGGAGATTCCGCGCGTTCGTAACGGTCTTGGCATGGCTATCCTGAGCACGTCGAAGGGCATCATGTCCGGTCGTACGGCGCGCGCCACCAATACCGGGGGCGAGTTGCTCGCCCTCGTCTGGTAAGGATCGCTCATGTCGCGTATCGGCAAGCGCCCCATTCCGGTTCCGGCCGGAGTCAGTGTGGCGATCAAGGGAAATACGGTCAGTGTGAAGGGTCCGAAGGGCGAGCTCTCGCGCACGCTTCCGGGGGACATTTCGGTCGTTCAGGAAGGCGCTGAGATTCTGGTCAAGCGTCCGTCCGACGAAGAGAAGCACAAGGCGTTGCATGGGTTGTCCCGCACGCTCGTGGCCAACATGGTCGAGGGCGTGACGACGGGCTTCCAGAAGACGCTCGAGATCTCCGGCGTTGGTTACAAGGCTGAGATCAAACCCTATGGCGTGCTGCTGTCGCTCGGGTTTTCGCATACGATCGAGTACAAGTCGCCGGCGGGCGTGACGATTTCCGCGCCGAACCCGACGACGGTGCTCGTTGATGGACAAAGCAAGGAGCTGGTCGGTCAGGTGGCCGCCGAGATCCGCAGCTTCCGCAAGCCGGAGCCGTATAAGGGCAAGGGCGTCAAATACAAAGGCGAAGTCGTTCGGCGTAAGGCCGGCAAGGCGGGAGGCAAGTAATGGCCAAGATGGCGATCCCGCGTACGAACGCGGAACGGCGAGCGCGCCGTCACCTTCGTGTACGCAAAGCGGTGAACGGCACAGCGGAGCGTCCGCGCTTGGTGGTGTTCCGGTCACTGAAGCACATCTACGCCCAGATTGTAGACGACGTGACGCAGAAGACGTTGATGACTGTGGGCGACGAGAAGATGGAAGGAACGAAGTCGGAGCGTGCGCTTGCCGTCGGCAAGTCAGTCGCCGAAAAGGCGAAGGCGGCGGGCATTGCCAAGGTCGTGTTCGACCGCGCCGGTTACCAGTACCATGGCCGAGTGAAGGCCGTGGCCGATGGCGCCCGAGAGGGCGGCCTGGAGTTCTGATATGGCAAACGCAGCAGGAACAGGTGGCGCGCCAGGCGGCAGCGCCCGTAGCGGTGGTGGTCCCGGCGGACGCGGTCGTGGCGGTCCGGGTGGCGGACGTGGTGGCCCGGGTGGCGGGCGCGGACGTGGCCCAGGCGGCCCGGGTGGCGGCCCCGGTGGACCCGGCGGTAATCGTGGACGTGGGCCTGGCGGCGAAGGTGGCGGCCCTGGTGGTCGCGACGGTCGCGGTCGCGGCGGCGAAGGTCGTCCCGGGCAGGAACGTGAGCAGAGCGATCTGGTAGAAAACGTGATCGCGATCAATCGCGTCGCGAAGGTCGTGAAGGGTGGTCGCCGGTTCTCGTTCAACGCGCTGGTCGCGGTGGGCGACGGACAGGGCAAGGTGGGGTTTGCCACCGGTAAGGCGAACGAAGTGTCGGAAGCGGTCCGTAAGGCCGTGGATGCCGCTCGTCGCAACATGGTGACGATTCCGCTGACGGGTTCGACGATTCCGCACGAGGTGGTGGGCAAGCATGGCGCCGGCAAGGTGCTTATGAAGCCGGCCGCGCCGGGTGCCGGTGTTATCGCGGGTGGTGCGGTTCGCGCCATTCTCGAATGCGCCGGGATTCACGACATCCTCACGAAGTCGCTCGGCTCCACGAATCCGCACAACATGGTACTCGCAGCGCTGGACGGACTGACGCACCTGATCACCGTCGAGCAGGCGGCGAAGGAACGTGGTGTCGAGGTTTCGCAGATCGGGTACCGCTCGCGTGCCAAGTCGCGCTCCGAGTTGCCCGACCTTCGCAAGGCGGCCGTCACGGCTGCCGGGGTGGCGTAATGGCTCGCACATTTGTGTGGCATCCGTCCAAGGGTCCGGCCAAGACGCCGAAGTTGCAGGCGCCGGGTACGGGCAAGGTAAAGATCACCCAGGTGCGCAGCGGCATTGGCCATTCGTGGCGCATGCTTCGCACGCTGGAAGCGCTCGGCCTGAAGCATCACCAGGCCAGCGTCGTGCAGCAGGATTCCGCCTCGCTGCGCGGACAGCTCAAGCAGGTTCGTCACTTGGTGTCGGTGACACCGGTGGAGGAGTAACCACGTGGCAACGAACAGCACCGGCGCTGAAAGCGTCGAGAAGATTGGCCTGCACAACCTGGCGCCGGCGCCTGGCTCGCATCGCAACCGGAAGCGTATCGGTCGCGGTCCTGGCTCGGGCACGGGTAAGACGTCAGGCAAGGGTCACAAGGGCTCCATGGCGCGTTCCGGCCATGGCGGTCCCGGTGGCGGCAAGCCGCATTTTGAAGGTGGGCAGATGCCGATCACGCGTCGTATCCCGAAGCGCGGGTTCACCAACCCGTTCAAGGAATACGCGCAGGAAGTCCGTCTGAACGATCTGGCGCAGTTGGCCGGCGACGAAGTGACGACCGAGACGTTGGTGGCGGCGGGACTTATCCGCAGCGGCCACGGCCCGGCCAAGTTGCTGGCGAACGGTGATGTGCCGCGCGCGTTCACGGTGCGCGGCGTCAAGCTCAGCGCGTCCGCGAAGGCGAAGATCGAAGCGGCCGGTGGCCGCGTCGACGGCTGAGGGGGAGCCCCCGGCGAATGGCAGAAGAGAACAACAAGGCCGCGCAAGCGGTCGCGAACATCTATCAGACGCCTGAACTGTGGGCGAAGATCGTCTTCACGTTGATGTGTCTGGTGATCTATCGGACGGGCGCGCACATCACGGCGCCCGGCATCGATGTCCAGGCGCTGACGGACTATTTCGCACGGCAGCAGGGCGGTGGTTTGCTCGGCATGTACGACATGTTCGTGGGTGGTGGTCTGTCCCGGGCGACGATTTTTGCGCTCGGTATCATGCCCTACATCTCGGCGAGCATCTTCGTGCAGATCGGCGGAGCGGTGCTGCCCATCGTCGACAAGATGCAGAAGGACGAGGACGGCCGGAAAAAGCTGACGCAGTACACGCGCTACCTGACGGTGGTGCTCGCGTTGGTGCAGGCCTACGGGTTTTCGCTGTTCACGCAGTCGCTCGGGACCGCGGTCTTGAATCCCGGCTTCGCGTTTACGGTGCAGATGATGCTGTTTCTCACCACCGGCGCGATTTTCGTGATGTGGCTGGGTGAGCAGATCACGGAGCGTGGCCTCGGCAACGGTGCATCGCTAATCATCTTCTTCTCGATCGTGGAAGGGATGTGGCCGGCGATTCTGCAGTCGTTCAATTTCGTGAGCACTGGTGCGGTCAATGTGCTGTCGCTGGTGGTGCTGGGCATCATGATGGTGGGCGTGGTCGCAGGCGTGGTGGCAATCACCGTGGCAGCGCGTCGCGTTCTGATTCAGATCCCGCAGCGCACGATGGCGCGCGGTCGGCAGCGTGAGGCGGCGCGCAACTTCATTCCGTTGCGCATCAATACGGCTGGCGTGATGCCGATCATTTTCGCGCAGTCGGTGATCGTCATCCCGGGCGCCATCGCGCAGTTCAGCGGCAACGCCAGAGCGCAGGAAATTGCGGAGATGTTCAATCCGCAGGGGCCGAATCCGTGGCTCTACTTCGTGCTCTCCGCCGTGCTGATCATGCTGTTCACGTACTTCTACACGTCCATCATCTTCAATCCCGTCGATCTGGCGGAGAATCTGAAGAAGCAGGGTGGTTTTGTGCCGGGCATCAAGCCGGGCGCGAAGACGGCGGAATACATTGAGCAGGTGGTGGAGCGTATCACTCTGCCGGGCGCCATTTTCCTTACGGTCATCGCATTGATGCCGATCGTGATCGCCCGCATTGTGAACGTGCCGTTTGCGTTTGGTGGTACGTCGCTGCTGATCGTGGTTGGCGTGGCACTCGACACGATGGCGCAGATGCAGCAGCACCTGTTGCTGCGCAAGTACGACGGGTTCATGAAGAAGGGGCGCGTTCGCTTCCGCGGACGTCAGGCGACCGGTGGCTTTTAGCACAGACGGGCAATAATGGTCATCGTTCTGCTCGGTCCTCCGGGCGCAGGAAAGGGGACTCAGGGTGAGCTGCTTGCAGCACGCCTGAATGTCCCCAAGATCGCTACCGGTGATGTACTGCGCGCGGCCGTGCGTGAGTGCACGCCGCTCGGTCTCGAAGCCAAAGCCGCAATGGACCGCGGCGATCTGGTTCCCGACGAAGTCATCATGGGAATCATGGGTGAAGCACTCGCGTCGCCGAGTGCGGCCAACGGCGCCATCCTGGATGGTGTCGTTCGTACGACGCCGCAGGCCGAAGGGCTCAGCGCGATGCTCGCCAAACTCGGCCGCAAGCTCGACGCGGTTTTGCTGTTTGATATCGCCGAGGACGAACTGGTACGTCGTTTGAGTGGCCGCACCACGTGCGACCAGTGCCAGCGTCCTTTCTTCGGACGTGAGCCCGGCGAAACGTGCGCCGTCGACGGACATTCGCCCGCGGGCACGCTGGTTCGTCGGAAGGACGACGAACCGGAAGCCGTACGCAAGCGGCTTGATGTGTACCGTCAGCAAACGTCGCCGGTCATTGAATGGTACGCGTCCAACGGTGGCAATCTCCACCACATCAACGCGTTGGGCACGCTGAACGAGGTGGAAACACGCATGCTGCAGGCACTCGGAATCTGACGTGGCTATCGGCTCGTCCGCCCCGTCTACCTTGCTGAAGTCACCGCGCGAGATCGACGTCATGGCGCGCGGTGGCGCGATTCTGTACGCCACGATTCAGAAGATGAAAGCGGAAGTTCGCCCCGGTGTGACTACGGGCGAACTCGATGCGATCTGCGAAGCGTTCATCCGATCGCACGCCGGTGCAGAGCCCGCCTTCAAAGGGTTGTACGGATTCCCGGGCAGCGCCTGCATTTCCGTGAATGAAGAGGTCGTGCACGGCATTCCCTCCCGCAAGCGCGTGCTCAACGATGGTGACATCGTCACGCTTGATGTGGGGGTAAAGCTGGAAGGGATGTATACCGACTCGGCGGTGACCGTACCCGTCGGCACTATCGACGACCTCACCGCGCAGTTGCTTGACGTGACGCAGCGCGGGCTGGCCGCGGGCATTGCGGCGGCGACGCCCGACAACCACGTGGGCGACATCGGAGCGGCCATTCAGAGCGTGGTCGAGGCTGAAGGCTTCTCGATTGTGCGCGAGTTGGTTGGACACGGCGTCGGCTTTTCGCTGCATGAGGAGCTGCAGATTCCGAACTATGGCAAGCCCAAGCGCGGAAAGAAGCTGCAGCCCGGCCTCACAATTGCGATCGAACCCATGGTGAACGTGGGCACGGCCAAGACGCGTACGCTGAGCGACAAGTGGACCGTCGTCACCGCGGATGGGAAGCGGTCGGCGCACTTTGAGCATACCGTCGCCGTCACGGAAGACGGCCCGCGCATTCTGACTCTGCCACTCTGAGGATTCGGCTGATGCGACTCGCGAACATTGCTCTCGTTGGCGTTGCGCTGTGCTGTGGTGCCGTCGCGTCGCCGCTCGCCGCCCAGACGTCCAGCACCGCACCTGTCGTCGTCGACCTCATGAAAGATGTGGACGGCGCCGCGAAGAAGTTCATCGCGCTCGCCAAGGCCACGCCCGCCGAGAAAATGGGATGGCGCCCGTCGGCGGATGTGCGATCGGCCGGTGAGGTGTTTCTTCATGTCGCGTCGGACAATTACCTGCTGCCGTCGGGATTCGGCGTCGCCATTCCCGCGTCCACGGGCATCAACGGTAGTGACTTCAAGACGCTGACGGCCTACGAAAAGCGCGCCCTCACGCGCGATCAGATTGTGGCAGAGCTGGAGCAGAGCTTTGCGCATCTCAAGAGCGCAATGGAAAAGACGACATCTGCGGATCTGGCCAAGCCGGTGAGCATGTTCGGCATGAACAGCACGTCGCAGGCGATGTGGATTCTCACCGCGACGCATCTGCACGAGCACCTGGGCCAGTCGATCGCCTATGCGCGCAGCAACGGTATCACGCCGCCCTGGAGCAAGTAGCCACGCCGCACGAGACAAGACAGCGCGCCGACTCATCGTTCGAGTCGGCGCGCTGTTTCATTTCTGACCCGCGCGCCCGCGCAGCAGCGGGCTGAATGTCGCCGTGCAGCCGGCAGCGAGCGTGACGCGCGCCGTGACGTTGCCGTAGCCCTCCTGCGACACGCGGACATCATACAGTCCTGGTGACAACTCAAAGCGGGCCGGTGACCCGGGATCGATTTTGACCGTGCTGCGCGAGGTCTCGCTCTCAATGCGCACAGATGCCTCGGACGCCGGCGTCTTGGGCGGTTCGTGGCGCAGTGCAATGAGCAAGGCGGCGGTCAGAGGCACGCGTGGGCGTGTGGAGTCAGCGACTGCAGCCACACAGGCCATGACGACGTCTGGCGATGCGGCAACGGCTGGCGTACTCGACGATGATGGTCCGCTCGCCGATCCGCTGCGACAGGCCGCGAGTGTGAGGACCAAACAGAATGCGGAATTCAGCCGAACGCGCCTCATGTCGCGCTCACCGTGCTTCGCTGCTCCGCTGGTGCCATGGCGCGTTCCGCCGCCGCTTCGGCACGGCGCGCGTACGCCGAGACCGAATCGAGGCAGGCCCGCGCGTCGGTGACGAGTTGGTTGCGAACTTCCAGCATGGCGTCGTCGAGCGCATGCACGTTGATGCGCACGTTGAGCACCGCCCCCTTGCACGCGGCTTCGGCCAGGAGCGCGGCCACACAGGCGTCAGTCACGGCATTGCTGTTGCCGATTTCAGCCACCGTGGCCGCCAGCGAGGCGACCTCCACCGAAAGTCGCGCGGTCTCCAGTGGAGGCATCGACGCCTGTACGAGCGCGTGACGAATGGCCTCCGTGCGCGCCGCAGCCACGCTTTGTGGTTCCCGCGGCATGGCGTACGCCGTGCGCACCGTCTCGTAAGAGTCGGCATCGCGTTGCACGAGTTCGACGAGCTCGCGCTGCAACTGTTCGGCGACCTCGCGGACGCGCTTCATCTGCTCGTCGACATCCGCATAGCGTTTCTTGCCGATCGTGAGTGCCGCGACCATTTGCACCAGCGCTGCGCCGAGCGCGCCGGCATGTGCGACGACGCTGCCGCCGCCGGGTGTCGGTGTGGCGGCGGCGACGCGCGCCAAAAAGCTGTCGGTGGCGGCACCGCCCGCCATCGCGTGCCGCACCTTGTGCTCGAGGAGCATGTCTTTGGAAAAGCCACGCAGCTGAATGTGTCGCGCGCCCGCGTCGAGCAGCACGCGCTCGGGCACGAGTCCCACGATCTCGCTCCAGGTGGGCACCACGCCGTGCGCAGCAGCTTCGTTGCGTACCATCTCGAAGACGCGGTGCAGCGGCGTCTTCTCGGTGTCCACGAGATTCATGGACACCTGCGCCTGCCCGTCCACGTCCATCCCCAGCCCCTTCACGTAGCGCAGCCCGCCTGAGGAGCCGCGAATAGCCTTGGCCACCTCCTTCGCCACGGGGAGGTTGTGTGCGCCGCCAAGGTAGACGTTGTAGGCGACCAGAAACGGACGCGCCCCCACGGCGGTCGCGCCGGCGGTGGGATGCAGCGCCGCGTCCCCGAAATCGGGACGGCGTGCGGGATTGGTGCCGACCTCATCGCGCAGCCCTTCGAACTCGCCGCGTCGCACATCGGCCAGATTCTCGCGCGACGGTACTGATGCCGCGCGTTCGTAGAGATAGACCGGAATGCCCAGCTCGGACCACGCGCGTGCGCCAAGCTCGCGTGCGAGCGCGACGCAGTCGTCCATGGTGACGCCGTCGACCGGAACGAAGGGTACGACGTCGGTGGCGCCGATGCGTGGATGTTCGCCCCGATGGTGCGTCAGGTCGATGCGATCGCGGGCGATGCGCATGCCGTTCAGGGCGGCTTGCACGGCGGCGGATGGCGCGGCGACAAAGGTGACGACGGTGCGGTGATGCGATCCGTCGCTGGAGACATCGAGCAGATGCGCACCCGGCGTGGACGCGATCGCACCAACGATGGCCTCGATGACGGCCGGATCACGACCTTCAGAGAAGTTGGGAACGCACTCGACGAGAGCCATGCGACGGGGAAAGAAGAGGGAGGAGCGAAGCGCTCAGGGATGCTACGGCTGGCGATCGGCGAGAGCCAGCTGTTCGAGCAGCCAGGCGTGCATGTCCGGATTGCCGGCGACGATGGGACCGGCGCGTAGCGGGGCGTCATTCCCCTCCAGATCGGTCGCACGGCCTCCAGCCTCTCGCACCAGCAGGACGCCGGCCGCGAGGTCCCACGGGGCCAGCATGAGCTCCCAGAAGGCATCGAAGCGGCCGCAGGCCACGTCGCACAGGTCGAGTGCCGCCGCACCGGCGCGCCGCAAGCCGGCCACCTGCGGGATCAGCGTGGAGAAGTGCCTCACGTACCGCGCTGCGAAGCTCTGGTCCTTGAACGGAAATCCGGTGCCGATCAGGGCGCGCGCCGGCGCGGTGAGCGTGGAGACGTGAATACGCCGATCGTCGCAGAACGCGCCACCGTCGAGGGTTGCGTTGTAGAGCCCCTGCCGCGCCACGTCATAGATCGCAGCGGCTTGCGGCACCCCGTCGAGCGCTACGCAGATAGAGACGGCGTAGTTCGGATATCCATGCAGAAAATTGGTGGTGCCATCGAGCGGATCGACGATGGCGACCAGTCCTTGCTCGGTGCCGCCGCCTCCCATCTCCTCGCCCACCACGCGAATGTCCGGCGACTCGCGCGCAAATTGGGCGCGAATGATCTCCTCGGCACCGCGATCCACGTGGCTGACGAAGTCCGTGGCGCTCTTCTCTTCCCACGTGATGGCGTGGCGGGAGCGCGACTGCTCCACGATGAAGCCGCTGGCCAGCGCCGCGGCGCCAGCGGCGATGCGACGCCAATCGTCGCGCTGCGAGCGGATATCAGTCATGCGTGTCGCGTTGCTCGGCTGTGTGAGAGCGGATTACGTTTGGACATGGCACGGATCTTCAGCGGTATTCAGCCTTCGGGCGAACTGCACATCGGAAACTACCTCGGTGCAGTCAAGAATTGGGTGCACCTGCAGAGTGTGCACCCTGGCGCCCTTTATTGCGTGGTGGACTATCACGCGATCACCGGCAACTACGATCCGGCGCTGTTGCGTGCGCGTCGGTGGGAGATGGCCAAGTCGCTGCTGGCGGCGGGCATCGAGCCGTCGCAGGCGACGCTCTTCATGCAGAGCGAAGTCCCCGAGCATACCGAACTGTCGTGGGTGTTTACGACCTTGGTGCCGGTGGGTGACCTTGAACGACAGACGCAGTACAAAGACAAGTCGGCGAAGCTGGAGAGTATTCCCGCGGGGGTGCTGATGTATCCCGTCCTGCAAGCGGCGGATATTCTCCTGTACCGCGCCGACTCGGTGCCGGTGGGCGAAGACCAGATCCAGCACCTCGAACTGGCCCGCGATACGTCGCGCAAATGGAATGCGCGGTTTGGCGCGGACTTTTTCCCGGAACCCAAGCCGCTGCTCACGCCGACGCGCCGCATTGTCGGACTGGACGGGCAGGCCAAGATGTCCAAGTCGCTGGGCAACACCGTGGGCCTGCTGGAGAGCGACGAGGCGATCTGGGCCAAGTTGCGTCCCGCCATGACCGACCCGGCGCGCGTGCGCAAGACCGATCCGGGCAACCCGAACGTCTGCAACATTTTCCAGTTGCACAAAGCGTTCAGCAGCGAGGAGACGCAGGCGCAT
>JBBQSM010000161.1:0-10395 GCA_038234895.1 Gemmatimonadales bacterium
GTCATGAAACGGGATCGAGAACCGTGAGAGCAAATGTTCATGTATGGAAGAGACGGGGCATCGCGCCCGTTGTTAGTGCGCCTGCTGGCCCGCGAGCCAAGGAAGTCGTAGCGTTTGTGCATGGAACTCCCCCAGCCTCCCGCCGGAAGCGGTGCGCATCCCGTTTCCCTCGTCGCTATCTCGGCCGGCAATCTGGCGGCCTCCAGTGCGTTCTACGCGAACGTCTTCGGTTGGCAGATGATGAGCCTGTCGCCCACGCTGACCGCCGCCGTCGCACCCAGTGGTCCGCCCATTGCGCTGCGTTCCGACGCCCCGCCCGGATTTCCCGGAGTCGTGCCGTACCTGCACGTCGACGACGTGGACGCCGAACTGCAACGCGCGGTGTCCGCCGGCGCCACCATCGAGAAGGCGCCGTGGACGATTCCGATGATGGGCACACTCGCACGATTCACCGATCCGAGCGGCACCATCTACGGCGTCACCAGTGCCCTCGCGCCCGTGAAGCCCGCGCGCGTGCCCATGCCCTTTGGCACGAATCCCAAACCGCCCGGGAACACCATCTGCAGTCTCGAGATGTACGGAAAGGGCGATATCACACCGTCGTTCTTTGAAGCGCAATTCGGCTTCGGCACGCTGCCTACCATGCCGGCCTTCGTGGCGTTCGATGTCGGAGCCGGAATTGGCGGGGTTTTTCAATCGCACACGCCGTCGCTGCCCGCCGTCGCGTACATCTACGTGGCTGATGTGGCGGCGACGCTCGCGGCCGTGGAAGCGGCCGGTGGAACGCGCATGGGCGATGCGATGTCGATGCCGGGGATGGGGACGTTCGGCTACTTCTCCGATCCGTCGTCCACGACGATGGCCCTCATCGGACCGTAGTCGAATTTTCTCAGTCGCGGTTCGCGATGCACCAAGGGCCAGCGCGCACCCGCACGCTGGCCCTTGGCGTTACGCAGCACTGCGCCGGCATCACACCGGGAAGAGCATCTCGCGGTAGCGCGGCAGCGGCCAGAATTCGTCGCCGACCACCAACTCCAGCGCGTCGGCGGCTTCACGTACTTCGCCCATCGTGTCGCAGCCGTTCGACGTGAGGTACACGGCCTGGGCCGTCGCGTCGTCATGCATATGCTCGGCCTTGGCCGTGACCTTGGCGAGTTCGTTGCGCTTCTTCTGCAGCGTGGACACCAGCTTGCTTGTGGAGTTCGCGGCATCCACCAGCGGCTGCATGTTGATACCCGCCGTGGTGCCCTGTCCCGCAGCGGCTGCGAGCTGACCAAGGAACGCGTACGACGCCGGAAGGACCTGCGTGTCGATGATCTCCTGCAGCGTGTGCAACTCGATCAGGATGTCCTTGATGTAACGCTCGAGACGCACATGGTAGCGGCTCTCGAGTTCGACGTCCGTCAGGATGCCCGTGCTCTTGAACAACGCCTTGGCGTCGGCCGTCTTGAGCTGCGCCAGCGCTTCCGGCGTGCGACGCAGATTGAGCAGGCCACGCTTCTTCGCTTCGACCACCCATTCGTCGGAGTAGTTGTTCCCCTCGAACCGTACCGCTGCCGTCTCCTTGAACGACGCGCGCACCACCTTGAGCACCGCATCATCCGTGCTCTTGGTCGTCTTCATTTCCTTTCGCAGCTTTTCGGTGAGCTCGCTGATTGCCTCAGCCACGGCGGCCTGCAGCAGCATGACCGGGAAGGCGATGCTCTGCGAACCGCCCACCGCGCGGAACTCGAACTTGGCGCCGGTGAACGCGAACGGTGACGTACGGTTACGGTCGGTGTTGTCCTGCTCGACTTCCGGCAACTTGGCCACGCCCAGCTTGAGCATCGCCTGTTCGGCATTCGTGGGCGACGTCTTGCCCGCAGCGATGTCCTCGATCACGCCTGTGAGCATGCTGCCCACGAACGCCGAGATGATGGCCGGCGGCGCTTCGTTGGCGCCGAGGCGGTGTTCGTTGCCGCTGGTGGCGATACCGGCGCGCAACAGACCGGCGTGCTTGTGTACACCCTTGAGCACGGCCGCCAGGAAAATCAGGAAGCGCAAATTCTGATGCGGCGTCTTGCCCGGCTTGAGCAGGTTGGTGCCATCCAGCTCGTTGTCGGCGGTGATCGCCATCGACCAGTTGCAGTGCTTGCCCGATCCATTCACGCCGGCAAACGGCTTCTCGTGCACGATCGCCTGCAGGCCGTGACGCATGGCGATCTTCCGAAGAATCGCCATAACGAGCTGGTTATGATCGGTCGCGATATCGGTGTCTTCAAAGATCGGCGCCATTTCGAACTGGCAGGGCGCGACTTCGTTGTGACGCGTGACAATCGGCACGCCGAGCTTGTACAGCTCGAGCTCGACTTCGGTGATGCACGCCTGCACGCGTTCGGGGATGCCACCAAAATAGTGATCCTCGAGCTGCTGACCGCGCGGAGGCGGCGCGCCAACGAGTGCGCGATTGGCCATCACCAGATCGGGGCGCAACGCAAAGTGCGCGCGATCGATGAGGAAGAATTCCTGTTCGGCGCCGAGCGTAGTGGTCACGCGCAGCACACCCTTGTCGCCGATGAGTTCGAGCAGTTCCTGCGCGCGATGCGACAGCACGTCGGAGCTACGCAGCAGCGGCGTGACTTCGTCGAGCGCTTCACCGTTGTAGCCGATGAACACCGACGGAATGCACAGGTACTTCGTGCCGCCCGTCTCCGAGATGAACACCGGCGACGCAGGATTCCACGCCGTGTAGCCGCGCGCTTCCCACGTGGCACGCAGTCCACCCGACGGAAAGCTTGATGCGTCCGGCTCCGACTGAATGAGCTGCTCACCCGTGAACGACTCGATCGCCTGCTTGCCTTCGTCGAAGTTGAGGAAGGCGTCATGCTTTTCGGCGGTGAGCCCCGTCTGCGGCTGGAACCAGTGCGTGAAGTGCGACACGCCGCGCGACATCGCCCACTCCTTGATCACCTGCGCCACGGTCGGCGCAATGTCGGAGTCGAGCTTTTTGCCCAGGCGAATGGTCGCGGCCAGCTTCTGGTAAACCGACTTGGGCAGCTTGGCGCGCATCTGGCGCAGGCTCAGCGTGTTGCAGCCGTACCAGGCGCTGGTGGGCTGCTGCACGCCGTTCTCTTCGGGGCGGCTGGTCGTGCGAACGGGGCGTTTGGTGACTTCGCGCAGTGCAACGGAGCGCGGGTTGATCGGTGAAGCCATGAGCCGGGATTTCTCCGAGGAAAAGAACGTCGGGCGACGGAATGGGACGTCTGGATTGAGCCACAGGAACCGCGCTCTGCCCCGCTGTTCACGGTGGCGTGCGCAAGTTGCAGAAAAATGGCAGAATCCGGCGTCAAATCCAAGCGTTTGGTGCGGCGTGTCTCCGAATTGCCGTCACATTGACGCGGAAAGTGTCACAGTCTCTGAAGTTCAATGAAAATACGAATAAAAGGCGAACATAATTGGGACGGGTATACCGGCAATGCCCCCTACCGCACCACCGCCGGTGCCAACGTCCGCGGCAACGGCGCACTCGCCGGATGCGGCGCCCCCGCCTGAATCGCCAACCGCACCCGCTCACGCTGCTGCGCATCGGTGCTGAATACGGCCACCACGAGATTCTCGGACCGCACCACCTCGGGGAGCGTCGGCCACGCGCCGATCGTGTCACCCTTGGGCGTGAGGCGCAGCGTGTCCAGCGTCTTCCACTGCGCCGACAGCGACGCGGTGTCGGGATAGTAGAACGCCAACAACGACGCCGACCGCCCAACTTTGTAGCGCACCCCGCGCGGCGTGAGATACGACACGGTTACCGTGTCGTCGGCCGGCTTGAACGCCAGCCCGGCCTTCACAATGCGATCAACCAATGCGCACTCCTTCCATAACCCGTCGCGCGGGCAGAGCGAGTCGCCGGGCGTCGGTGCACGCGGGACCTCAGCGGCGACAGGCGGCGGATTGACCGGCGGGGCGGGTTTTTCGGTGCAGGCGGCGAGCACGAGGCAGGCAAGCACGTCCCGAAACGAAATGAAGCGCTGCGGCCTGACGGTGTCGGCGGGAGAGGTCATGTCCGGAGACTATCGCAGCGCGTGCGCTAGCGCGAGCAAACCACCTCGCATGTGAAGAATGGAGCGCTCTCACCGGGACTTCGCCCGGTGAGATGCTCAAGACTGGACGTCAGGCTACGGACGGCGACCGATCGGTACTCGCAGTTCCTGCACTGCACCAAACGTGAAGCTGTTGAGATCAACCAAGACCGCGCTGACGATCGCGTTGTCGAACGTCGGATCATCTGACACGACGAAGGTGCGCGTGTACGGCACCGGGATAATGGATCCGGCGGCGAACCCGTTGTCGGCCTGAATGCCGGACAGTCCGATGAGCCGTGTCCGGTTCGCGTGGCGGGAGCTGATACTGACTCGGATAGGCTCTCCGCGAACAACCCGATCGGTGCACGCGCTAGTCCGCCCGCCATTCACCACGCGACCACCACCGCCGCAGCTCTTGTCGACGCGAATCCACCCGGCGTTGCCGGAGTTGGAATAGCCCGCGACACGAGTCTCAAATCCGATGACAGCGGTTGGACCTGCCACCGTGGACGCTGCAGCCGGTGCGGCCATTTCGTTCACAAACGGGGCAACCGGCGCCGAGGCATCGCTGCACGCAGTGGACGCGATCAGCAATACGACGCACGGTACAGCGGCGAGCACACGATCAAGGCGAAAGGAAAACATGGAACACGCTCCGGAGGAAAGTTGGAAGGTGCAGACGCCGTCGGGATCGAGCGGCCCTGCACTCCAGTAGTGCCCCCACCTGCGGAGTTCTTACATGCGATATCGCCGAAGCTTACCGCCTCGCGGCCACCTGTTTCGCAGCGGGCGTCGCCACCTGCGCATCCAGCGTCGAGCCCAGCGCCTCGCCGGTCCACACAATGGCCTGCGTATAGAAGTCGGCGAGCTTGCTGACATCCACGCCCATGCCCTGCGCCAGCTCGGACGCATACTCGAACATCCCCATCTCGTACGACTCGGCGAACGACAGCGCCTCGGCGTAGGGGCCTTGGCGGTCGAGCAGGGCGTCGGTGGCGTCTTGGCTGAGTGCGACACGCTCCATGATGTCCGTCAGAGACATGCGGAAGACGGCGTCCAGCAACGAGAACAGCCCGATCAGAAACAACGTCCCCGGATCGCGCGACCCGCCGGCCATCTGCTCCATCAAACGGCCACGCTCCACCGCCTGCCGCACCAGCTCCGCGTCCACCCCGCTGGTGGATTTGCGCGACGCGGCCACCGCCACGGCCAGCCAACGCAGAAACGAATTCCGCCCGATCAACCGCAACGCCTGCCCGATGGAGCTCACCCCGCGCATTCCCACCGCCGCGCTGTTCACCAGCCGCAGCAACTGGAACATCAGCACGGGGTCGGACGAAATGACATCCTCGAGCTGCCGGTCGTTCACATTGGGATCGCGCGCCAACCCCATCAGCCGCATGGCGGCCATGGTCGACTGCGGAAACTCGGTCGCGGGCAGCGGCTCCGGCCGGCTGAAGAACTCGCCCTGAAACGCCTCGACGCCGAGATCCAGCGCCATCTCGTAGCGCGCCAGATCGCTCACATGGTCGGCCACCAGCCGCGGCAGCCGGGTCTCATGTTCGGCGGCGATCGCCTCCATGCGCGCCCGGGTCACTTCGAGCGCGTCCGTGTCCGCCTCGCGCAGGTCGATGCGCACCCAATCGGCATACGGCACCAGCGCTTCCACCGGCGCCGGTTCGGCCGTGATCCCCGACAACGCCAGCGTGCCGCCGTTCTCGCGAAAACGGGTCACCGCCGCCGCCACGTCCTCATCCAGCACGAGATCGCGCGGCAACACGAGAATCGCCGTGGTCGGATCGGCAATCAGAAACGCATCGGCCAGCAACTGCTCGCGCGAACAGCCCACGAACGCCGGCATCTTGCCGCGCACCAGATCGAACGTCCCGCTCAGATAGCTCTGCACGAACGCCTGCTCCCCGTCCTCCGCGTCCCTGAAGCGAAGGTCGTAGCCGAGCAAGGCCCCCGAGACACCAAACAGCGGCTGACGAACGAGGTAGAAATCTGACATGACGGGAGAGCGGGACAGGGGTGGCGCGGACACGGTCGTTGGGACATTGATTCGACGATCCAGCGCCCCCGCGGGCACGCATTCGCCCCACTTCGTCCATTCGCGTCAGATGGGTCTCACATGAGTCTTGCGACACTCGACGGTACGCTCCATCGCGGCTGCGGCGGGCGGTATGCCCTGCAGTCGGAAACGGTCACGTTGCGCATCAGCGGCATGGCCGCCGAGGTGGCGCGTGCGTTCTTCCGGTGCGAGAAGTGCGCCCACGAGAACCGCACCATCGACCAGCGCGACCTGTCGGAAAAGGCCGCCACCGAGGCCATCCGCGCCGAACACGGCCTCTTGGCCCCCAAAGGCATTCGGCAGCTGCGGGAAAGTCTGGGGCTCACCATCGCGCAGTTCGCCGAACTGTGCTACGGCACGCCCAAAGGGATTCTGGAAGGGTGGGAGAAGGGGAAGTATCTCCAGAACCGCGAAGCCGACGCCCTCATGCGCAGTCTGGCCGACCGTGAAACTCTGGAGCGCCGCGCCGCGAAGGCAGGAGTAGCGCTGCCGGTGCTCGAAGGCGCGCTTGCTGCTGCCAATCCAGCCGTTGCCGCCGTCCCCGAACCTGCCGTAGCGGAGTAGACAATCAGTATCGTCGGCAGCACGATCATCTGTCCGATCATCGCGGCGGACGCCCTTACGCGTCGCTATGGCCCGGTCGTCGCGCTCGATGCGCTGACGGTCTCGATCGACGCGGGGATCACCGGTCTCGTGGGCGCCAACGGGGCCGGCAAAAGCACGTTGGTAAAGGTCCTGCTGGGACTCGTCGAACCCACCAGCGGCTCGGCGTCGCTCATGGGGCACGACGTGGTGCGCGACCGCGGCGCCATTCGCGCGCTGGTGGGCTACATGCCCGAGCACGACTGCCTCCCGCCCGACATGAGTGCCGCGGAGTTCGTGACCTGGATGGCGCGCTGCTCGGGGCTACCGGCCGCCGCCGCCCGTGACCGGAGCGCCGAAGTACTGCGTCACGTGGGGCTGTTCGAGGAGCGCTACCGGCCCATGGGCGGCTACTCCACCGGCATGGCGCAACGTGTCAAGCTGGCGCAGGCGCTGGTGCACGATCCGCGACTGCTCATTCTCGACGAACCCACCAACGGACTCGATCCGGCCGGCCGCGACGAAATGCTGGCGCTCATTCAGCGCACGGGCTCCGAGTTCGGCATGTCGGTGCTGGTGTCGTCGCACTTGCTGGGTGAACTCGAACGCATCTGCGACGGCTTTGTGCTCATCGACAACGGCCGGCTGGTGCGCGCAGAACGACTCGGCGCGCTCACGGGCGAAACGGGCACACTGGTCATTGAAGTGGACGGCGATGCGACCGCGTTTGCCGAGTCGCTGTCGGCGCACGGATTGCTGGCGCAGCACGAACGCACGCGTGTGCTGGTGCAACTGCCCGATGGTTCCGACGATGCCGCCACACGCGCCACGTACGATGCCGTGCGTGATGCCGCGATACGCGACGGCACCGGATTGCTGCGACTGGAACGCCGGCGCGGTCATCTCGAGGATCTGTTTCAGTGACGACTCCAGGTTCATACCCAACGCCACCGCGTGGTGACGTCACGACGATCCACGATCTCGGCTATCGTCGCTACGAGGGTGCGCGCGTGGGACAGGCGGGCGCGTGGCGCGCGCTGTACGGACAGGGACTGCGCACCATGTTCGGACTGGGCCGGCCCATGAAGGCCAAAGCGCTGCCCGTGCTGCTGGCGCTGGCCACGTTGCTCCCGGCGCTGGCGCTGCTGGCGGCATCGGCTGCATCGCAGGGCGGGCTGCCCATTCGCTACGCCATCATTCTGCAACCGCAGCTGATCCTGTTTGTGCTGTTCACCGCAGCCCAGGCGCCCGAACTGTTCAGTCGCGATCAGCAACATCGTGTGCTGCCGCTGCTGCTCACGCGTGAGATAACGCGCACGTCGTATGCAACTGCACGACTTGCCGCGCTCATGACGGCACTGTTTTTCGTAGTGCTCGCACCATTGCTGTTGTTGTACATCGGTGAGGTGGGTGTTGCTGCCGACCCCGCCGCCGTGTTTGAGAAAATGGGCACGCGTATCGGGCCTGTACTGGCGCAGGCCACCATCACCGCGATCGCGCTGGGGAGCATCGGTGCCGCGCTGACCATCTGGACGTCGCGTCGTGCCTATGCGACCGCGTCGGTGATCGGATTTTTTCTCACCACCGCTGCGATCGCGGTCGGTATCGACAATTTGCTTGGTGTGTCGCAGCGCGTGGTCGAGTTGGTGGCGCCGGTCCGCACGCTGAGCATGCTCGCGTTCCTGCTTTTTGGCGAGACTACCCGCGGCATGGAGCTGGATCCGCCGGGCTCGATCTGGCTGTACATCGGCGCGCTGCTGGCCGTATCGACGGCGGCGTGTGCCGTGTTGGTTGCGCGCGTGCGGCGGTTGGTGCCATGAGTACGGTGGAAGGCTCAGTGCACCGGACCGCGCAACGCACCGCGCAACGCACCGAGCAACGCATCGCAGGCTCGGACGTGGCGCTCGAGTTTGATCATGTCTCGCACTGGTATGGCGATGTTGTGGCGGTGAACGACATCTCGTGTACCGTGGGCGCGGGCATTACCGGGTTGCTGGGGCCCAATGGCGCGGGCAAGAGCACGCTGCTGCAACTGGCGGCGGGGCTGCTGACACCGTCCAACGGTACCGTACGTGTGTACGGTGGCGCGCCCACCAGTGGCCCAAACGTGTATCGTCGCGTGGCGCTGGTGCCCGAGCGTGAAGCGTTGCCGGGCATGATGAGCGCGCGCGATTTCATACACACGCGGGCCGTGATGCTTGGTGTGCGCGATGTGCGTACGGCAGTGGATCGTGCGCTGTCGGCCGTGGAGCTGGACACCGTGGCCGATCGCAAAGTGGGCGGCTTCAGCAAGGGGATGCGGCAGCGGGCCAAGCTGGCGGCGGCACTCGTCCATGAGCCTTCGCTCGTGCTGCTCGACGAACCGTTCAACGGGCTCGATCCGCGGCAGCGGTTGCACATGATGCGCCTGCTCGAGGAGCGCGCGGCCAACGGTACGGCGGTGCTGCTCAGCTCCCATATTCTCGAGGAGATCGAGGGGGTGGCGTCGCGCATTCTGGTGATGCTCTCCGGACGGTTGGCGGCCAGCGGCGACTATCGCACGTTGCGGCGCCAGATGACCGACCAACCGCACACCGTGCGCGTGCGCTCCAGCGACGATCGCATGCTGGCGGCTACGCTCATGCATGTGCCGAGTGTGCTGAGTGTGGAGCTGGCGACATCGGGGATTGTAGTGCGTACGACCGACTATGCCGCGTTTGCGCGCGTGATTGCACCGGCGGCGCGTCTGGCCGATGTCACGTTGTACGAAGTCGAAGCCACCGACGAATCGTTGGAGCATGTGTTTGCGTATCTGGTGGCGCGATGAGTGCCCAGATGAGCGATCCGATGCATGCCGCGAGCGCTGCGCCGGTGCAACTGGGTTCCGTGTCGTTGCTGCGCACCGCTGTTGTGCTGTGCAAGCTGTCGTGGGCGCGTACCATCACGCCGGTGGTGCTCATTGCCATGGGCGCACTGGTGGCGCTGCCGATGGTGTTTGCGCTGGTCTTTGCGTCACGCGGTGCGCTGGCCGGCGATCCGGTGGTCTTTCTCGTGCAGCGCTACGACACACTCGTGTGTGCGCTGGCCACACCCATTATCGCGCTGCTACTTGGAACGAGCGCGTTCAGTGCCGAAGCCGACGACGGCACGCTGCTGTATCTCGTGACCACCACGACACCGCGTTGGTGGATTGTGACGGTGCGCGTGTTCTTTGCAGCCGCCGGCACCGCGCTGCTCTCGGCGATGGCGGTATGGGGCACCGGCTGGCTGGCCACCGGCGACCACGATCCGCAGGGTGTAACGCGAGCGTTCACAGCCGCCGCCGCGTTCGGCGGTGCTTCCTACGCGGCGCTGTTCACGTTGCTGTCGCTCGTAACGCGACGCGCGCTGGTGAGCGGGTTGGTGTACGTGGTGTTCTGGGAGGGGGTGCTGAGCGAGACGTTTCAGGCGCTCAACTATTTGAGCGTGCGCCGCTGGATGCTGACCGTGGCCGGCAGTCTGACCGACGCAAGTGCGAAGGCGCTGGAGAGTGGCCCGTCGGTCACCGCGTCGCTGGTTGGTGCCGCCGCCGTGGTGGTGCTTGCCGTGGCACTGGGTGCGCGCGCGCTGCAGCGGCCCAGGCTCACGCGGATTGGGACGTAGTTCAGTCGAGCGGGCGCCAACGGTAGCTGACCGTGGACTGATACCGCGTGCTGAAACTCAGGT
>JBBQSM010000162.1:0-10379 GCA_038234895.1 Gemmatimonadales bacterium
GTCGACGCCTTCTGGCCCGATGAAGGCGATTGGTTCAATCTGTTCGAGCGCGTCAAGCGACATCAGTTGTACTACCAAGGTTCGCTCTCGACCAAGCCGAATGAGCGCCCGTGGAGTTTGCACCGCAACGGCTACCCGGGCATCGCGCAGTGGGGCGGGTGGGTCTGGTCGGGCGACACTGAGTCGTCGTGGAAGACGCTGGAAGGACAGATCGCCGTCGGCCTCAACTACTCGCTCAGCATCAGTCCCTTCTGGGGGTCGGATATCGGCGGCTTCTATCCGAACAACGAACTCACCGGCGAATTGTACGCGCGCTGGTTTCAGTTCGCGGCGTTCACGCCGTCGTTCCGCTCGCATGGACGTGCATGGTGGACGCGGTTGCCGTGGGGCTGGGGGCTGAGCGAGCTCGGTCCGCGCGAAACAAGCAACAGCAACACCGTTGTTGCCGACGACGACCGGCGTGTGCCGTTGCTGTCGGAGCTGAACAATCCGGCCATCGAGCCGGTGGCCAAACAGTACGCCGAGTTGCGCTACGCGCTTATGCCGTACACGTACACGTTGGCGCGAGAAGCGCGCGATGACGGATTGCCGCTGATGCGTGCGATGTGGTTGCACTATCCCGACGATGCAACGGCACGCGGTCTGGGCTCGCAGTACCTGTGGGGACGCGAATTGCTGGTGGCGCCGGTCTTCACCAAGGGGGCGACGTCGCGCGATGTGTATTTGCCGGCTGGCGCGTGGTACGACTGGTGGAGCAACGAGCGCGTGGAGGGGGCGCGCACCGTGAGCCGCGCCGTCGATCTGGCAACGATGCCGATGTATGTGCGGGCCGGTGCAATCATTCCGGTGGATGCGGTGCGGCAGTACACCAGCGAGCCCGTGTCCGAGCCGACGACGTTGCGCGTGTATCGCGGGGCCGATGGGGCGTTCACGTTGTACGACGACGATGGCACGACCCAGGAGTATCTGCAGGGGCGCGGCAGTTGGACGCGGCTTGTGTGGAGCGACCGTTCGCAGCGTCTGACGATTGCACCAGGTGCCCCGCGTGGCGCGACCAATCTGACGCCGTCGCGCGAGTTTCGCGTGGTGCGGCTGCCAGACGGCGCCTCACAGTCCGTGCGCTACAGCGGCAAGGCCGTCACCGTTTCGTTTTGATATGTCACCATCGTCTTTCACTGTCATATCCGAGTCATATCCGAGGAGATCATGCGACTGATCACGGCCGCTCAGCGACGTATGCGCACGCCGAGGTATCGGCGCGTGTGTTGCAGCACTGCATTCCTGCTCCCGATCCTCGGCGCCTCGGTGTCGGAGGCAGGAGCGCAGGGGTCGCTCGATGACTATAAACGTGCGTCTACCATAGGGCAGAAGTACGCGGGGCTGACCGTCGGCGTAGTGGATGGCGGTGCGACGTGGGTGGGGAACAGCAACCGCTTCTGGTATCGCGTGTCGGTGGCGGGAGGACACCGGTTTGTGGTTGGCGACGCCAACGCGTGGAGCACGCGTCCCGCCTTCGATCATTATCGCATGGCGGCAGCGGTGAGCAGCGCGAGCGGGACGGCGGTTACAGCCATCACGCTGCCATTCACCACCGTGACCATGGGCGCGGATCTCCAGCAGCTGGAGGCGGATGCGGGTGGCGCGCGTTGGCGCTGCACGTTTACCGACTACGTGTGCGCCCGCATCGGTTCGGCGACTGGTGGTGGCGGCCGTGGCTTTGGTCGAGGCGCCGGTCCGGCCGGGGCGCAGGCGAGTGGCGCGGGCCGCGGTGCGGCTGGGGCAACGGCACCGCAGGTGCGCACATCGCCAGACGGGAAGTGGCACGCTCTCATTCAGAACGCGAACGTTGCCCTGCGACCGGCCGGCGCGGACACGCAGGCGCCGGTGCAGCAGCTCAGCCTTGATGGAGCCGAGGGCAATGCCTATCAGCTACAGTCGATCGAATGGTCGCCCGACTCGAAGCGGTTGGTGGCGTATCGGCGCCGCGATCCCGGGCACAATCGCATCGTACACTTCGTGCGTTCCTCGCCCACCGACCAGCTGCAGCCACGCTACGAAAACACCGGCACGCTGTCGCCCGGCAATCCGAACGCGATGTATCGCAAGCCGGGCGATGCGCTCGAGATCAATCAGCCGGTGCTGTTCGATGTGGCGGCGCGCACGCAGCTATCAATCGACAACGCGCAATTTCCGAACGCATACCAGATCTCGCGCCCTGTGTGGCGCAAGGACGGCCGCGCCTTCACGTTCGAGTATAACCAGCGCGGACATCAGGTCTATCGCGTGCTCGACGTTGACGGCACCACGGGGAAGGTGCGTGCGCTGATCAGCGAGGAACCCAAAACGTTCTTTGCCTACCGCGCGCCGACGCCGGGTCTGTCGGATGCCGGGAAGAACTGGCGCTTTGATATCGACGACGGCAAAGAGCTGCTCTGGATGTCGGAACGCGATGGATGGAATCATCTGTATCTGTACGACGGCGCGACGGGCAAGGTGAAGAACCAGGTGACGAAGGGTCCGTGGGTCGTGCGCTATGTCGACAGCGTGGACGTGACGAAACGGCAGATCTACTTCCGCGCCGTCGGGAAAAATCCCGATCAGGATCCGTACTTCGCGCACTTCTATCGCATCAATTTCGACGGCACGGGCCTTGTCGCGTACACCGAAGCCAACGGGATGCACGAGCTGTCCTGGTCGCCCGATCGCTCGTACTACATCGACACGTATTCGCGCGTGGACATGCCGCCGGTGGTGGAGTTGCGTCGGGTCAGTGATCGCAAAATGCTGCCGTTGGAGAAGGGCGATATGTCCGCCGCGGTGGCGGCCGGATTCCGCGCACCCGAAGTCTTTGTGGCCAAGGCGCGTGACGGCATCACGGATATCTGGGGAATTATCGTACGTCCTGCAAACGTAGACGCCAACCGCAAGTATCCGGTGCTCGAGTCCATCTACGCGGGGCCGCAGGGTTCGTTCACGCCCAAGACCTGGGGCGGTGGACAGGCGTTCCAGAGCAGCGCGGAGCTGGGCTTCATCGTCGTGCAGCTCGACGGCATGGGGACCAACAATCGCTCCAAGGCGTTTCACGATTACGCGTACAAGAATCTGGCCGACGCCGGCTTCCCTGATCGCATTCTGTGGCACAAGGCCGTCAATGCCAAGTATCCCTACTACGACATCACGCGCGTCGGACTGTACGGCGGGTCCGCAGGCGGGCAGAACACGCTTGGCGGTTTGCTCTTTCATCCGGAATTCTACAAGGCCGGCTTTGCGAGTTCGGGCTCGCACGATAACCGGATGGACAAGATCTGGTGGAACGAACAGTGGATGGGAGAGATGGGCCCGCACTATGGCGCGTCGTCGAACGTGGACAATGCATATCGCCTGAAGGGGAAGCTGTTTCTCGCGGTCGGTGAGTTGGACACGAACGTTGATCCGTCGTCCACGATGCAGGTGGTCGATGCGTTGATCCGGTCCCACAAGGACTTCGAGTTGCTCGTCGTGCCGAACGGTGGCCACGGCGCCACGGGGCCGGACGGCAATCGCCGCCGCAACGATTTCTTCGTGCGCTCCTTGATGGGAGTGAGTCCGCCGGACTGGAACGCGGGCGCCACCATCGACGCGCCGAATGCACGATCGAACGGTTCCGGGAGCGGCAGCGAGTGGGACGACGATGCGCAGCCGCCTTATGGCTTCTTTGATGGCGCGCCGGACCTGCGCCCGCCGTACTGGTGGTGGTAGTGCGTGCGCATCGTGCGTCGCCACTCTCGCGACGCGACTTTGTACGACGTGGCGTTGGCGCGGCAGGCGAGACGCGAGCCTGCCCCCGGAAGCTCTCCCGAACGGTTTCCGTACTGGCCCGTGCGCATGGCGCGCGGTGGCAACGCCCATGCACGAGTTGCTCGAGATTCCGCGTGTGGCGATCAATCCGTCTACCCGGCTTATGATTGTGTACGACTCCGACTTTCTGCGTACGCATCGGATTGGTGCGGTGGCGGCGTGGCAAGCGCGATGAGTGTTTGACGAGTTCCTTCTGAGCCGTTGACGATGACCATGCACGCATTCCGGAGTCTTTCATGATGGTGGGGAAACGCCGGGCCGCAGTGCTCGTGTTATGCATCTGCACGATGTTGCCCGCAGCGGACGTCGCGACGGCGCAGGGACGCGGGGCGGCGCCACCGGTTGATCGCACTGTTCCGGCGAATCTCTCCGCGCTGCTGACGCCGCAACGCAGCGAGATGCGACTAGTCGTCACGCGCTATCAATCCGACCGGGTGCTGTTGTCGGGGAATTTTGCCGGGGCCGTGCCGGCCGGACGTGGCGGGCGCGGTCCGGTGGCGGTTGCGCCGGTCGACAGCGCGGTACCGATCTCGCCAGCGCGTTTGGCACGTCTGCGGCGCTTTGGGTTGTCCTGGCAGGCGGCGCTCGACCGGCTCGATGGGTCCAAGCTTACCGACACGGCACGCGCCGATCTCGACGCGCTGCGCCGCACGGTGCGCGCCGATCTGGCGAAACTCGACGCCGAGGAGGATCTGCTGGCCCATGTCGCCCCGCTGATTCCGTTTGCGCCCAAGCTCGTCGCGCTGATTGAGGCGCGGATACGCATTGAGGATCTCGATGCGCAGCGCGCGGCGGGAGTGGTGACCGATGTAACGGAAGAAATCGCGGCGTTGCGCGCACGGTTGGTCGGCGACAGCTCGGCACCCGCGGGCTCTATACCGCCGCGAACGACCCGCGAACAGGCGCTGCGCGCCGCGACCGCAACGGCAACGCTGCGTGAGAACCTGACGACGTGGTTCCGCTTCTACGACGGCTACGATCCGATGTTTACGTGGTGGGTGCGCTTGCCGTACCGCGATGTGGACCTCGCACTGCAGCGCTACGCGAGCTTGCTGCGTGACACCGTTGCCGCCACGGCGCCGGCGGCGACCAATGGCGATACCGTCATTCGTGTCGTTGCGAAGCGAGCGGCCGCTGGGCCCGCACCCACATACGGAGAGGTGCCCGATCTGGCGGAGTTGATTGCGTTGCCGCAGGACGAAATGCGCGGTGTGGTGGAGCGGTATACGGCGGGCGTTGGGAACGGCCGTGGTGGTGGACGCGGTGGAGCGCCGGGTGCGCCGCCGGTCGCGGAGCCCGATGCCAAGTTTTACGAGGAATGGCTGGCCGCGTTACGTACCCTCGACTTCGACAAGCTCTCGCGGAATGCGCAGGTCGACTACCTGTACCTCAAAAAAATCTCGGAAGTGCGTCTGGCGCGGATGGGAACGACGTTGCCCGCCAATGCGCCGCGCAAGACCGATGCGAGTGGTATTCCGGGGCCGGCACGCGGTCGCGAGGGTCTCATTCGGGATCTGCAGGACGAGCTGATTCCATACAGCCCCGAGCAACTGATCGAACTCGCGGATCGGGAGTTCGCGTGGGTGGAGTCGGAGATGAAGAAGTCGTCGCGACAGATGGGGTTTGGCGACGATTGGAAGCAGGCGCTCGAGAAAACAAAGACCATGCACGTGCCGCCGGGCGGGCAGCCGGCGATGATCCGTGACCTGATTGTCGAGGCGATCGACTATCTGCGCGAGAAGGATCTGCTGACGATGCCCGAGGTGGACGCGGAATCGCAGCGCATGATCATGATGACGCCGGAGCGGCAGCTGGTGAATCCGTTCTTTACCGGCGGAGCGCAGATCAGCGTGTCGTATCCGACCGACAGCATGTCGTATCGTGCGCGACTTGAGAGCATGCGCGGCAACAATCGCCCATGGTCACACGCGACGGCGTTTCACGAAATGATTCCGGGGCATAACCTCGTCGGATACATGGGCCCGCGGTACGCGGACTACCGGGCCAATCTCGGTGCCGGCGGTCCGTTTTTTGGCGAGGGATGGCCTGTGTACTGGGAAACGATCATGTACGACAAGGGCTTTCACGACACGCCCGAGGAGCGGATCGGTGCACTGTTCTGGCGCATGCATCGGTGTGCGCGCATCATCTTCTCGCTGCGTTTTCACATGGGGCAGTGGTCACCGCAGGAGGCCATCGATTTCCTGGTCGATCGTGCGGGCCACGAGCGCAATAATGCGACGGCCGAGGTGCGGCGTTCGTTTCAGGGCGGGTACGGCCCGCTCTATCAGGCGGCGTACCTGCTTGGCGCGTTGCAGATGCGTGGGCTGCGCGGCGAGGTCGTGGACACGAAGCGCATGACGGAAAAGGCGTTTCACGACGAGATCTTGCGTCAGGGCTCGATGCCCGTCGCCCTGCTCCGACTCGCGCTTGGCTCGCAGCCGCTGTCACGCGACATGCCGATCGAGTGGGCCTTCTACGGCGAGTTGCCGACCGTACGGCCGTAGGGGCGCTGGTGATCCGGGCCGCCCGGCAGGGTGGATGTGACGCGATCCGGCCGTCCGTGGTTTGTCTTGCGTGTTCGGCGATATGGTATATCGTATACATAACTCATCTTTAGCATTGATGAGCGCTGCTGCTCCGTGACCGTGCACCCCTCTGTGTTTCCCGCCCTGGTGCATGTCGATTCCCATCGACTCACGACCTATGCTCACGCGCCACGTGGACTCTTCTGCTCGAATGCCGGGTGCGTTCGCCCTTGCCGTCGTGGCAGGGCTCTCGTGCGCGCGTGGGACTCCGCCGGCCACGGCCGTCCCCGCGTCGTCCGCGGCGCCGGTTGTCGGCGCGCCGGCGCTCTCGCCTGCGATGTCGTCCGCACCGACAACGGCATCCTCGTCAGCATCGACCACGGCGCGTCCGGCTGCCCCCCGAGAGCGTCCCGCGATGCTGCCGTGCCCCTGGCCGACGGTCGAGCCAAGCTCCCGCGCAGAACCGGCCGCACCGTTGCCGCCAGGCGTAATCGATGTGCCGCGCCCGCGCATTCCCGACTGCGCCCCGCCCGGGTGGACACCGCCCGCCGAGCTTCGTCAGTTCACGCCGTCGCCGCTTCCGGCTGATCGGCCTAAGCCGATCGTCGAGGACTATCTGTCCTACGTGGTCACGGTGCCGCCACCGGAGATCGTGGCGCGGTTCAAGCTGGACACGACGTACTATCGCAAATATGCCGATGCGAACGGCTATCCCATTCTGGCCTCGGCCAACGTTGCCGATGCGGCGGTGGCCATCGTGCGCGATCAGGTCACGTACATGCTGGGCAGCCGTCCCGATCTGCGCGACACAATGGTCGCACATGGCGGCCGCGTGGTCATCATGGCGGAGACGGAGAACACCGTAGACATCCCTGAGCAGCGCGGATGGACGGTGCCCAAGTATCTGGATCCACGGCTCACGCCGCAGGAGCGCGCACGGTACTACGAGCCGGGCGGACTCGGATCGATGACTGCCGCGGGCTATTGGAATCCGCGGGCGCGGGGCATGGGCGGCACGTTGACGTCGTGCGCCGAGGAGAACGTGCTGGGCTTCTATCGCACGCGTTACTGGGGCACCAATATCTGCGTGCACGAGTTTTCGCATGCGATCATGGGCGCGGGCATCGGCAACGCCGATCCGGCGTGGTTCCAGGACATCGTGGATGCGTTCAAGCACGCGAAGTCCAGTTGTCTGCGCACCGCCAACGGCTACTCCGGCAACACCTTCAATGAGTACTGGGCGGGCGGTGTCGAGTGGTACGTGGGCAACGGCGGCCGAGACCGTGCGGGGCTCAAGGCGGAGGATCCGCGTCTGTACGATGTGGTCAGCCGCCTGATGCCCGAGGAGAAGCGGCTGCCGCAGCGCGCGAATGTCGCCAATCGCACGCGCGACGAGATGGAGATGCTCGTGCGTGAGCGAAACCCCGAATGGTGGGAGCGCGAGCAGGTGCGGCAGGCCGCCGCGACGCGCGCGCGGACCGACAGCGTCAGACGACAGGCGCCTCCCGCAGCACCTGCCGACCCCTGCGTGGTCCGATCTGCCGTTCCTGCATCCCCGAGTTTCCGTTGACGCGCCCGACGCTGCCGCCGTTGCCACACCCCACCACTGTTCGAGGGAGAACGCCGATGAAACACTGGACGCTGCGAATGCTGTGTGCGCTGGCACTGACGTCCGCCTTTAGCGCCGAGTCGTGGGGGCAGCAGCCAGCAGTGCCCGCCGGCCCGGTGGGTACGATCACTGGCCAGATTCTCGCCTCGGCGAATCAATCCCCGCTGATGGGCGCGCAGGTGACCATTGAAGGCACCATGCTACGTGCCGTGGCAAGCGCGGAGGGGCGGTTCACCATCCGCAACGTGCCGGTTGGAGTGCGGACGGTTCGGGTGGCCTTCATCGGGTTCGCACCGAACAGTCAGGTCGTCACTGTGACGGCGGACGCGACGGCCTCGGTGAAGTTCGAGATGAAGGACATGCCCTACGCCATCTCGCCCATGGTCGTGACGGCGCTCGGCATCACGCGCAGCGAAAAGAGTCTGGGCTACGCCGTGCAAACGGTGACCGCCGCGCAGATCGATCGCATTCCTGAAACGACACTGATGCAGGCGCTGGCCGGACAGTCGGCCGGCGTGGCGGTGACCAGCGCCAGCGGTCGGCCGGGTGCCGGTGCGCGCATCACCATTCGCGGTGAGACGTCGTTCTCCGGCAATACGCAGCCGCTCTTCGTGATCGACGGCGTGCCGGTGGCGACGAACGCTGATGGTCCGAGCAATCCGCTTGGCGGAGGTTCGTCGGGCAGCCGTCAGATGGACCTCGACATGGAGAACATCGAGGAGCTGACCGTCTTGCGTGGTGCCGCGGCGACCGCGTTGTTCGGATCGCGTGCGGCCAACGGCGCGATCATCATAAAGACCAAAAGCGGCAAGAAGGGACAGCCGCTCAAGTTCGCGTACACCGCCGAGTTGCGTACCGACCGCCCGCTGATCGGCGGATATATCACGGATTGGGCCGGTGGCAGCCGCGGCTACTTCTGCAACGGCCGACTGCTGAGTCAGGGCGGCTGGTGCGAGCCCGGGTATCCGGGCACGAACACGGAAACGCGCAACAACTGGGGACCGCACAAGGACAGCATTCCGCAGGTCGTCTTCGACCAGCTGGGTGATGTGCGCTTTCGCGACGCGCGGGCCGATTTCTATCGCGACGCACCCACGGTGAACACCACGTTGCGTGGATCTGGCTCGATGGGCGAATTGGGCACGTACACGCTGGGTGGATCGTACCTGAAGCAGAAGGGCATCAACCCGATCGGCGAGTTGGGCCGTCTCAACCTGAACGCGAACATCAATCTGCAGTTGAACAGCCGTCTCACGTCGACCACCAGCATCCAGCGCATCCGGAGTGATAATCCCTACTCCGACGATTCGTTCAACGGCCTGGAGAAATCGCTGATCGATACGCCCCCCTCAACCGACGTGCGGCAAGGTTGGATGCCGGATGGATCGCCGGTGATGTTTGGCACCAACAGTCCGCACTACTCGTGGGTCGCGCAGAACGAGTTCAATACGGAGCTCACGAACCGATGGATCGCTTCGCAGACGTTCGGCTATACGCTGGCGCCTGGTTTTCGCCTGACCAACAACTGGGGACTGGACACGTACGTGAGCGAGTTCGGTCGCTTCGTGAATGAGCGGCCGTGGCAGACGGCGCAGAACATCGTCTCGGGATCTTCGCAGCAGCGGAAGAGCACGCGCACCACGATTAACGACGATATCCAGTTGATCATGGACAACCGCAAGCTTGGCGGGTCCGGCGTGAGCGTGAGTGCGCTCGTCGGCGGTAACATCTACATGCAGGATGCCAGTTTCGTGCAGGGCGCGGGTGCCGGCATCGTGATCCCGAACTACTTCAACCTCGGCAACTTTGCCACGCAAACGGTGACGGCAAACCTGCCGACGAAGCGGCGCATCGTTGGTGCCTACACGCAGATGACGGCGGACTACGGCGACTGGGCCTTTTTGACGGTGACCGGGCGCAACGACTGGAGCTCCACGCTGCCAACGAATGCGAACTCGTACTTCTATCCGTCGGCCAGCCTGGGCGTTGTCATTACCGATGCGCTGAAGTGGCAGCCGAAAGGTTTGGACTACGCGAAGATCCGTATCTCGAAGGCGAAGGTGGGCAACGACGCGCCGCCGTTCGCTCTCTCCACGCGGTACGTGACGGGTAACCTTGCCAAGGGCGCGAACAACGCGCAGCAGCAGAACGGTGGTCCGCTGATTCAGTTCCCATTCCGTGGTACCACGGCGTACACGCAGTCGACGCAGCTTGGCAATCCGGAGCTGCGCCCCGAGTCGACCGTGGAAGACGAGATCGGCCTTGAGCTCCGCTTTTTGGGTGGCAGGGCACGTGCGGACGTCTCGTGGTATCAGAAGTCGAGCTACGACCAGATCTTCAGTGTGCCGTCGTCGGCGGTGAGCGGCTACACGTCGATCACGCGTAACGCGGGCGACCTGCGCAAC
>JBBQSM010000163.1:0-10322 GCA_038234895.1 Gemmatimonadales bacterium
GAGCCGGTCCACGAGTTCGTCGATCTTCTTTTTCGGGACGCCGCGAATGAGATCGGTGTCGATCGGCGTGGGCGCGACCACGTTACAGGTGATGTTGTACGGCGCCAGTTCGAACGCCATCACTTGCATCATGGTGACGACGGCCTGTTTCGACGCCGCGTACACGGCTTCGCCGGCCACGCGCATGGGCGCGGCGATCGAGCCGATGGAGACAATGCGGCCGTACCGGTGACGTCGCATCAACTTGGCCGCTTCGCGACTCACTACGAAAACGCTGCGGACGTTCGTGTCCAGAATGCGCGCGACCGTGTCCGAGGTCATGAGCATGACGTGATTCATCGACGCGATGCCGGCGTTGTTCACGAGGATGTCGAGCCGACCGTACGTGTCGTCGATGAAGGACATGACGCGGCGCACGTCTGCTTCGACGGTGACGTCGGCCTGGAGGTGGTGATAGCCCTCGAGCGTGAAATCGGCCGGGCCGCGGCTGCACCCCACCACGCGCCGCCCCTGGGCGACGAAGTGTTCGACGAGGTGGCGGCCGATCCCCGTGCGGCTCCCCGTGACCAGCGCGACGTCAGCGTCCAAGCGCCGGTCGCTCCGCGAGCAGGACGGCGGCGTAGTCGGCGAGCGTGCCGATCGTGCGGAACGGACTGTGTCGCTGGGACATGGCCCGCTCGTCTGCGAGCGTGACGTCGGCCCCGTGGTCGCGGCGCAGGCGCTGCTCGACCTCGAGGATCACTTCCACAAGGCCGAGCGAGTCGATGACGGCGCCGCCGACCAGCGGGGTGCTCTCGTCGACAACCGCCGGCGGTTCGATCTGGTCCGCGGCCAGTACGCCGATGAGGGCATCCGCAATAAGTCGGGTCAGGTCGGCGCGCTGCATGGTGGTTGCGTGGGGGGAGAGAACAGGAACGGCAGTTGGACATGTGAACCCTGCGCGGGCTCGCTCGTCTCGAAGGGACGATGAACACTGGATGCAGTCACCGGTCGAGACAAGACGGTCCCGCCTACGACGCTGTCGCCTTTGCGCGTTACCTTCTGAATTCCCACCGCCTGCGCTCCGTCCAAATCTCCGATGCCAGCTGACCACACATCGCCGTCCGCCATTCGCCGCGTCTCCGATGTCGTCGCCGTCGCCGTGGGAATGGCGTGCGTAGCGGGCATTGTCGCTGCCCTCGTCTCGTGGTTCCGGCGGGTGGTCATGCACGACAGCCTGCGCACATTTATGTCGCCCGATCTGGTGTGGCTGTCCTCGGTGGGGCACCTGCTGCTCTTTCTGCCGCTGGTATTGCTGCTGATCGTCGCCGCCGTGGTGGCGGGCAAGTTACCAGCATTGCGCGTGGCCGCGTTCGTTTTCGGGCTGCTGACGGCGCTGTCCGTTCTGCTCCTCTGGACGCCCCAGTTGCACCAGTACGCAGCACTCCTGCTGGCCGTGGGCATCGCCGTGCGGCTTTCGGGCGCGGTCAAGGGGCAGGAGGCGGTTTGGCGAAAGCGATTCGTCCGCCTCGCCATCGGCGGGGTGAGCGTGGTAGGCGGCGCGGCCGCGCTCCTGCTGGGGAGCACCGTTTGGGCGGAGCGTGGCGCGGTCGCCGGCCTCCCACAGCCGGTCGCCGGCGTTCCTAACGTCCTGCTCATCATTCTGGATACCGTGCGTGCCCGCAGCCTTTCGCTGTACGGCTACGAACGGTCAACCACCCCCTTCCTCGAATCGCTCGCCCTCGAAGGCACCACGTTCGAGTGGGCGTTTTCCACGGCCAGTTGGACGCTGCCCTCGCATGCGTCGATGTTCACGGGACGCTTTCCCGGGCAGCACGGCGCCGATTTCCGTTCGGCGCTCGACGAGCGGCACCCAGTGCTGGCCGAAGTGCTGGCGGCGCGCGGCTATCGCACGGGCGGCTTTACGGCCAACCTGCTCGCCACCACGCGCGGCTTCGGCTTGCACCGCGGCTTCAGCCGGTACGAAGACTTCCGGCTGACCATCAAACAGCTGCTGCTCTCCACGACACTCGGCCAAGGGACCTCCTTTCGCAAAGCAGAGGAGGCGTTGCTGGTGCATCGCTGGCTCGGCGGTGCGGTGCGCGCCTTCCTGCCGCCTGAGCTCGAATCGATGAACATCAGCCCGGACAACGACCCCAAGTCGGCCGACATGGTCGCGTCGTCATTTCTGGCCTGGCGTCGGGAGAATACCGATCGGCCGTACTTCGCCTTCCTGAACTTTTTCGACGCGCACGCACCGTATCTCGCCCCCCCAGCCTACGACTCGATCTTTGGCGACGGCTCGCTGGTCGGAAAGTACGATCGCTCCATTCGCTACATCGACGATCAACTGCGTATGATGTTCGACACGCTCCGCACCAGAGGCGAACTCGACAACACCATCGTGGTTATCACCTCCGACCACGGCGAGCAGTTGGGCGAACGTGGCATGCAGGGGCACGCCAACTCGCTGTACGAGCAGGTGGTGCATGTGCCGCTGCTGGTGCGCTATCCGGGTCGGGTGCCCGCCGGCGTACGGGTGAACCGGCAGGTGACACTCCGCGACCTCGCCGCCACCATCACCGATCTCGCCGCCACGCAGGGCAGCACCGGGCTGGGCGGTATCACACTGGCCGGCACCTGGTCCCCCGACTCCCTCGCGTCCAGTGAGCCGTTGCAGGAGCTGGGTCGGGTGCCACGACCGGGGCCGACGCACCGGAACGCGCTGGGGGGGATGTATGCGCTGGCCGACGACTCGTTGCACATCATCAAGAATGGAGATGGCACGATCGAGATCTTTGACTATCGGCGCGACCCCGCCGAGCTCAACAACCTGTCGGCTGGACCGCTGCGGGCGCTCGTGGCCCCGTTCGAGGCGGCCCGACACCGAATTCTTCGGGATACCAGTAGCCGTGACATTCGTCACTAGATCGGAAGCGGGCGCATTCCGCTGAGCGGACCCGTGTCGTACGTTACCAAAAATTCAGACCGTTTTTCGATCCCCCGCTGAGGAGTTGGACCGTGGACGCCTCGTCCAGTCCTACGAGTTCGCCCGTCGTCACTCCACGCCCCGCATCGTCCGGGAAGGCCGAGTTCGGTTCCGATGGCCGGTCGGCTGCGTTTCCCAGCTTTTGGCTGATCCTCGCCTTGGCCGGTTTGCTGGCTGGGTGGGGGGAATTCGCGCTCCGTCTTGTGGCAGACCGGATGCGTCCAATACCCGTCTTTCTCGATCCGGCCTCGGTGTGGACGGGACCGCTCAGCGCCAGCGCGCTTTTCTTCGTTCCGGTGGCGGTCGCGTGGCTACTCGGGCGTCGTCGCGGCGGGGATGCGGCATGGCGCTGGGCCGCCACGGTCGCGCTGGCGCTGGCCTGTTTTGACGTCCTCCTGCTGCTGCCTCGCGTCCATCAGGCCGCGCTGGCGATCGTTGCGGCGGGCATCGCGGTGCAGACGGTACGCATGGCGTCTCGGGCCCCGCGTCGAACGCGTACCATGATGCGCGCGCTGGTCGGCGTCTTAGGGGTGTGCACGTTGATCGGGGGGACCGGGGTGACAGTGACCCGTCTCCTGAGGGAGCGGCGGTCGTACGGGGCTCCGGGAGATGCAGCGGCCGGACCGAATGTTCTGCTCTTGGTGCTGGATACGGTCCGTGCGATGGAGCTCTCTGCCTACGGCAATCTGCGCCCCACCTCGCCGCGTCTGGCCGCGCTGGCCTCCGAGGGGGTGCGTTTCGAGCGGGCGGTGGCGACGGCGCCGTGGACCCTGCCGTCGCACGCGACGCTGTTCACCGGGCGCTATCCTCGCGAGCTCTCCACCGGATGGACCACCGCGCTCGACGATACTCCGCACACGCTGGCGGAACGTTTCGTCGAACTCGGCTACACCACCGGCGGCTTCGTGGCGAATTTCCGCTACACGTCGCACGAATACGGACTCGCGCGCGGATTCCAGATCTACCGCGACTATGCGCTCACGCCGAGTCACATCGTGGGGGCTACGATGCTCGGCCGGCGCGCGATCGGCGTGTGGAATCGCACCATGCACGACTACGTGCTGCCAGGGCGCAAAGACGGCGATCGGGTGGTGAACGAGTTTCTGGCCTTCGAGCGCGCACGCGGCGACCGGCCGTTTTTCGCCTTCCTGAATCTCTTCGATCCGCACGAGCCATACGCCCCCGCCGCGCCGTACGATCGATTGTTTCTCGCCGAGGAGCCGAAAACGCGGGCGATCGAAGTAGGCACCCGCCTCGATACGGCAGCCATCCGCGGACTGCGCGATGCGTATGACGGCAGTCTGGCGGCAATGGATGCGGCCATCGGCCGTCTGATCGACTCACTGCGCGCTCGCGGCGAGCTCGATCGCACGATCGTGATCGTCACGAGCGACCATGGCGAGGAGTTCGGCGGGCACGGCCATCTCTCGCATGGCAACGGACTGCATATGCAGGCCTTGCACGTACCGCTGATCATCCGCTGGCCCGATGGGGGCGTGCCGCGCCAGGTGGTCGTGCCGCAGTCGGTATCGTTGCGGGATGTACCGGCCACCATTCTGCAGTTGGTCGGTGATCGACGGGCATCGGCCTTTCCGGGCGTGTCGCTGCAGCCGCTCTGGTCCGGTCAGACCATGACGCCGTCGCCGATCGTATCCGAGCTCTTCTGGGTGGCCAACCAGCCCGAGTGGTATCCGGTCGCGGCCGGCAACATGCACTCGCTTGTGCGCAGCGGTTTTCACTACATCGATGGCCCCGGCGCGGCGGATGAGTTGTACAACGTGATGGTTGACCCGCTCGAGCGGCACGATCTCAGTGCCGACGCCGCCTACGCGGACACGGTGCGCGCCATGCGCGAAACGCTCGCCGCGTGGCCGCTGGCGGACCGTCGCGGTCAGTAAGCGGCCGGTGCGTATCCGAATCGCCGTCTGATCCGTCTATGACGCAGGCCGGCGACAGACGGGCGAAGTGGGTCAGGTGCGGCTACTTTGGCTGTCATGCCTGCGCGCACCTCCGCACGCCCTTGCGCACGAATTTTCGCACTCCATCCCGCACTTCAACGACATGAGTAGCGCCCGTAGTAGCGCCCGCACGGTCATTGTCATCGGCCTCGACGGCCTCGAGCCGAGCATCGCCGAGCCCATGATGGACGCCGGTTCGCTCCCGCATTTGGCGGCGTTGCGTGCCCAGGGCGGTTTCGGACGCGTGGCCACCACCACGCCGGCACAGACGCCGGTCGCGTGGTCGACGTTTGCCACGGGTGTGAATCCGGGCGCGCACGGCATCTTCGATTTCATCCGGCGTGATCCGAAGACGTATTTGCCAGATCTCGCGCTGAATCGCTACGAACAAAAGAGCAGCTTCCTGCCCCCCAAGGCGGTCAACCTGCGCCGCGGCACGCCCCTCTGGGACGTGCTCAGCAAGGCAGGCATTCCGTCGACCGTCATTCGCTGCCCGTGCACGTATCCGCCCGACAACTTCAAGGGACGAATGCTCTCCGGCATGGGCGTGCCCGATCTGCGCGGCGGACTCGGCACCAACACGTTTTACAGCACCCAGGACGGCGTGAAGGCGGAGGAGAGTGAAGCGGTCGTCGCGCTCAAGAGCGATGGTCGGAGCATTCGCACGCATCTCATCGGGCCGCGCAATCCGAAAACAGGCGGCGATCAGTTGCTCGACATCACGGTCGAGTACGATGTCGCGGGTCGAAAGGCCGTCGTTAAATCGGACGGACAGCCCAAGGCGCTCGAGGTGCGGGTGGGCGAGTGGAGCGACTGGCTCCGCGTGAAGTTCAAGATGGGATTGTTGCAGTCGGTCAGCGGCATGGTGCGCTTCCATCTCGTGAGTCTCGAACCGTTTGTGGAGCTGTACGCGTCGCCCATCAACTTCGATCCGGAAACGCCCATGTTTCCGATCAGCCATCCGTGGGACTACGCGCAGGAGCTGCAGCGCAAGGTCGGCACGTTCTACACCACGGGGATGGTCGAGGATCATGGTGGCCTGAACAACGAGCGATTCGACGAGCACGCGTTTCTTGATCAGTGCGAGCAGGTGCTCAAGGAACGCGAGGCGATGTTGACGTACGAGCTCGATCGCCTCACCGAAGGGTTCCTGTTCTGTTTGTTCGATACGCCGGACCGTCTGCAGCACATGATGTGGCGTTTCCGCGAGGACGCGCATCCCGCGAACCACGGCAAGATCGACGCGACGTATCGCGCCGCCATCGAAGAGCACTACCAGCGCTGCGACGCCGTCGTGGGTCGCGCAATGCAGCGTGCCGATGACCGCACGCTGTTCATCGTGATGTCCGATCATGGCTTTTCGAGCTTTCAGCGCGGCGTGCATCTCAACAGCTGGTTGCAGGCCAACGGCTTTCTCACGCTCAAGAACGGCGCGACACCCGGCGACGCGGGCGATTTCTTCAAGAACGTGGATTGGTCGCGCACGAAGGCGTACGCGCTCGGCCTCGGCAGCATGTATCTCAACCTTGCCGGACGCGAAGCCGAAGGCATTGTTGCGCCAGAGGACGCCGCGTCCGTCGCGCGTGCCATCGCCGAAGGCATGCACGGGCTCCCCGATCCTGCACGCAACACGGTGGCGGTCCGACGTGTCGTGCTACGCGACGAGATTTACTCCGGCGCGTACGCGCACGAATCGCCGGACATGGTCGCCCTCTTCAACGCGGGCTACCGCGTGTCGTGGGACACCGCACTGGGCGGCATTCCGCAGGGCCTCATCGAAGACAACACCAAGAAGTGGGGCGGCGATCACATCATCGATCCGTTGCTCGTACCCGGTGTGCTCTTCATGAACCGGCCGTTCCGCACGGGGGGCGCGCGACTGCTCGACCTCGCGCCCACCATTCTCTCGGCGCTCGGTCCGGGAAAGATTTCCGCCATGGAAGGGGAGTCCTTGCTGTGAAAATTCTTGTCATCGGTCTCGATTGCGCCGCCCCCGATCTGCTGTTTGGCGACGAGTCGCTGGTCAACATCCGGCGCCTCATGAGCATGGGCGCGTACGGGAAGCTTGAGAGCGTCGTTCCGCCAATCACGATCCCGGCGTGGATGTGCATGTCCACCAGTCAGGATCCGGGCTCGCTTGGCATTTATGGCTTCCGCAATCGCGGCGATCACTCGTACGAAAAATTGCAGATCGTCAACGCCAAGTCGTTCCGGCAGATGGCGATGTGGGATTATCTCGCCACCGAAGGGAAGAAGTCGGTGCTGATCGGGGTGCCGCCGAGCTTCCCACCGCGCAAGGTCAACGGTATTTGTGTTGGCTGTTTTCTCACGCCCGATTCGAATACGGACGTATACACACATCCGGCGTCGGTGGCGGCAGAAATTCGCGAACTCGTCGGCGAGTTTCCGGTGGATGTGAAGGGCTTCCGCACCGACCAAAAGGATTGGTTGCTGGAGCAGGTGTTCGACATGAGCCGCAAGCACTTCACCGTGATCCGGCACTATCTCAAGAACGCCGAATGGGACTACTTCCACTTCGTGAACATCGGTCTCGATCGTGTGCACCACGGCTTCTGGAGCTACTGCGACCCGAAGCATGTGGACTATGTGCCAGGCAACAAGTACGAACGCGTTATCCGCGACTACTACCAGCATCTCGATGAGGAAATCGGGACCGTGCTGGAGCTGATCGACGACGACACGGTCGTGCTGGTCGTCTCCGATCACGGAGCCCAGCCGCTCGACGGCGGCTTCTGCGTGAATGAGTGGCTGGTACGGGAAGGGCTGCTGGTGCTCAACGAGTATCCGAAGGAAGTCACGCCCTTCGGCAAGCTGAACGTGGACTGGACCAAGACCAAGGTGTGGAGCGAGGGCGGGTATTACGCGCGCGTGTTCCTGAACATCGAGGGGCGCGAGCCCACGGGCGCGATCCCCAAGGACGACGTGCTGCGCTTTCGCGATGAACTCAAGGCCAAGCTTGAAGCCACGGTGGACGAACATGGCAAGCCGCTCGGCACGCTCGTCTTCAAGCCGGAAGAGATCTACAACGACGTGAAGAACGTGGCGCCCGATCTCATCGTGCACTTTGGCGCGTTGTCGTGGCGTTCAATCGGTGGCGTGGGGTATGACACCATCCACGTGCACGAGAACGACACCGGCCCCGACGACTGCAATCATTCGCAGTTTGGCGCGTTCATTCTGGCGGCTGCCAACAGTCCGCTGTCAGGTGAGGTGGAGGGGGCCCGACTGCTGGATATCGCACCCACGCTCTTCGAGCTGGGGGGCTACGAGATCCCGGAAACATTCCAGGGTCGGTCGCTGGTGTCGGGCAAGGTGGCCGATTCCGGACATCAGGATCTGGCGCCCGACCGTGAGGAGATCATCCGGCAGCGTCTGGCGGGGCTTGGGTACATCTCCTGAGCCGGACACTTGCCATCCGACCCCGACGGCACGAAACTAGCTATAACGTCGGCATCCAATCAGTACGCAGACCGTAACCGAGACCGCGTCCATGTCACTCGATCAGATTCCGTTCCTCTCAATTGCGATGTACATCGGCCCCGAAGTGATGATGCCGGTGGCCTCACTCATCGCGGCGATTGTCGGATACCTGCTGATGTTCTGGCGCAGCACTGTGGCGTTCGCGAAACGGGCCGGCGCCGCAGTCGGCCGTCTGTTCAGCAAGCGCTGAGCCGACTCCAAGACGTTCGAACGCGGCCAGCGAGTCTCCTCGCTGGCCGCGTTTGCGTCTGTCCAAGCCGTCTGCAGGGTCGTATGGCGGAGCTCGACTAGCGCTCGAGATCCTGCGCGGGAGAACGCCACGGCGAGCGTATTCCCCAGATCCCGGCCACCAGCGCAGCTGCGAAGATGATGGACGGCAGCGCCGACGGACGACCATCCAACCACGGCGTGTACTGCGCCGCCATCTTGCCCAGCGTATTTAACCAGGGCAATTGCAGCCCCTCGATGAACACATGGATGACGTTGGTGTGCACGCCGTACTGGTTGCGCACCATCGCGATCGAGAAGGCGATCGTGGCCGAGACGATCACGATCGGATAGCCGAACGCGCGCGGGAGGCGCAGAAGCACTGCCGCCGCCGGAATGAACAAGAAGGGAATGACCGGCATGAGATATCGGATGCCCGTATTCCACTGCAAGCGCGTGTAGGCGATCGCGGAGAAAAACACCAGATACGCCAACCCGATCCCGAGGCACACGAGCGCCTCGCGCATGGGCAGGAAACTGCGTCCGCCACGCACCACGAACGGCGCGCCCAGTGCCAGCACGAGCAACGGCGCCGCGATGAACAGACCATAGCGCAGGTCGAAGAGCAACTGCAGCAGCAACTCCATGTTCGGCCCCGTGACGCCTTGATAGCCCAAGTCGCTGAAGATCACCGCCTTGGGCATCCAGTGTTGCGGCGGCAGAATGAAATTGCCGAACGACGCCCACTGATACCACCAAAGCACGAGAATCATGGGGAGTGCTCCCGCGGTGAACAACACGCCGGCGCGAATGACGCCACTCCACGGCTTCGTGTCACGTGCGGTGGCGAGCGCGTAGAGCCCCAGAATGCCCAGCGCGAGCGCGCCGCTGTAGTCGCAGAGAAAGCCGAAGCCGGCAAACAGCCCCGCGAGCACGACGCGCGTGTCTTCGCGCAGCGTCAGCCGTTGCCCAGGATTCCAGAGCAAGAAGAAACTGGTGACGGCAACGATGCCGAGCGCGAGGTTCTGGTTGAGATACGCCGTCCGGAAGAGGACCGGCGTTCCGAACGCATAGAGTAGCGAGAGCCAGAGCGCGTGTCGTTCGCGCAGTCCCGTTCCCTCGAAGATGCGGAAGAGCATGACCACGCCGAATGCGGAGAGCGGCGCCATGCACAGCACCATCGTGATCACACCCACGAGGCCAAAGCGGACGTCCAGCCCGAGACGTCGCGCTTCCTTGTAGAACTTGACCCGTGCTTCGCGAGGATCGTTGTACACGGCCGCTGTATCCGCCCCTGACGCGCGGCGCGACGCCAATGATCGGTTTACCACCACGTCGACCAGCGGTCGTGTGATCGCGTACGGAATCGCGGCGAGCATGGAAACGCCCGGATTGGCGCCATGATGCACGCCGCCGTGCGGCGCTTCGGGGCCGTTGCGAAAAATGTCCTCGTGCAGCCCGTAGTATTTGCCAAGATCGAAGCTCGTCTCCTCGACCATGCTGACAACGAGGTAGTGCTCCCGCACGAAGTCCGTGGCAAAGTGCAGGCAGAACAGCACCCAGCAAGTCAGAAAGAGACGCAGACGCATGCAGCGATCGGGGGCGGGAGGAGTGGCGCGAACGCGTGGTTGCGAGCGGACTTACGAGAACATCAGGTACGCCATCAGCCCGAGCGTGTACACCCAGGA
>JBBQSM010000164.1:0-10304 GCA_038234895.1 Gemmatimonadales bacterium
TTCGGTGACACAGGTCTCATTTACCACCCTGAAGGAGTACGCGTGCTGCGGACCATACGCTTGGGTATCGCCCTCACCGCTTCGGCGACGATGGTGGCGTGCGCCAGCCATCCTGCTCGTCGTTCCGACGCGGACCTCGAACGTGAAGGCCAACGCGTTCTTGCGGCGGAAGACGCGTATGTCGCGGCCGAGGTCCGCCGTGATGAAGCGTCGTTGCGGAGGCTGGTCGACGATAAGTTCAAGCACAATGCCGCCGATGGCACGACGTCAGGGAAGGAGGAGCTGATCCGCGGCGTTTTGAGGATGGATATGGCGGGCCAGACCGTGTCCGAACGCTCGGTCCTTCTTGAAGGAGATGTTGCTGTCATCATGGCGACGACCGAGCTGCGGTTCGGAGGGTCCGATGGACCGCCCCGGACTTCACGTCTTCGTTACACTGCCGTGTATGTGAAGCGCGAAGGAGCCTGGCGAATGCTCGCGCTGCAGATGCAACCGCGCTCGACCCGCTGACGAACAGGTTCGCACTGTGCCCTTCTTGGAGTGGAAGAAACTGCATCGCCTCCGCGCCTAACGGACGCTGAAGCTGGCAAGCGAAGTAGGGAGGGTCGCTGCGCTCGCATTTCGTTGAGTTCGCTCGCAGCTCAGCTGAGGCGTTAGGCGACTAGTCCGTAGGTGGCATCCTAGACATGACAGCCATGGACCCAAGCACACTGCTTCCGCATCGCTATCCGTTCCTTCTGCTCGATCGCATCGACGCGGTGGAGGTAGGTACCCGCGCGCGGGGGAGGAAGCTGGTGACGGGCTCGGAGTGGAGCAGCATCGGCACGCACGGCGCGACACCAGTGCGCCCCATGCCCCACCTCCTGATCGTTGAGGCGCTCGCGCAGCTGTCCGCTGCCGTTCTGTCCGGACTCCTCGATGGCAGTGCGGGTGCGATCGGATACTTTCTGGGCATTCACCGCGCGCGGTTCCGTGGGGAGGCGCGCCCAGGGGATGTGTTGATGTTGGAGGTAGAACTACTGCAGTTTCGGCGGGGGATCTGTAAGACCCGCGGGATCGCGCGTGTGAACGGCGCGCGCATCGTACAAGCGGACCTGACGTCGATTGTCCGCCCGACCGCGACGGGGTGACGACGGGCGCGCTACGCACCGAGTTGCCCTGTGTCACGTGACGCGATACATTTCTGCAGATGATCAAGACGTTCGCAGACCGCCGGACGCAGGACCTCTTTCGGTCGGGCACGGCGAAGCGCTTTCCACCGGATCTCATCGCCCGGGCATCGCGCAAGCTGCAGTATGTGGATCTTGCGACGCGTCTCGACGATCTGAAGGTGCCGCCCAGGAATCAGCTGCATGCGTTGAAGGACGATCGGAAGGGGCAGCACGCGATCGCCATCAACGATCAATGGCGCATCTGCTTTCGATTCGTCGACGGCGACGCGTACGACGTCGAAGTCTGTGACTATCACTAGCCTTGAGGTGGCGGTATGAGCATTCCCAACACGCGCGCTCGGACGGTGCGGCCCGTGCACCCCGGTGAGATGTTGCGCGAAGATTTCCTCCCCGACTACGGGCTGAGCGTGATCGGTGTCGCCGAGGCGCTCGGCGTCTCGCGGCAGTCCATCAACGAGCTGCTGCGCGAGCGACGCGCGGTCAGTCCTGAAATGGCGCTCCGCCTCGGACGCCTCTTCGGAAATGCCCCGGAGTTTTGGCTGAATGCGCAGCGGGCGGTGGACCTCTGGGACGCGGCGCAAGCGATCAAGTCTGACATGGCACGCATCACGCCCCTGCGGGTCGCCTAGCCCGGGGCAGGTCGACCGCAGGTCTGCGCATCGGTTGAACAGCCGGGTAGATAGGTGACACTTTGTCCGGGGACATGGTTCACAGTCTTTCTTGAGCGAGGGCGCGCCGGTGATGGCGCGGGACTGCTTGTCGAAACGCCCGAGCAAGGTGTCGTAGTAGAGCACGTTCCAGAGGCCGTCGTCGACTTCCTCCAGGCCGATATGTTCGCCGTTCAGGGCTTGGGTGAGGAACTGCTGGCCGTTGTGTAAGCGGAAGGAGCCGGCGGAGCTGATGCGCCGCACTTCGAAGTGGCCGGGATAGGTGGGCGGGAGGATGAGCGAGGGGAACGCCCGTGCGGATGGGTAACAGCGCGAGGCCGGTGTGTCGTCGTCCAACGCCTCATGCGGACGCACGTGATTGTAGACGTCCACGCGTACACTTCCCCGTCAACCACACCGTGCGAAGTAGGACTGGTCGGCAGAAGTGGCTCTCGGCAGAAAGGTGAGCCGCGGCGAGCGAAGCACCTGACGCGTCCCGGCTCGTGATGCCACGGCTCGATGGGGAACTCCGCGGCCCGGCGTGCAGCTCGCGCGTGGCGCAGGTCCGAAGGCGCGTGAGCTTCGCGACGTGGAGGCAGAACGATCATGCGACCGTCGAACGGGACAATGCTCGCCGCGATCGGGGATGACCCGCATATTCTCGCGCAGCATCGTCCTGTCCTCGATCCATGCCGCCTATGCGCCGCCCCGTGGTGACATCGCTGTTGCTGGTGCTCTCGCGCAGCACGTCGGCGATCGCGCAGGCACCCGCTCACGAGGCGATGCTGGCCGAACGCAACGTGGTACCGGTGAGCGTGAAGTTGCCCTGTCGCTCGTGCGCACACGGTACGACAAGACTATCCGCGCACTCCAGGCTCCGTGCTTCGCCGAACGCGGGTACGTCGCCGCCGCGCAGGGCATTTAAAAGTTCCGCGCTCCGATGTGAACCCCAACACCGGCGAGCCATTGAGCAAGAATCGCCGTATGGTCTCGTCCGACATCACCATCGCGCACAGCGCCACCGTCCCCTCGCACATCGTGCTGCCACTCGCGCCGGCGCGGCGGTGAGGCGCGTCTGGGGTATGCGCCCATGCTGACCGCGCTCGCGTTCTCGATGGTGATCGTGTTCATGCTGTTGATCATGACGAAACGCCTGTCTCCGATCACGGCACTGATTCTCGTTCCCGTTGCCTTCGGCATCATGGGCGGATTTGCCGGGTCACTGGGCCCGATGATGCTCGATGGCGTGACCAAGCTCGCGCCGACCGGCGTCATGCTCATGTTCGCGATTCTCTATTTCGCGATCATGATCGACGCCGGGCTCTTCGAGCCGTTCGTCGTGCGACTGGTCCGCGTTGTCCATGGCGATCCGGTGCGCATCGTCGTTGGCACGGCGGTGCTCGCGCTGCTCGTCTCGCTCGACGGCGATGGCTCCACGACCTACATGATCACCACCGCGGCGATGCTTCCGCTGTACCGGCGACTTGGCATCCGCCCACTCGTACTCGCCTGTGTCGTGATGATGAGCGGCGGCGTTATGAACATTCTCCCGTGGGGTGGCCCCACCGCGCGCGTCGCCAGTGCGCTCGGCGTCGATTCGTCAGAGATCTTCGTACCGCTCATTCCCGCCATGGTCGCGGGCGCCGCGTGGGTGCTGTACGTGAGCTACCGACTGGGCGTCCGCGAACGCACCCGTCTCGGACTGGTCGGCATCGCACTCACCGACGACGGTATTACCGATGAATCCCCGATGGAAAGTGCCACGCGTCGCCCCAATCGACTGGTGATCAACGCGCTGCTCACACTCGGCTTGATGATCGCACTGGTCACCGGCGTCATGCCGCTGCCGGTACTGTTCATGATCGGCTTCGCCATCGCAATGCTGCTCAACTATCCGAGCATCGAGGAGCAGAAGACGCTGCTCGCCACGCACGCCGGCAATGTGCTCGCGGTGGCCGGCATGATCTTCGCGGCCGGCATCTTCACCGGTATTCTCTCGGGTACGAAGATGGTAGACGCCATGGCCGACAGCGTGATCTCCATCGTGCCCGCGGCGCTCGGCCCCTATCTCTCAGTGGTCACCGCGCTACTCAGCATTCCGTTCACCTTCTTCATTTCCAACGACGCTTTTTACTTTGGCGTGATGCCCATTCTCGCCAAAGCCGGCGCGGCGTACGGTATCACCGCGGCGGAAATCGGCCGCGCATCACTGATCGGGCAGCCGGTGCATCTGCTCAGCCCACTGGTGCCGTCCACCTATCTGTTGGTCGGACTGGTGGACGTGGCGTTCGACGAACATCAGCGCTACACGATCAAGTGGGCGTTCTTTACGGCCATCGTCATGATGCTCGCCGGTTTGATCACGTCCGCATTTCCGCTGGTGGGGCGATTGAGTCAGGGCTCGTGAGGTCCACAGCAACAGCAACCAGCTGACATCGCTTTGTGCGATGAACGAAATCTTTTCTTGCATCTCAGCTCGCAACGGTGCATCCGGAGCGAATAGACCGCGCATTCCCAATACGCTCACGTAGCCAGTCGTAAACCGAAACCTTCTCCTACCACCTCGTCGTCGCGCAACCAACCACACGCTATGGGACTGCTCACCTTCAGCATCAATGTGACCCTCGACGGCTGCGTCGATCATCGGGTAGGGATCGCTGACGACGAAACACATGCCTTCTTTACCCGCCTGATGGACGAGGGTGGCGCCATGCTGTGGGGCCGAGTCACCTACGAGATGATGGAGAGCTACTGGCCCGCGGTGGCGCGCGGCGATGAGGCGGCACCGGCCGCGATCCGTGAGTGGGCAGTCAAGCTGGAGGCCAAGCCAAAGTTTGTGGTCTCCTCCACACGAACACACTTCCCGTGGACGAACAGCCACCACGTTGTGGGCGACCTGGCAACGGCCGTACGAGCGCTCAAGGCCGCGACGCCCGCCGGCGTGCTGCTCGGCAGCGTCACGCTCGCGACGGAACTGGACAGGCTGGATCTGATTGACGAGTACCAGTTCCTCGTCCACCCGAGAATTGCCGGCCACGGCCCGACGCTGTACGAGAGCGGGCTACGAGATACGCGTCGGCTCACGCTGGTGTCGGCGACGCCCTTTGCGAACGGCGCGGTCGCCATGCACTACCGCCGCGCGCGCTGAGTCCGCACGGTGCTTGCGCGTACGTCCGCGCAACCGCACTCATTAAGGCGCTCGCAGCAAAAGCCGGCGTCAGGTCCGCCACGCCGTGTGATGTTGAGGCCAACGCCCGCCAGCCCCACCGCGCCAGTACGCGCCCGCGCAACAGCACGTGCCGGATGCGTGTGGTGGCTTTGATATCGACCAGCGGATTCGCGTCCAGTGCCGATGTGCTTCAGCGGTCAGGCGTGCCACGAGCGCGCTGTCGAGCATCGCGTACAACTTGAGCACTTCTGCGCCCGATTTCCCGCCCACGCAACTCTCCCGCCAGCACCTGACGCGCAAACTCACCGTGCACGCGCGCATCACCAGCCATCCCATTCACCATCGTCACGCCACCGCGCGCCGCGCGTTCCAGCATCGGCCCCGAACCGGTCGCGAGATGTACAGAATGATCAGTCAGGCCCGGGATGGCAAAGGCCCCCTGGGTATCGATACGCTCGCTGATACTGTCGCGTGTGAACTCGCGATGCGATGCGCACTGAATCAATGACCACAAAGTTTGTGGGTTGCACCTGCGCGCTGAGCGACTCGGCTACGACGCTGTTACAGATGCCGAATGCGGCCGCGGCGTAAAGCCAAAAGCGCTGACTGATCGAGGACATAAGTGACGCCGTGATCATCGCCACGTACTGGCCAGCACGCGATCGAAGTTGCCGCCGAGTATCAGCTTGATGGTCGCGTTGGAATGGCGGCGTCGCACCATCGCCTCGGTCAGGTCGAACAGACGTTTGGGGTGATCCAGCCCATCAACATGCGCGCCACCATTGGCGGCAACGTAGGCGTTACAGCGCACGAAGTTCGGCTGGTTGCCAACATTGCCGATGCCCCCGTCGCGCGACATCGGATTAGCCAGTCCGGCCATATCAAGGTCGCTGCCGAGGGCCACGATCTTGACGCCAGAATTGCGGAAGGTTGTGAAGTCGGAAGCGGTGAAGGTTGACGGGTTGCGTCGCCGCGGCGGCATGCGCGCGGAGGACTTGTCGTCTGCGCATGGGCACGTATGTCACAGATGACGGTGTCTTGTCTGGCGGCAGGTGGGGAAAAGAATCTCCGAAACCGGATTCCCCACCGGTCCCGCGCCAAACCATGTACTGAGCGGTAACGTACGGAACGCTTCGTCCTCGCGCGACAACCTCACCCTGATAGTGAGCGCCAACAATGAGTCTGCGAATCTTCACGGCCTCCACCAAAGTCCCAACGGTGCTCGTCGTCATGCTACCGATCGTGACGCTGTTGGCAGTGCTCTGGGCGATTGCTGTCGCGAACGATCGCAATCCATTGCCGTTTCCCGACCGTGACTATCACGTCTTCTCGGCGAGCTCGGAGGCGGGCTTGATCGCCCTCGAGGAAGTCATGCAGCTACAAGGGCAACGGCCACGGTTCCGGGCCGACTCAAAAGGCGTGCAGCGTACGATCTTTGCCAGCGGCACCATTATCAACCATTCCCAACCTGAAATGCTCGCCACCTTGGGCGATCCCAGCGGAGCCCTTGGGTTCGTAGTTGACGATCCGGATTCGTCTGCTCGCGAAGTGGCAGCACTGCTGCGGAGCCGCGGTTTCGAGGCCGAGCCGATTTACAATGCCGAGCCGGGATTGCCCATCGCGTTTGTGAAAACAGACGCGCTGAAAGGCACAGCACTGGTGTTCCGAAAGCACCTCCTTCAGATGGGCGCGCAGCCCGACAAGTGGACCGCAAGGGTGCTCTCAGCGCAAGGATCGGGAAAGGAGTAAAGCATCAGGCTCACCGCAGCAACCAGCGTGATCACACCGGACACACTTATGCGCTCCTCGACTGGGAAGTACCGATACCACCTGCTGGTCGCGACCGCGCTCGTCATGAGCCTGGCCAACGGCGCGGTTGCGCAAGACACGCGCACGCCGCGCATGGCGGCTCGGCGTCTCGACAGCGTTGCTGTTCCGCCACTCGATCATCGCATTGATGTGGTGACGCCGCTGGCACCGGAGTTGGCCACCTTTGGGACATATCCGATCGGCGTGCGCACCATCACGGTGACCGATCGCCAGCGTCGGGATGTGCTTCGCATGACTGCAACCGACAGCACGGCGCGATATGATCGATCACTCGCGCTTGAAGTGTGGTATCCGGCTGCCGCTGAGAGCCCGGCGCGTCTTGGGGAGTACCGCGTGATCATGCGCGATCCGTCGGTGACTATTTCGCTCTACGGACAAGCCCAGCGCGATGCCGCACCACGTGATGGCGACGCACCGTTCCCGCTGATCATTATTTCGCACGGATATCCAGGCAATCGCTATTTGCTCAGCCATCTGGGCGAGAACCTGGCCAGCAAGGGCTACGTGGTCGTTTCCATCGATCACACCGAAAGCACGTACGACAACGCGCAAGCGTTCGCCAGCACGCTGTACAATCGTCCGCTCGATCAGCTGTTCGTGTTGCAGTCGATCGCCGCACTTGGTGCGCCCACGTCGCGGAGCTTTCTGGCTGGTCGCGTTGATGTCAGTCGGAGCGCCCTCATTGGCTACTCCATGGGCGGCTACGGTGTAGTAAACGCTATCGGCGGTGGCTTCCGCACAGCCGCGACCACGTTGCCTGGCGCGCCGCTACACAAGCTGCTGTTGGAGCGGAGCGCTGATAATCCGACGTATCAGCGTGCTGGTGGTGATGCGCGCATCAAGGCCGCGGTGGCCATTGGTCCGTGGGGCATGCAGGCCGGCTTCTGGGATGCCACGGGTTTGGCCGGCATTCGTACGCCCACGCTCTTTGTGGCCGGCAGCGCCGACGAGGTGTCGGGCTACGAGAACGGGACGCGTGCGCTGTTTCGCGGCGCGGTCAACGCAGAGCGCTATCTGCTCACGTTTATTGGTGCGGGACATAACGCCGGGGCACCGATCCCCGCACCCACCGAAAGCTACGCCTACTCCCAAACGCTCAAGTCATTCCCGTTCACGCACTACGCCGACCCGATGTGGGATACGCGTCGCATGAACAACATCGTCGCCCATTTCATCACCGCGCACTTTGATGCGCAGCTCAAAGGCGACAGCAGCAAGCTCGCCTATCTGCAGGTGGTGCCCAATGGGAAGGACGGGGTGTACGCGACAGACCGCGACGGTAAGCCGCTCGCCACGCACAGCTACTGGAAGGGGTTCAAGCGGGGGACGGCGGCCGGGCTGATGCTGGAGCGGGAGCGCGCCGCCGAGCGACGGCCGTAGTCACGTCGCTGCAGGTGAACAACGCGATTTACGGACGGGCTGCGCAGTACGCGCCGCGAATTTCTAGTGGACCATCCGGCTCGGTCCACGTGCCTACGCAGTCTCCGCGCTCGGAGGCAACGTCCCAGCGCTGATTGACCTCGATCGACGTGGGTGTTCGCACCCACTTCGTGTCGGGGCGACGGGCGAATGTTTCCGCCATGCTCCGCACGTTCGCGTTGCGGTCGACACTGAGCGTACTGCGCGAGCTCAATACGCTCATGGTGGGAAGCCGTTCGCGCGCGATCGCGGCGGTTTCGTGGGCGGCGATGGCGGCGTTGGAGCGTGCACGCGCCGCGCGGATGGCCAACTGATCGGCTGACGCGCGTGCCTGCCCAAACGCGATCGCTGGTGCCAGCGCGAGGACAGAAACGAGCAAGGTGCGGTGGGCGTCGTCTTGATCTCGGCCAAGAAGCGCGGTATCTCCGTGTGGTACCGGTCGCAATCGGGGAAACTGTTCACTCGTCAGTTCAGCTGGTCAGCCAAGGTACTCACGTGAACAAAACGCTCATTCGGAATGGATTCATCGCCGCCGGCCTGATGAATATCGGCGGAGTGCTCCTGTTCTCTCGTCTCTTCACAAACAGTGCAATTAGCAGAGCTGATCCCGTCGTCATGTCCAACTTTGGACTGCTGATGATCATGGTGTGGGGCTTGGCATACGTTGGCGCGGCGGCGGTCACGTCGAATATGAAATGGCTCGCTGGGGCCTTTGCTCTGGAGAAGCTCGTCTACGTGATCGTCTGGCTCAAATGGCTGTCAGCAAGCAGTCTTTCCCAAACGTATGCGGACGACGTTTTTGCCGGGGTGTTCTTCAGTATTTATGGTGCCAATGATTTCATCTGTATGTTGTTCTTCGCCTGGGTTGCTTTTACGCAGTTTCGTAAGCACTAGACGACGACCCCACGGCGGCCCGCAACAGAGGATAGCTTGACGATGTGGACACACCTGAAGGCATTCGCTTGCTGATGCGGACGTCACACCACGCTTCCGGGATCTCCATGGGCGTCGTTCATCGCGCGTTGCTGCGCACCCTCTGCCTTCTTCCCTTTGTGGTCGGCGGTCTCGGTGCCCAGTCACGCACGGTAGCGCCCATCACGCCGCTGGCCTTCACGCACGTGGCGGTCGTCGACGTCGAGAGCGGGCACGTTGCAAACGACTATACCGTCGTGGTGTCGGGCAATCGGATCACGGCGGTAGGATCGAATGTGCGCATCCCGAAGGGTGCGCGCGTCATCAGTGCTCGCGGCAAGGTGATGATTCCCGGCCTGTGGGACATGCACAGTCATTCGTTGGATCGGTGGGAGTGGTCGTCGCTGCTCAACGTGGCAAACGGGGTGACCGGTATTCGCGACCCGGCTGCTGTGATGCCCGTTCAGGAGATCGTGCAGCTGCGCGGTGCAGTGGAGCGAGGCGAGCGCTTCGGACCTCGCTTCGTCGCCAGCGGACGTATCATCGATGGGACGCCGAAATCGCGTGCTACCTATGTCGCCATCGATAGCCCAAGTGCGATGCGCGATGAGATTCAGCAGCGACAGGCGGCTGGGCTCGACTTCATCAAGGTCTATACTCGGCTGTCGCGTGAGGTGTTTACGGCGGCGGCGGACGAGACCAGGCGGCGCGGCATTCCGCTCGCGGGTCATGTCCCGTTGTCGATCACCGCAGCCGAGGCCTCAGACGCCGGCATGCGGAGCATCGAACACTCGTACCGGCATCGCATGGCGTGCGCGACGGCAGAAGACGACATCCGGCGACTGTTGCAGAGTCTGCCCAGCATCCAGCAGGCCGGTGAGGATCAGCGATATGCCGCGACTGAGGATTCTGCGTTCGTGCTCGGTGTGAACACGTACAGCGCCGACAAGTGCCGCGCGCTGGGTGAACGGTTTGCGCGCAACGGTACGTGGTTTGTCCCGACGCTGGTCGAAATGCAAACGCGCTTTGTCGACGAGTATCCGTTGAGCCCTGAGTTCGAAAAGCGATTTACCGACCCCCGATTGCGATTCGTGTCACCCGCCAGAGTGCTCCAGTGGCGCACCACGATGGCTCTGGATGGTGGCGTCGTGCAGG
>JBBQSM010000165.1:0-10234 GCA_038234895.1 Gemmatimonadales bacterium
TGCCCCAGCGTCCCCTCGAGTGCGATCTCGAGCGAAACCTCGCGCTCTCCCCGGTTTTCCACCGCAAAAGTGTAGACGGCTCCGGCCATGTCGGCGTCGCGCCCGTACGGCGCAAAAACGGTCCCGCGCACAACCAGTTCGCCCACGGTACACGTAAACGTAGGCAGCCATCCCACGGCCTGTTCCCACGCAATCCCCTCGGCGGCCAGCGTGGAGATCACTCCGTTGACGCGCAGCACCGGGACGCACAACGGCGTGCCGACCGCGCGCTCAAAACCGGCAGCACCGGCGAACTCGATGGCCGCCCGCGCGCCGCGATGCAGCACGCCCACGCCATGAATGGCGCCATCGGCCGGATTGATACAAGGAAGCGTGAGCCAGTGATTGCCGGTCAACTGCCACGGAACGGACGGAATCTGCACAGGAAGTCGAGGAGGAATCGTCTGGAATTGCGCCGAAATGGCGGTCGGGGAATCGTCTCGTGTTGCATGGTGCGGTACGCACTCGGAACGTGTCTCCCCTCGCGGGTACACTCCCGGGTGCACTCGCGATTACGCGCACAGCGACCGCGAACCGGGCAGTCATTCCGCAGCTTCGTTGACGCTCCCCTGATCCACGGCTAATCTAGCCGGTTCGCTTCGCTCCGGCCCTCCATCGTCGCATGGCATCATTGAACGCTCCGCGCTGTACGTCCACGACCCGCGACCTGACACGGTGGCTGCTGCGACACGGCGGTGGCATAGTCGCCGTGGCCCTCTCCGTCGCGGTGACGACGCCACTTGCCGCCCAAGCAGTGACCGGCGCCGGCGACGATGCGATTCCGATGCCCAAGGGTGGATACCGTTTTCGTGTCGGCGGGCTGTGGAACGACTACAGCGCCGTGTTTACCCCGGCCGGCGAATCCGGACGACGCGGACTGCTCGACCCGCTGGCCACCAACAGTCTCGATACGCGTGCGCTGCCCCAGTTAACCGGCATCCAGCAGTCGCTGCGCACGCTTAGTGGCATCGCCAACTACTCGCTCTCCCTCGGCACCTTCGAAGCCATTGGCGACGTGCGACAAAGCTCGATCCCGTTGGCGCTCGATGTAGGCATCACCCGACGCCTCTCGGTGGGACTGTTGGTGCCGTACGTGGAGTCGCGCAATCGCGACCAGCTCGTCCTCAACCGTTCGGGCGTCAGCGCCTCGGTTGGGCAGAATCCGGCATTGGCGCCAACCGCCGGCGCGGCCGCACGCACCAACAACGGCGCGCTGCTGCGCCAACTCGCACAGGCGCGCGCCCAACTCGCCGCCGAACTCACACGGTGCGCCGATCCGATGGCCAACAACTGCACCGCCATTCGCGCCGATCCGGCGGGCGCGCGGTCCCTGCTGGCACGCGCCCTGAATGCGCAGAACGCGGTCGCCACGGTGTACGGCGATAGCGTGCGCGCGGCGTCGCCGCTGGTTCCGATCAGCAGTTCGACCACGCACACCGCGATCACCAACACGATTGGAACGCTCCGCTCTGATTTTCAAGGCTTTGGCGTGAGCAGTATCGCGCAGGGCGTCGCTCCGGCGCCCGCCACCGTTGTGTACGGACCGGGCAGTCTGCGCGCCCTCGCCGGCGATAGCTTGCTCGGGCTCAACTATGACACATTCGGCGGCACTCGACGCGCGGGCATTGGCGACGTAGACCTGACAGCCACCGCACTGCTCTTCGACACGTTCGGTGCCGACCAGAAGAAGCGGTTGAACAACACCGGTCGTGCACTGCGCACGACACTCACCGCGGGCTTTCGCTTCGGCAGCGCCGGTGCCAACCGCGCGCAGGATCCGTTCGACGTGCCCATCGGCGACGGAGCCAGTGCCCTCCTGCTGCGCAGCACGACCGACATCATCGCGAACAAGTGGTTTTGGGTCAGCGGCACGGTGCGCGTCGTCCGCCCGTTCAGCGATGAGATCGCGGTCGCCCTCCCGCTGCCCACCGACTCCACGATCTTTCATCCGTTCACGATCGGCTCGGCCACGCGCTCACTCGGCCAGCGCACGGAAATCGAGATCGCGCCACGAGTGATGTTCGGTCAGTTCTTCGGCATCTCCGGTGCGTATTTGTTGCGTCGTGTCGGTGCCTCCGATCTCCGACCTGTCGGAGACTTCGGCGTGGTCGATTGTGCCGTCGGGGCCGTCTGTCCGCAGATCGGACCACAAACGACTGCTGCCACGACGTTGCAGGCGCTGAGCATCGGGGCATCCTTCTCGTCGTTGGCCAGCTACATGCGCGGCGGCGCAAAGTTTCCGCTCGAGTTGCAGTTCGTGCACACGGCCGCCATCAGTGCATCAGGCGGTATTATCCCGGTCGCCTCAACCGACCGCCTCGAACTGCGGATTTATCGCGGATTCCCGCGACGCTGACGACCGGCCGGCGCGGGGATGGCGACATCTTCCGTGCCGCGCTCCAGCAGTTCACGCGCGTGCGCGCGGCTGACCTCACGATCCGCATCGCCGCCGAGCATGCGGGCGATCTCGACGACGCGCGCGTCGTCTTCCACCACAGCGGTGTCGGCCGCGGTCACGGTGCCGACAGCGCTCTTGTGCACGACAACGTGGTGATGCGCGCGTGCAGCGATCTGCGCGAGATGCGAAATGGCAAGCACCTGATGATGTCCGGCCACACGTCGCATGAGCGCGCCCACCTGCCACGCCACCGCCCCGCCTACGCCCGCGTCGACTTCGTCGAACACCAACGTCGGCACTTGCTGCAACCGGGCCAGAACGGTGCTGAGGGCGAGCATAACACGTGCGAGCTCTCCACCTGACGCAATGCGACCGAGCGGCCGTGGCTCACTTCCCGCGTTCAGCGAGGCGACAAACAGCACCTGCTCCGCCCCTGCTTCTCCGATGTCGTCGAGCGGTGTGATGGTCACGCGAAAACTGCCATCGGGCATGCCCAATTCGGGAAGCAGCGAGGCCACCGCCGTTGCGAGTCGCTGCGCTCCCGACTGACGAAGTCGCGTCAGCTCGCTCGCCAGCTCGGCCAGCTCACCTTCGACCGTGGCGCGCGAGGCAGCAATGGCCTTGAGATCCAACGATCCCCCTTCAACGAGATCCAGCTCTTCCCGTGCCGTGCGCCCCGTAGCCTGCACGTCTTCGAAGGTTGGGCCGTACTTGCGCGTTAGTGCATGCAACAGATCCCGCCGCGCTTCGAGACGCGTGAGGCGTGCCGGGTCCGACTCCACCCCTTCGGCGTACTCCTGCAGCTCGCGCGACAGCTCATCGAGCGCGTACACGGCACCATCGAAGGCGGCATGCCATCGCTCGGTGGCCGGATCGATACGTGCGAGCCCGAGCAACAGTCGACGAACGATGGCCAGTCGCGAGAGCGCTGCGTCATGGTCGCCGCTGATCGCCTCCGCGGCCTGCGCCGCAAGCGACTGCAATTCGACCGCGTGCGCCAAGCGCCGCACATCCGACTCCAGCGCGCCCTCCTCCCCGGAAACCAGTGCGGCATTCTCGATCTCGCGCACCACAAATCGCAGGTAGTCGGCCCGTCGTTCGGCCTCCTGGCGGCGGCGATCAAGTTCGCGTTCCCGCGAGCGCAGGGCGGACAACCGCGCGTAGGCATCGGCCACGCGCGCGCGCACCGGCTGCGCCGACACGAACGCATCGAGCAGCTCACGCTGATGGTCGGCGTCGATCAACTGTCGCGAATCGTGTTGCCCGTGCACGCTGACCAGCTGCACCCCCACGTCGGCCAGTACCGCGGCGGTGACCGGCGAGCCGTTGATCCACGCGCGCGATCGCCCGTTGGCGTTGATCTCTCGCTTCAGCACGAGCAGGTCATCGTCCGTGTCGATGCCACGCTCATCGAGCAGCGCACGGACGTTTAACAGTCGCGACGCATCGAATACCCCCTCGACGGTCGCCTTCTCCGCACCGGCCCGCACCCGATCCGCGGCCGCCCGCTCACCGAGCAGCAGTCCCAGGCTGCCGACTATGAGCGACTTGCCTGCCCCGGTCTCTCCGGTGAGCACATTCAGCCCCGCCGCGAGCGGCAGTGTGACCGCGTCGATCACGGCCACATTGCGGATGCGCAGTTCAACCAGCATGAGACATCCGCGCCGAGGTCAGGAGATCAGCCGAATCGCTGCGGGGAATCAGGCGGTCTCGCCGTCGCGCTCGGAGAGTCCGCCCCAGCCCAGCTTGCGCCGAAGTCGCGTAAAAAACGTCGTGCCGGGGAAGCGCACGATACGCACCGCGGACGCGGCACGCCGAACAACGAGTGCTTCCCCACTGGTGAACGTAGTACCGACCTGTCCGTCGATCGTTACCAGAAGTTCGGCCGGCCCATCATCCGCACGCACCATCACTTCGACGCTGGGGGGCAACACCAGCGGACGCATGGCGAGAGTGTGCGGCGACACCGGGGTGAGCACGATACTTTCGACGGTTGGCACGACGATCGGGCCGCCGGCAGACAACGAGTAGCCGGTCGAACCGGTCGGTGTGGAGATCACGAGTCCGTCTGCCGAATACGAACCGATCGGTTCACCGTCCACGTACACGGAAAAGCGCACGACGCGCGCGAAGCCACCCTTATGCAGCACAACGTCGTTCAACGACAACCATTGCGCGCGTTCGACTCCGCTCCGGTCGAGCGTGGATGACGCGAGCGCCATGCGTGCCTCCGGTTCGAACTCACCACGCGCGAAGCGACGCACGCCCTCCTCAAAGTCTTCGCCGCTGCAACTGGTCAGGAACCCGAGTCGCCCGAGATTGATGCCGAGGATGGGAACTTCAACGCCATCGAGAAACCGCGCACCGCGCAACAGTGTGCCGTCACCGCCGAGCGTGAGCAGCGCATCGACCTGATCCGGGCGCTCCAGACGATCACCTTCTTCGGCGATCTCCCACAGCTCTTCCTCGAAGGAGAGTTGCAATCCGAGTTCGGGTGCGATGTCCAGCAGCGTGCCAAGGATCGCCGGAAGACCGACATATCCACGATGTCCAACGACGCCAAGACGCATTAACCCGCCATCGCTTCAGATTCGTGGAGCGCACGCACGCGTTCAGCGATGCCCGACGCATCGAGCCCCAGCGACGCAAGCTGATTGCCGCGAGACGCCGCGTACACGATGCGATCGGGTACGCCGTGCGTGGAGACGCGCACCGCGGGTGCCAAGCGATGGATGATCGCGCTCATGTACGCGCCGAACCCGTTGACAACGGTGCCCTCCTCGACGGTGAGCACGTGCGTGTGATCGGCCAACACCGCGTTGAGCGTGACCGCATCGTAGGGCTTGAGATACCGGCAGTTCACCACGGTCACATCCAGCCCTTCGGCGGCCAGCGCCTCAGCGGCCGCCAGTGACGTGTTGACCATCGTACCAATGGCGAGGATGGCGACCTCGCGACCGCGGCGCAACACATCCCACGTACCGAAGGGCGTGGCCGGAATCTTGGCAATCTCGGGCGCGACATCGGGCGCGGCATCGCGCGGGTACCGCAGCGAGAAGGGACCGTCGGTGTATTCCACGCCGGCGCGCAGCAGTCCGAGCATTTCAGCGGAGTCTCGCGGCGCCGTCACCACCATCCCCGGAATCGCCAGCATGTACGCGATATCGTACATCCCCATATGCGTTTCGCCATCTTCGCCAACCAGACCGGCGCGATCCATCGCGAAGACGACCGGCAGATGCTGCAGCGCGCAATCGTGGATGATGTTGTCATAGCCGCGCTGCAGGAACGTCGAATAGATCGTGACCACCGGGCGCAATCCGCGCGTGGCCAATCCGGCGGCGAACGTAACGGCGTGTCCTTCGGCAATACCCACGTCGAAGAAGCGTTCCGGATACGCCTTGGCAAAACCGCCCGTGCCGGTACCACTCGGCATGGCCGCCGTAATCACCACCAAATCCTTCCGCTCAGCGCCGAGGTCGGTCAGTCCCTTGCCGTACACCGCGGTGTAGCCCGGATTTGCCGTAGAGACCTTGAGCTGCTTGCCCGTGGCCGGATCGTGGCCGGGAGGCAATGCATGCCACTTCTCGCCGCTCTCGCCTGCGGGGAACCCTTTGCCCTTCTTGGTGATCACGTGCACCAGACGCGGAGTATTCATGTCGCGCACGGCGGTGAACGTCTCCACCAGCGCGTCAAGGTCGTGTCCGTCGATGGGACCGAAGTAGCGGAAGCCAAGCTCCTCGAACAGCACGCCGGGGGTGAGGAACGACTTCACACTCTCCTCCCACTTCCGTAACAACGTGCCTGAACTCTTAAACGGACCCGGCGCGTTGTCGACGATCTCGCCAATCTTTGAGCGCAGCCGGTTGTACAGCGGGTTGCGCTGAATGGACGTGAGATACTTGTGCATCGCGCCCACGTTCGGCGCGATCGACATCTCGTTGTCGTTCAGCACAACGATTATGTCACGCTCGGAATGGCCAGCGTTGTTCAGTCCCTCGTATGCCAGTCCGCACGACAACGCGCCGTCGCCGAGAATCGCGGCCACCTTGAACTGCTCGCCGAGCACATCGCGCCCGGCGGCCATGCCAAGCGCGGCCGAAATAGACGTGGCGGCGTGTCCGGCGCCGAACGTGTCATACGCGCTTTCGGTGCGCTTGAGAAAGCCTGAGAGGCCGCTTTCCTGTCGCAGCGATTCCAGTCGGCCGTTGCGGCCGGTGAGCAGTTTGTGCGGGTACGCCTGATGACCGACATCCCACACGATCTGATCACGCGGCGTGTCGAAGACGGTGTGCATGGCGATTGTCAGTTCTACGACTCCGAGTCCGGCGCCGATATGTCCCCCGGTACGCGAACAGACGTCGATCAGGCGCGCGCGCATTTCATCGGCGAGCGTTCGAAGCTCGTCGCGCGTGAGACTCTTGAGATCGGCCGGGGACTGAATGCCTTCGAGAAGGGCCATTGGGTATCGGATGGGGCGACGCGGTCGACAGACCGTGCTGGGTGAAAAAGCCTACGAACGACGTTCGACGATGAACCGGGCGAGCTGCTCGAGCGTCGGGGTCAACAGCCCCTCGTCCGCGAGTGCTGCACACCCCTCTTCCACCAACGCAACCGCGCGCTCGATCGCTCCCTCGACGCCAAGGAGCGCTGGATACGTACTCTTGTGCAAGGCGAGATCGCGACCGGCGGTCTTGCCCAGCTCATCAGTGGTTGCGGTGACATCGAGCACGTCATCCGCAATTTGAAATGCGAGCCCGATCGCCTCGCCGTAACAGGCCAGCGCCGTGCGGCGGGCCTCCGTCGCCCGCGCGGCGCGCGCGCCGAGCGAAACGGCGGCCGTGATGAGCGCTCCCGTCTTGAGACGGTGCACCCGCTCCAGCGCGTGGAGCGACAGGTGCACGCCCTCGGCTTCGAGATCGAGCAGTTGTCCACCGATCATCCCACCGCCGCCGGACGCCACCATGAGGTCGCGCACGATCGCCCCAGCGACATCATCCGGCAGATCGAGGGCCTTCGCCGCATGCCAGGCGCTCCGCGCGGCGAGTGGCACCATGACCAGCCCTGCCGCTGTCGCCACCTGCACGCCGTACACGCGATGCACAGTCGGACGGCCGCGACGGACATCGTCGTCGTCCATGCACGGCAGATCATCGTGCACAAGCGAGTACGCATGCACGACCTCGACCGACGAGGCCAGATCACGCGCGTCTCCCGTGCCGCCACAGGCCCTGTACGCCTCGAGCAGCAGAATCGCGCGCAACCGCTTCCCCTCGCCGAGTAGCGAATAGCGAATCGCCTCGGCGATCAGCGGCGGAATGTCGCCCAGCCAACGCGCGCAGAAGCCATCCAACGCCTGCTGCACCGACGCGCGTTCGGTAGCGAAAGACGGCGGTGATGACATCGGGGCGGCGTGGAGACCGGTGGCAACGACCACGCGATCAGCCCCCCAGCTCGACGACGGAAAACGAACCGTCGGCAGCTTCGACCAGTTGCTGGACCCGCGCGTCCACCTGCTGCAGCGCGGAACCCGCGCTACGCAAATGCACGATGCCTTCCTCGAACAACGCGAGCGCGCGATCGAGGTCTACATCGTTGCGCTCGAGATCGCGGACGATCTCTTCCAGGCGAACCAGGTTCTGCTCGAACGTCATGCAGACTCCGACGGGGGATACACGGCGACCGACTCGGGGAGCGGCTCGGACGAGCCGGCGACCGCACGGACGATGCCGTCGCGCAGCCACAGGTCGAACGCCTCGCCTTCCACGAACTGCCCTCTCCTGCTCAAAGTAGCGCCCTCGAGCGAACGCGCCACCGCAAATCCCCGCGCCAGCGTCGCCAGCGGGGAAAGCGCGTCGAGACGTCCGGCCAGCGATTCCACACGTGCACGTCGGCGTTCGACCAATCGACTGGCGGCCACGGACAGCCGTTTCCGCACCTGGGAGAGCGCTGCCACCGCCCGCTCCTCGCGACGACGGGCGGCGGCAGCGAGACGCTTCCCAAGGGCATCGACCCGTGCCACGGTCTCGCGGCGTGACGGCACCGACAATTCGGCAGCGGCCGAGGGGGTCGCGGCACGCACGTCCGCGACCAAATCGCAGATGGTGATGTCCACTTCGTGGCCGACGGCGGAGACCGTCGGGATCGGACAGGCGGCCAGCGCGCGGGCCACTCCCTCGTCGTTGAACGCCCACAGATCTTCGCGAGCGCCACCACCGCGGCCGATAATCAGCAGGTCCGCCTCCCGCCAACGCGAGACTTGGCCGATCGCCGCGATCAGCGACTCCGGCGCCCCCTCGCCCTGCACCTTCGCCGGCACCACAACGATCTCCACCTCGGCGCTGCGCGCGCGCGCGACCGTGATGATGTCGTGAATGGCAGCGCCATCGGGACTGGTGATCACGGCAATACGGCGCGGAAACGACGGCAGCGCACGCTTGCGCGCCGGATCGAGCAGCCCATCCTTCTCCAGTCGCTGCCGCGTCAATTCCAGCGCCTTGCGCCAGAGCCCATCGCCGGCCGCCTCGAGCGCCTTGACCGAAAACTGCAGATCGCCGCGCACCGGCCACACCGTCATCTGTCCGAGCGCGAGCACCTGCATGCCATCGTCGGGCGGTGCCGGCATGCGACGCTGCTGCGAACTCCACACCACACACTTCACCTGAGCATCCGCGTCGCGCAGCGCAAAGTACCAGTGTCCGTTGCGGTGCGCCTTGAAATCGGTGACCTCGCCGCGCACCCACAACGGCGGGAAGGCCCCCTCGATCAAATCCTTGGCGGCACTGGTCAGCGTATGCACCGCGATCGCCGACTCGGGACTGCTCCCGGGCGAGGCGTCGGCGGCGGGCGCCGAGGGGCCATACGTGCTCGTGCGCCGTCCAGCCATCGACTCAGGCCAGCGTGCGCTGCGCGGCGCGCACGGTGTTGCGCAGCAGCATCGCAATAGTCATCGGACCGACACCACCCGGCACCGGCGTGATCTTCGACGCGACCTCGGCGGCGCTCGCGAAGTGCACGTCGCCGCACAGCCGGGTACCCTTGGTACGTGACGCGTCAGGGACGTGGTTCATCCCGACGTCGATCACGACCGCGCCCGGCTTGATCATGTCGCCTGTGATCATCTCGGCGCGTCCGGCAGCCACGATCAGAATGTCCGCCCGTTTCGTATGCGCCACGAGATCGCGCGTGCGGCTGTGGCACACGGTCACGGTCGCATCGGCACCGGCGCGTCCCTGCACCAACAACGCCGCCATCGGTTTTCCAACGATATTGCTGCGCCCGATGATCACCGCTTCTGCGCCACGCGTCTCCACGCCGCTGCGCGACAGCAGCTCCACGATCCCCGCCGGCGTGCACGACACGAAGCCATCCGTGTGTCCGATGAGCAGCTTACCCACGTTCACCGGGTGAAATCCATCGACATCTTTTTCGGGCACGATGTGCCGTATGACCACGTCCGGATCGATGTGCTTTGGGAGCGGCATCTGCACGAGAATACCATGCACGTGAGCATCCACGTTCAGCCGTTCCACCAGCAACAGCAGTTCGGCCTGCGTGGTCGTGGCCGGCAGCCGGATCGTTTCGCCCGCCATGCCCGCCGCGCGCGACGCTTTCTCCTTCGCGCCAACGTACGTCGCACTCGCGGCGTCGTCGCCCACGAGGACCACGGACAATCCGGGCACCACGCCCAGACCGGTCAGCACCGACACGTCGTGCGCGACTTCGGCGCGAATCGTCTCGGCGCTCGCTTTCCCCTCGATCAGTTCAGCGTGCAAAATCCACCGCCCGGCTTTCGCG
>JBBQSM010000166.1:0-10185 GCA_038234895.1 Gemmatimonadales bacterium
CCTGCTGGAAACGATCGAGCAACAAGTGTTTCAGCGACGGTTTGGCGAGGTGGTGCGCCTGGAACTGCAGCGTGGCATGCCGGACTCCATCCGCGAGTTGCTTCTCGAAGAGCTGGGTGAGGGCGAGTCGCAGGAAATCGCACCGCTGGTCGATGGCGATGTGCACGATCTGGACGACCTGCTGGAGCTCGGCGATCTCATGACGCTGGCCTCGCTCGACATCCCCGAATTGCGCGATCCGCCGTTCACCCCGGTGGTGCCGCCGGCGTTGCGCGATGGTACGCGCAGCATCTTCGACGCGATCCGCGAGCATGACATTCTGGTGCACCATCCATACGAATCGTTTTCGTCGTCGGTGGAGGCATTTCTGGAAATGGCGGCGCACGATCCGCACGTGCTGGCGATCAAGATGACGCTCTACCGCACGTCGGGCGACACGGCCTTGGTGCGCGCGCTCACCGAGGCGGCCGAGCAGGGGAAGCAAGTGGCCGTGCTGATCGAGCTGCAGGCGCGCTTCGACGAGCAGAACAACATCACGTTCGCGCGTACGATGGAAAGCTTCGGCATTCACGTCGCGTACGGTCTCCCCGGGCTCAAGACGCACGCCAAGACGGCACTGGTGGTCCGTCGCGATCCTGATGGCATCCGTCGATACGTGCATATCGGCACGGGCAACTATAACTCCAAGACGGCGCGCCACTACACCGACCTTGGTCTGCTCACGTGCAGCAAGGAGATCGGCGCCGATCTCACGGATCTCTTCAACTCACTCACCGGCGTTTCGCGGCAGAAGTTCTACCGCAAGCTGCTCGTCGCACCGGGGAACATGCGCGACCGCACGCTCGAACTGATCGAACGTGAAGCGGCGCACGCGCGGGCGGGGCGCGGCGGTCGTATCATCGCCAAGATGAACGCGCTGGTGGATCCGGGCGTGATCGGTGCGTTATACCGCGCGTCCAAGGACGGCGTAGAGATCGACCTGATCGTGCGCGGCATCTGCTGCCTGCTTCCCGGTGTGCCCGGCGTGAGCGAGCGCATTCGCGTGGTGTCCATCATCGGGCGCTTTCTCGAACACTCGCGCGTGTTCTACCTGGCCAACGGCGGTGTGCCGGAGTACTACATCGGATCGGCCGACTGGATGCCGCGCAATCTCGACCGGCGCGTGGAAGTCATGGTGCCGATCGAAGACGTACGGTTGCACCGGCAACTGCACTCGGTGCTCGAGACCTGTCTGTCGGACAACCGGCAGGCATGGGAGTTGGGTGGCGACGGTGTCTATCGCCGCAGACAGCCGGGCGATCAGCCGGAACGCGCGACGCAGCGGCTATTCATGAAGGACGCGTGGGGGATGGCTTCGCGCGACAAAAAGACCATTGCGCCGTCGACGCGTCGCGCGCCGCGCGCAAAGGGGAATGCCCGCACGGAAGGGAAAGGACGGACCGAGCCCGCGCGCGACGGCTGACGGCGCGCGAGCGGCACCGACCGAGCGTATTACTCGCCGTCCCCGGCGTCGAAGTTGACCACGGCGCCATCCGGCCCGATCACTTCGACGGGCCGGCCGAGCACTTGCTCGAGGAGCCCGCGCTTGCGACTGGCGCCCCAGCACTCGAGGCGCAGGTTGGTCGTACCTTCGGCTTCCATCGCAGTTACGCGCACGGCGTCCGGTGACCAGCGCACCTTGAGTCGACCGACGGCGCTCACATGGCCGCGGTCGAAACCGTCCGCGAAGCGCAGCAGCGCCGACAGTTTCACAATGCGTGCGCGCAGTACGCGATCGAGCTGCGAGAAGCGTCGATGCTTGCGCTTGGGCGCCGAGCCACGATGGTAGCGCGCGACGTGTGCGATGGCGATCTGTTCAGCGGGCGTCATGCCGAGCAATTCGGCGTGCGAAATGAGATGGAACGAATGCTTGTTGTGATTCTCGTAGTTGATGTGGTAGCCCACATCGTGCAGCAGTGCGGCGTCGGCGAGAATGCGTCGATCGACCGCACCGAGCCCCATGCGTGCAGCCAGTGCATCGAAGAGCTGCAGGGCAAGCATCTGCACCTGTCGTGAATGCGGCTCCTCGTAGTGACAGCGTTCGGCGAATTCGCGCACCGAGCGATCGCGCGCGGCACCGGGATCAGCCACCACCGGTGTGATTCGCGCCGACTCGAGCAGCAGTCCTTCGCGGATGCCGTACGACGACGTGAGCAGGTCGCGCGGGTCGAAGCGGGCGAGCACTTCGGCGGCCGTGGCCAGCCCCGCGACGATGATGTCAGCGCGCGCCGGATTGAGACCGGGCACCCGCGTGCGTTCGTCCGGATCCAGTCGTTGCAGCCAGTCGAGGACATGCTCAAGTTCCACGCGTGTGACGCGGGTGCCATGCGCGGACCGAACGGACACGTTCTGCCGGTGCAACACAATGCCGGCCAGGTTGGTGAAGGTGCCGCCTGAGCCGATCACGCGCGTGCCGCGCCAATCTTTCACCGGCACCGAGCGCCGGAGTCCGTCGCGCACATGTTCGCGCAGTTCCCGTACCCCCTTGGGCTTGAGGACGGGCGACAGGAAACGTTCCGTGAGTCGCACCGCGCCAAACGGCAGCGACGCCACGCGCTCGATCAGTCCATCTTTTGCGAGCACGAGTTCGAGCGAGCCACCGCCGATGTCCATCACCAGCGAGCGACCGGCACCCAACTCAAAATGGGCCAGTGCGCTGCGAAAGCAGAGCAGCGCTTCCTGCGCGCCCGAGAGCACGCGCACTTCGATGCCGGTGCTTTCGAGCACCCGCGAGGTGAACAACGCGGCGTTGCTGGCGTCGCGCACGGCGCTGGTGGCCACAATCTCGATGCGCACCGCATCGAGCTGACGCGCCAGCAGTACCATGCGCTGAATCGCGGCCACGGCCGTGTCGAGCGCGGTCTGGCCCAACGCGCCGGTGAGCTCCAGTCCTTCTCCAAGACGCGGCATCGCTTTCATTTCATCGACGACGCGGATCTGTCCGGTGGGAGAGACATCGGCGATGATCTGCCGCACCGAGTTGGAGCCGACGTCGATAGCGGCGATACGGACGTCCTGCGGATTCGAGTCGTTGACGACCAACAGCGGGGCGGCGGTCATGCGCGCCTCGCATCGGGGCGGAGCGGAAGCACCGATGCGGTCTCGGCGGTGGTGCCAGTGGCGGTGGCTGCCTCCTGCTCCTCGTCGTAGCGATGACGGATCTGCTTCCCTTCGGCGAGATACACGGCGTCTTCGCCGATATTGGTGGCGAGATCGGCAACCCGTTCCAGGTTGCGACTGACGAGAAGTAATTCCAGCGACGGCGCGATGGTGCGCGGATCGGCCATCATGTGCGTGAGCAGCGTACGGAAGATTCCTTCGTGCAGGGCATCCACCTGGTCGTCTGCCTTGCCGACGGCACGACCGAGTGCGCCATCGCCACGAATGAAGGCATCAAGCGCGTCGCTGAGCATCGCGCGGGCGCGGCGCGCCATGTCCGTGATGGCCGGAATCTGCGGCAGCGACGCACGACTGTCAGCCAACCGCACCGCACTCTGCGCAATGTTCACGGCATGGTCGCCCACGCGCTCGAGATCACTCGATACCTTGATGGCGCCGATGAGAAAACGCAGATCGCGCGCCATGGGTTGTTGCAAGGCCAGCAGGGAGATCGCGAGATTCTCCGCTTCCACTTCAATACGATCAAGCTCTCGGTCGGCCTCGATGACAGCTTCGGCCTTCTCACGATCGCGCTCGAGCAATGCTTCGACGGAGAGGTCCACGAGCGTTTCCGCCCGCTCGGACATGTCAAGCAGCTTCTGCTTGAGCACGCCGAGCTCGTCGTGGAAATGCCGGTAGCCGCCACCGTCCGCCATCAGCCCAGCCTCCCCGTGATGAATGCCTCCGTACGCGCCTCTCGCGGACTGGTGAAGAGTCGCTTGGTCTCGTCGATCTCGACCACCCGACCATCGAACAACACCACCGTCTGATCGGACACACGCGCCGCTTGATGCAAGTTATGCGTGACCATCACGATCGTCAGGTCCCGGCGCAATTCGTACAGCAGTTCCTCGATACGCTGGGTGGCCAGTGGGTCGAGCGCACTGGTCGGTTCGTCGAGGAGCAGGACCTCGGGATCGTTGGCCAGCGCACGCGCGATGCACAATCGTTGCTGCTGGCCGCCCGACAGACGGAGCGCGCCTTCGCGGAGTCGATCCTTGACTTCGTCCCAGAGGGCGGCACGTTGAAGCGCCTCTTCCACGATATCGTCCAGCACCGCGCCCGCAGCGATACCATTCAACCGCGGGCCGTACGCCACGTTGTCGAACACCGACTTGGGGAATGGGTTCGACCGCTGAAACACCATGCCGACGCGCTGCCGCAGGAGGCTGGCGTCCATCTCGCGAGCGTTGATGTCGTCTCCGTCGAGCAGCACCCGTCCTTGGTGCCGCGCACCCGGAATCTGGTCGTTGAGCCGATTGATGGCGCGGAGCAGCGTGGATTTGCCGCACCCCGACGGCCCGATCAGCGCGGTGACGCGGTGTGGCTCGAATGCCAGATCGATGTTCACGAGGGCCGGCGTATTCCCGTACCACGCCGAGAATGCCTCCAGCACGATGCGGCCCGCCCGCACGCGCTCACCTGACGCGGGGCTCATCCGAAGCGACCGGTGACGTACGCTTCGGTGCGCTCGTCACGCGGCGTGGTGAAGATCGCACGCGTCGGCGCACGCTCCACCAACTCGCCGCCGAGAAGGAACGCCGTCACATCGGACACGCGCGCTGCCTGCTGCATATTGTGCGTGACAATGATAAGCGTGACGCTACCGCGCAGTTCGTACACCAGCTCTTCGATACGCAACGTACCGAGCGGATCGAGCGATGCCGTGGGTTCGTCCAGCAACAGTACTCTCGGTTCGACTGCAAGGGCACGCGCGATGCACAGCCGCTGCTGCTGTCCACCGGACAGCGAGACGGCGCTCTGTTTGAGGCGGTCCTTCACTTCGCTCCACAGACCCGCGCGCAACAAGGCACGCTCCACCCGATCGGCCAACGGCGCCGCGCGATCGTCGATAGCGTGCGCGCCGGCCGCGCGAAGACCGGCCGCCACGTTGTCGAAGACGGAATGTGTGGGAAACGGAGTCGGACGCTGGAACACCATACCCACGCGACGCCGCAGGGCAATCGGATCGACACCGCGCGCGTACACGTCATTGCCATCGATGCGCACACTGCCACGCGCGTTCGCCCCCGGCAGACTCTCGTGCAAGCGATTGATGCAGCGAAGCAGCGTGGACTTGCCGCACCCGGACGGCCCGATGATGGCCGTCACCAATCCCGCCTGACACTCGAGCGAGACGTCACGCACCGCCACCCTCGGCCCGTACGACGCGACAAGATCGCGGATCACGACACTCGGCGCTGCGTCACGATCTTTGCGCATAGTCGTTGGTTCAGTCATTGCCCACGTCCGCCCGCAGCGCCACGCCCTGCATGAGTACCACTCGTGCGCGGATCACGGCGCGCGCGAGCAGACTCATGAGCGTGATCAGCAGCAGCAGTACCAGTGCACCGGCCCATGCCTTGGCGCGCCAGTCGTCGTACGGACTCAGCGCGTACGCATAGATCTGCAGCGGCAGCGCGGCGATCGGACGCGTCGGGTCGAGCGACCAGTATGCGTTGCCGAATGCGGTGAAGAGCAGTGGTGCCGTCTCGCCGGCCGCGCGTGCAATCGCCACCAGCGCCGCGGTCACGATGCCCGGCATGGCGGTGCGAAACACGATGACGAGCGACGTGCGCCAGCGTGAGAAGCCGAGGGCAAGCGCCGCTTCTTCGAGTGAGACCGGCACGAGCTTGACCATCTCTTCCGTGGCGCGCGTTACGATCGGGATGATGAGCAAGCCGAGCGCCACGCCACCGGACCACGCGGAAAAGTGCCCACTCGGCCGCACGATCAGCTCCCACGCGAAAATGCCCAGCACGATCGATGGCAGACCGCTCAGCACATCCGCGACGAAGCGCACGACTTCGGCCAGGCGGGTCTCGCGGCGTTCGGCGAGGAACAGTCCGGCACCCAAGCCTACCGGCAGACCAACAAGCGACGCGATGCCAATGAGCAGCAGGGTGCCGGCAATCGCGTTGGCCATCCCGCCACCGGGACTACCCGCGGGCGCAGGCATCTTGGTGAACAGATCGAGCGAAAGTGCACTTGCCCCGCCGATCACCAGGTGCGCGAGAATCGCTAAGAGCGGCAACACGGCGAGCAGCGCCGCTCCCCAGACCAGCGCGGTCATGATCGATCCGGTGCGCCGTCGTGCACGCACGGAGCGTCGTCGCATCGCGTCACGCACATCAGTGCGCCGCACCGTCATACGCCGCTCTCGAGGCGCCGCACGCGCCACACCAGCCAGCGAGCGAGAATGTTCACGACCAGCGTGACGACCAGCAGCAGGCCGGCGACCGCCATGAGCGCAGAAAGGTGGCTGTCACTCGACGCTTCACTGAATTCGTTGGCCAGCAGGGCGGCCATAGTGTACGCGGGATCAAGCAGCGAGTCGGGGATGGCGTGTCGGTTGCCGATGACCATGGTAACTGCCATCGTCTCGCCGAGCGCACGTCCAAGTCCAAGCATCACGCCACCGACGAGTCCTGATCGCGCGTACGGAATGACGGCATCACGAATGACTTCGAACCGGGTCGCGCCGAGCGCCAGCGCTGCCTCGCGTTGCGCGCGCGGCACGGCGGTGAGCACCTCACGCGCGACTGATGCGATGTAGGGCAGGATCATGATGGCCAGCACCAGCCCCGCCGCCAGCAGGCTGGGACCGTACGCCGGTCCGCGAAACCATGGCAGCGCGCCCAGCGTGCGTTCCAGTGCCGGCATGAGCGTGCTGCGCAGCATCGGGATGAGCACGAAGATGCCCCAGAGCCCATAGACGACACTGGGAATGGCGGCGAGGAGATCCACAAGGAACGCCACCGGTGCGCGCAGGCGCTGTGGGGCGAGCTCCGTGGTAAAGATGGCAACACCGATCGCCAGCGGTGTGGCGAGAAGGAGCGCGAGCAGGGAGGAGAGCAGGGTGCCGATGACGGCGGGGAGTGCGCCGTAGCGTCCGTGTGCCACGTCCCACGTGCGGCCGATGAGCAGGTCGCCGCCGCTCGCCTGGACGGCGGGCCAGGCAGCACGTCCGATGACGAGTGCCAGCAGCACCAACAGAAGCGGAATGCACAGCGCACAGGCGGTGATTAGGACGCGGTAGACGTGATCACCCCACGGACCCGACCGACCGACGCCCGCCTGCCAGCCGTGCACGTCGGAGTGCCCGGAGGGCGACGACGGCGGCGTCGGGGTGGCGGGCGGCACGACGATGGCAGGTGAGGCACTCATGCGCGAAAGCTAGAAATGGCGGTACAACCCCCGCCATGCGTCGCGTAACAGAATCGTCACGGGGCGCCGGTTGCCGCTGGCATTTCCTTCGACGAGCCATTCGCGGCGTTCGGACGCACCAGGGCGTCGAGTTGATCGAGCACGGTATTGGCCGTTTCCGTCGGAAGGGCCACGTAGCCAAGCGACGAGGCCAGTTCGCCTCCGTCCACCAACGCCCAGCGCAGGAAGTCGACCAGCTGCGTGGTCTTCACCGGCCCGATGCCGTCGGGGGAGATGAGCATCCAGGTGAACGACGAGATGGGATAGGCGTACGTACCCGGCGCGTTCACGAGCGAGACGCGGAAGTCCCGTCGGGTGCTGTCGGCGACCATGCCGGCAGCGGCCGAGGCGATTTCGAACGGCATCGGTGAGACGAAGCGGCCGGCGCGATTCTGTACGTGCACCACCGTCAGCCGATTCTGGCGAGCGTACACGACTTCGAGATAACCGATCGATCCGACCATCTGCTTCACCTGCCCGGCCACCCCTTCGTTCCCCTTGCCGCCAATGCCCACCGGCCAGCGCACGTCCTTTCCCTTGCCGGGCCCTGCCGCCCACGTCGGACTGATGGCCGTGAGATAGTCGGAAAAGATGTACGACGTTCCGCTCCCGTCCGCGCGATGGACCACGAGGATGTCGGAGCCGGGAAGGTTCGCGGTGGGATTGAGGGCGGCGATGCGCTTGTCGTTCCACGTGGTCACGCGGCCGAGAAAGATGTCGGCGATGAGCTCACCGGACAGATTGAGCGGCCGCGTGAGCCCCGGCAGGTTGTAGGTGATGGCGACTGCGCCGAGAACCGTGGGAATGTGCACGATGCGACGCGTACTTTGTGCAAGCTCCTCGTCGGACATGGGCACGTCGGTCGCGCCAAAGTCAACGGTGCGCGCGAGCACCTGCCGGATGCCACCGCCCGATCCGATCGACTGGTAGTTGATGCGCACGTTGGTACGCAGCGCATAGTCGTTGAACCAACGCGAGTAAAGCGGATACGGGAACGTGGCACCCGCACCAGTAAGGTCCACGCGCGTCCCGCTCGGTGGCGCGAGTGTGGTGCTGTCGTTTCCATTGGTCGATGCCGTACGCTCACGCGGCGCACAGGCCGTCGTCAACGCGGTCGTGACGGCAACGCAGAGGGCAACGAACGCGCGCGTGTAGCGTGGCATGGAGGGCGTGTGAGGGTCGCGCGTCAGAGCGTGTTGGCGTAGCCGATGAACTTGAAGCGGCCGTCACGCTCGATGATGGTGCCGAAGAGCTGACCTGCCGAGGGGGACGCGCTTCCCGACTTGAACCGAACGATGCACTTGTCGAACAGGCGGTTACTCCCCTCCACCTGCACCGGTTCGTCGCACTGCACGCCGAGTACACGTAACGGCTGACCGCCGTACTGTCGCAACAGCGCGGTTGCGCCCTTGTTTGAGCTGGCCAGCAGTTGCCCCCAGAGCAGTTCCGGCGGCGCCTCGTACGGCGGCTGACTCATGCGCGAGGTGGGATAGTACAGCCAGGCAAACTCGGCGCGGTCGAGCAACAGGGTGTTGAGCGTGCCGGTGTCTGACGCCGCCACCGCGGCCGCCCACCGTTCTGCGAGCGCGCTACGCGAGGTACTCGCGTTGCGCAGTGTGTCGGGCTGGTCGGCAATGGTGGCGCGGAATCGACGCAGATGTTCCGCGATCGGAAGGATCGAGTCCACCACGCCACCGGCAGCGACAACTTCCTGCACATGCGCGGCCTGCGAATCGGCGGCCGTGCGCGCTGTCGAATCGCCGCAACCAGCGATGACGACGATGAACGGAATCAGGAGCTGACGGAAACACATGCGTAGTGAAATCCTGCCGAGAGACACGACGATGGAAACGACGAAGCGTACGAATGGAGTGAACGAATGGAATATACGAACGCGGTCGGCATCACCATGGCGACGCCGACCGCTCGAGAACCGTGTCGAGAGCACGAACGCTGCCGGAGGCGCTGCAGCTATTCTACACCGCAGCGCCCGCCCCGGTCAGTTGCGCGCGTAGCTCGTCCAGCCTTCCCACCACTTGGTGCCACCGGGTGCCGCGGCGCCACGGTAGGCGGTGGGCGTGATGAACGTGCCCACGCGCGCCGCGATGCGCGGATCGTTCGAGAAGCTGCTCAAGCCACCCGTGGCAATCGGCGATCCTGTGGCCGGCGACCAATCGAAGTTGGCGCCCGTGGTGGTACCAGAGACATCGGGCAGTGCGGTGAAGAGACTCGACGCTGTGACGGTGCTGGCACCGACCACGATGTTCGAGCTCCGCGCCGCGAAGGCCGCTTCCGTGCCAAAGTTCGTGGCGGTCACCGCGGCATCAAAGTTTTGCGCGCTGGCCAGGGTGCCGTTCTCCGCGAAGTACAGGTTGCGCACGATGAGCGAGTCCACGGTGAAGCGATTATTGGACGTGGAATCGCGGAGCGAGATGCCAGCACGCGGCCAACGCGCCACGACACCGTTCAGGTAGTAGCCACCCGTACCGCGACGCAACACCGCACCAACACCGCCGCTGCCCGGCACGGTTACACCAGTCGGCGTCCCGATCAGCGTGAAGTTGGCGAACACGTTCATGGTGTAGAGACCGTCGTCCCGACCGGCGCTCTGCGCGTTCGCACCACTCGGCGCCACGCAACCACCACCGTTGCAGCCGTCGATTTCGAGGCCCTGCGGGTCAGTGGACACGGCACCAGCGCCCGGCCGCGGCGTGAGGTACGTGGACTGCATGCCGATCATGAACTGGTTGAGGCCGCGATAGCCTTCCGATCCGTCGAAGT
>JBBQSM010000167.1:0-10181 GCA_038234895.1 Gemmatimonadales bacterium
GAGATGCGACGCGATGCGATGCGACAGCTGCGTCGGCTGCGCCACCAGTGCGTCGTAGACACACAGTTGAACGTTGGGCTCGTCGCGGAGTCGCTTCGCGAGCGAGGCATTCACGCGCCAGATCTCGATGGCGTCCGGCACTGACAGGTCGTGTACCGCACCCGAGGTCAGCGAGTACCCCCAGCGCCGATTCCGCATCGACGAGACCGTGTCCACCATCCGGATACACCACCCACGCGCACATACGCCTTAGCCGTTGCACAAAGTCTTGCACTCGGCGAGCGCCCGCACATGCGAGTCCGCGACGACGCACTGGACCTCATTGTCGGCTCCTGGCAGATCCGACCCGACGCGCGACTGACTACCAGGCGATGCCGTAATCCTCGCCGTGGTTGCTCGAGCCGCCCCACATCGTCCCATGCTTGCGATCAAACCAGATCGCATTGATGGGACCCGAGGTACGCTCGAGCGGTACGAGGGTGTAGCCCATACCGCGCAGCGCGGCGCGCGTGAGTTCGGGCATCGACGTCGAAATCTCCATGCGACCTGGCTTAGTCTCATGCGCGCCGAACGAGTTGCGCATCTGGTAGGAGTTGACGTTGGGCGCCTCGGCCGCCTGTTGCACGGTCATGCCAAACTCCACCACGTTCAGAAAGAACTGCAGCAGGTTCTGGTCCTGCGTGTCGCCACCCTGCACCGCAAACGCGAGGAATGGTGCGCCGTCCTTGAGTGCGAGTGTGGGTGTAAGCGTGACGCGCGGCCGCTTGCCCGGCTCGATCACGTTGAACGGTCCATCTTTCGCTTCAGTAACAAAACTCTGCGCCCGCTGGCTCAACCCAATGCCGGTGCGACCGGCAATCACGGCGGGCACCCAGCCACCACTTGGCGTAATTGAGACCACCCAACCCGCGGAGTCGGCCGCTTCAATGGACGTGGTGCCCGCAAACAACGCATCGCGATGTGCACGTTCCGCCGCTGTGTATTCCGACAACGAGCGCATCACACCACTGTCGGCGCGCGCAGAACTTTCTTGCGGTCTGCTGGGCGTAACGGGCTCCTTGAGCAGGAAGTTTCGATTGTCCCACTCCGCAAGCAGGGACGCAAATGGATTCGTACCGTTCTGAAACGGATACGGATCGCCTGGCTTGGCGTTCACATCGTTGCGCGTCCAGTCGATGCTGGTCCAGCGTGCCTTTGCATAGGCCTTCGACATCAGCCCCTGCATCGGCTCCTCTGGTGCAAAGGCCGGATCACCGTAGTAAAAGTCGCGGTCGGCAAATGCGAGGTTCATGGCCTGATACACGGCGTGCACGTACTTGGGCGTGTTGTACCCCATCCCCTTGATGTCGCCGTTTTCGAGGATGTTGAGCGCCTGCAGCATCGCGGGGCCCTGCTGCCATTGCTGCAACTTGCAGACATCGATACCGCGATAATTGGTACACAGCGGCTCTTCGATCTTCACCTGCCATGTTGCCAGATCGGCCATGGTGAACAGGCCGCCGTCTTCACGCGCGCCGCGCACCAGCTCCTGCGCAATGTCGCCCTTATAGAACCGGTCATACGCGGCCATGATCGCGGCTTTGCGCGACTTGCCGGCCTTGCGTGCCTGTTGCTCAGTGGCAATGAGCTTGCGGAACGTGGCGGCGAGATCTTTCTGCACGAACATTTCGCCCGGTTCCGGTGCCTCACGCGTCGCGCTACCCGCGTGCGGAAGCATGATGGCCGGCGCGTACTTCCACTTCTTGATCCAGTCCTTCTGCCGTTCAATATTATTGGCCAGCTGTGCTTCAATCGGAAAGCCATCGGCCAGTTGCAACGCCGGGGCAAGCACCTCACGTAACGACAGCGTGCCGTACTCGGCCAGCATCACCATCAGCCCGCCGGGCGTACCCGGCGTAAGCGCGGCGAGCGGCCCGAACTCCGGTGGATGCTTGTAGCCTTTGCTTTGGTAGAACTCGGCGGTGGCGCCCGTGGGGGCCACACCGAGTGCGTTGATACCGATGACCTTCTTCGTTTTGGGATTGTAGATCAAGGCCTGCGTCTCGCCGCCGCAGTGTAGCGTATCCCACATTGTGCAGGTGGCGGCGAGCATGGCCGCCGCCGCATCCACGGCGTTGCCGCCCTTCTGGAACATCATTGCACCCGCCGTGGCTCCCAAGGGCTTGCCGGTAATGGCCATCCAATGACGGCCGTGCAGTGGCGGTTTCTGCGTCGCGGATCGGCGCGGATCGGCGGACTGCACCGGCCGGCCGTCCGTGGTGCCCTGCGCCTGCGCAGCGCGGAGGGGCAGCAGGGCCGGTAGTACGGCCACTGCGGATGCGGTCAGCAGCGTGCGCAGTGCGACACCGGTGAGCGGACGGAACGAGAGCCGGGTTGGCAGCATGGGCGGGTCCAGAGGATGACAGTCGACGCAATCGGGCCGTGGCGCGAGGGCAGGCGTTGCAGGAGCGACGCCCGCAACCATCTGCGTAACGTCGGCCTGGCGACGCGCCCTGTCCATCCCCGAACTGCTGCGCGGCTGCAGCTAGGGCACCGGTGCAGGTCCAAGTGCAGGTCCAGGTGCAGGCCCAAGTGCAGGAATCTGCTGTCCGGGGGGCACGGTCCGATAACGCGGCACGAGTAGGCGCGCCTGCGCATCCCGCATCAGCCAGGCACCACGACCAAACGTGGCCGCGAGCAGCACGTCGTCCTCGCGATTGTACCGCAAATCCCGCACAAGTACGTTCGGCATGCCGATCCCGAACTCTTCCCATGCCGCGGTGTCTTCCGCGCGCACCAGGTCCGGATCTCGCAGTCGGAAGACTCCACCCAGACCGCCCACGAGCAGCGTGGCGGACCGCCCCCGCACGCGCACCACTTCGATCGTGCGCAGGTCGAGGGTGCTGGTGCTGTCGGAGAGCTGCTGCCACCACGCACTGAATCCGAACAACGTGCCGGTGATGTTCGTGATGGATTCGTTTGGCTCGTTGGCGTTGTCGATGCGATACACCCGGTCGCGCGTCAGCAACCACGCCGTGCGGAAGTTTTGCGGATCGAGCACGATGTCGCGAATCGCTCGACCGCCGTCCGTGCTGAATGAGTTGATGCCGACCAGTCGCCGACGCTAGTTCATACCCACATCGTCCCGCATACTCACCTCGTTCCCGCGCGCATGATATACGGCGCCGACCTTAGGTGTGCCGCTCGTATCCCATCCACCGAAAGCAAGCGCCCCGATACGCGTTCCGCGGAGCGGCGTATCCGTGATCGTCACCGATACGCCGAAGTCGTTGCTTTCGTACAGCGCGTTGCCGCCGATCGCCAGCCGATTCGGCAGTTCTGCGTTGAGTTCGAAAGGCACGATTCTGAAACCGCTCATCAGCACGGTGTCTGCGGAATGCAGCCCACCGAACGGATTCGGTAGTCCGTTCTCCGAACCAAAGGTCAGCCACGCAGGTACGACCCCGGGTGTAGGCACCGCGTAGTCGCGACGGAAGAACAACTGCAGGTTATTGCCCATGGTGTAGCGAATCGCAGTGCCGGGTTTGCTTCGCGCATCCACAGCCACGGCACCCCCGTCGCCCTCCTTCGTCATTACGTCAACGTTGAAGAACCCGATCAATCGCGCGTCACGCCAGACAGCGGGCGTACCGTCGATGGACTGCGTGATTTGCTCCACCGAGCCGACGTTCTGCGTGCCGGCGATAACGTTGTCGTTATGTGAATCCCATGCGGCGGAGTACAGCTCGTTGACGCGAAGGTCCCCGTTCAGTGAGCGCCACTTACGGATGGAGGGTTGTGTCGGTGAGGTCAGTCGATAGATACCGCCATCGTCACCTTCCAGTAGATTGCCGACCGCATCGAAGGTGATGAATCGGGAGTCAGCGTGTGGCGACGTACCGCCGGCCCCCACGCCCACGAGTGGCGTCCACTCCATTGTCGGCCCGGGGCTGGCCAGTGCCGTGAGCAATCGCCCCGAGTAGTCGGTCGTGCCCGAGGCAGTCGGCATGATGTTGTGCGGTTGCCGATCACCGCCCACGTAGACACGTCGCGGATCGGAGGGGTCGACGGCCATGGAAAAATGCGTACTCGCTTGATCACCCGGAAAGAGTCCCACCTTTTGCGTGCCAAGCAAACCGAGTTCGTTGGTGGCGGGGTAGCCCATGTGCTGCCAAGTCGCCCCGTCATCTTCCGTACGATGCACTGAGGCATCCCGGCCGAGCGTGACGGCGACATACACTACGAGCGTACCGCCCGGTACGTACGGTTTGCCGGCAATAGCCAGTTCGATACGCGGCGTTCGCGTGAGGAACGGATCGTTGATCGCTGACACGATACTCCACGTCCCACCGGCATCGGTCGAACGTTGTACACCGACCCCGGGCACTGCGGAACACGCCACCATCCGCGGCCACGAGTAGTACGGCGCGTCCGGCCACGCTCGACGACACCCGCGGTGCAACGATCTCTCGCACATTCAGGCCGGCGAGATCGGTGCCGACGATCTGCCAGTTCTCACCCTCGTCCGACGTCACGTACAGACCCAGCGCAGCTCCGCCAGCCCGCGCACCGGCGCTGAAGCGGCCCGTGCCCGCGTACACGGTATGCCGGTTGTGGTCGAAGGGATCGTACGCGAGGGCGCCGATCGACAAGGGTGGCATCCGCTCCGTGGTGGGGCGCCAGGTCGGCGATGGTGACGTGGCATTCACGGTGTGCCACACGCCACCGTTCGTGGTCGCGACCCACAAACGCCCCTGCTCCTGCGGATTCGCGAGAATCGCAGTCACCGCGCCCGCCACCGGCTGATTCTCAATGCCTTCCACCTGCCCATCGGTTGATGGGCCCCGGTCCCATTTCAATCCACTGTGGTGGACGTGGCAGGCGGTTGCATGCGGCCAACGCGCTCCCTACGACCACGGTGGTGGCGCACACGACGATACGTGCGACGGGGACAGCGCGCAGTATCGTGGCAACACGGACGATTCGCATGTGAATCCTCGTAGTGGCTGGATGCGGGAAGTCCCGTCCTCCAGCAACTCGAAAACTTCACCGCAAGCCGATTCGGCGGACTGCACAGTGGCTTCTCAAAGACTTTTTCATGGATGCACTCGGGATCGCAATTGCTGGCGCTCCGGCGTTCGGCGCGGTATGGTCCCAAAACCGCCACGTCTTTGTACGCCCGCCTACACGCCCCACCCCAACGCTCCGGGAGGCACCTGCAATGTCGACAATTCGCGACATCCTCGTACGGAAAGGGACCGATATCGTCTCGGTGCACCCCAGCATGACCGTGCTCGAAGCCGCCGCCTTGATGAACGAACGCGGCATCGGCGGCGTTTTGGTGCTCGACAACGGCCAACTCGCCGGCATCTTCAGCGAACGGGATATCATGCGTCGCGTCGTGGCAGCACGGCGCGATCCGGCCACTACGATCGTTGGTGATGTGATGACGACGAACGTCGTGACAACAACGATCGAAGTGACGATCGCCGAGTGTCGCGCCACGATGACCAGCCGGCGTATTCGACACCTGCCGGTACTCAGTGGCGACGGCATTGTCGGCTTGATCACCACGGGCGACATCCTCGCCTTCGAGGTTGACATGCAGGAAGTGCAGATCAACGCCTTGCAAAGCTACGTCTTCGATACACGGTAGACTGGGCGCGATCGGATCTTCAGGAGACCCGCGGGGCCGTGCGCGACGCATATTTCTCCCTGTCGCCGCGCCGATGTCAGCGCTTCTGCCGTCCCTCTCGTCTCCGCACCATGCGCGTACTACTTCCGGCGTTGCTTCTCGCACCGTCGCTGCTTTTCGCACAGACGCCGACCACACCACCGAAAGCACCAGCCGGTTCGCGATCGCTGGCGACCAGCGGCCCCCAGCGCTTCGACCGCGCATTCTTCGCGTGGGAGGCCGGGCAATATGTCGAGGCACTCCAGGAGCTCAAGGCTATTCTCGCCTCACCGGAGGCGTCAGCCTGGCACGGACGCATCGCCGAACTAACCGGCGAATCGTGGCAGACCACCGAACTCGCCAAGGACGCGCGCGCTCCGCGCTGGTCCCCGGACGGACGACATCTGAGCTATGAGATCGGTGCCCCGAACGCGCGCCGCATTCGCATCGTCCGGGCGACGAGTGGTTTTCCGGTGTTATTGGACGCAGCGGGCTCGTCGCCATCATTCGCGGCGGACGGTCAGAGTGTTGCCTGGATCGCTCCGAGCGCCAACGGCCGCGCTCTCGTGCAGTGGATGCCCCTTCGCGGTGGCAGTACGGCGGGCAGCGCGCAGGACAACATCATACGCATTCCACTCGACGAGCCCGCCGCCGTATCACTCACGCTGATCGGACGTGCGCCGCTGCGCATCGCAGTGATCGCCGGCGCAGCTGGTGACTCTACGGCGACGCTGCTGCTACGAGATGCTGCCACGGCAAGCGGACCGTGGCAGCGCATCGGCACCTCGGGAGCGCAGCCGGTCGAGATTGTGCGTTCAGTGAACGGCGAGCGTGCGATTGTGCTGCTTGGACGGCGAGGCGCATTTGCGCGCGCGATCCCCGGCTTTGCAGGATTGGCACGCTCGGACGCATTCGCTGAGCTCTCGGCAGCCGACGCTGCACTCGGCCCACCACGGGCTGGTATCTCGCCCGTTCTCTCGCATGACGGGCGCGCCCTCGCCTGGCTCGAAGGAGACGGTACGCGAACACAGGTGCGCGCCCTGCTCGGCAGCGCCTCGACCGGTGCGGCGCCCATCGATGTTGCGGTGAGCATGACACCGGTACAGGGTCTGGCCATCGCGCCCGACGGGTCGCGCCTGGCGTGGTCCAGCATGCTGCGCGAAGACTGGGAGATTCTTACAGCGCCCACCGAGACCAGTGCCACGCCGGTGCGACTGACGCGGGAAATCCAGCACGATATTCTACCGCAGTTCCTCTCCCCGTCGCGTCTGCTTGCCACCATCGGCGAAGCACGGCATCGCCGCTCACAGCTGTACGACGTGAATACAGGAGTACGCACGCGGCTTTTTCATAACAATTCCGTGCGCACCGTGGCGCCGGAGTACGAGTGGGTCGCGTCGCCGGACGGGTCGCGCGTCGCCATCGTCGCCGAGCGTGACGGTGATACCGTAACGCCGCACCGGCATCTGTTCCTGGTCGATCTCAGCGCGACGGTATCTCGCGACGCGCTGGTCGCGCGTGTGGACTCCAACCTGACCGCCGAACGCGCCCGCCGCGTGGCTGCCTCGCGCATGTTCGCACCGATCGCCACCGCCGTTCGCGCTGCGACCGCCTCCGTCGATGTGGGGCGCATTTACGCGCATGAGAAGGCACTTTTCGGATTTGATTCCAAACACATCACACAGCCCGGCAACGCCGGCGCCGTGGACTACCTGCTGAACACGTATAAGAGTTTCGGATTGGCGGCGCATCTGCAGTCCTTCAAGACCGTCGCCGGCCGCGAGCTCGACGTGGCCAACGTGGTGGCCGTGATTCCCGGTACCACCAATCCAGAGCTGGTGTATGTGGTGGGCGCGCACTTTGACTCACGCGCCGAGGGGCCAGGTGCGGACGACAATACATCGGGCACCGCCATGATACTCGAGTCGGCGCGCGTGCTCGCGACTCGACCGCAGGCCGCCACCGTCATGTTCGTGTCGTTCACCGGCGAGGAAGCGGGATTACGCGGTGCGCGTGAATTCGCGCGGCGGATGAAGGATTCCATTCGCGTTGTAGGTGCGCTGAACAACGATATGATGGGATGGGCCAACGATCAGCGGATGGACAACACCATTCGCTATTCGAATCCCGGCATGCGGGACGTGCAGCATGCGGCAGCGATGCAGTTCTCCGGACTCATCACGTACGATGCGTTCTACTACAAGAGCACCGACGCGAACGCGCTGTACGACGTATGGGGGGACATCATTGGCGGAATCGGATCGTACCCGATTCTGGGGAATCCGCACTACCACATGCCGCACGATGTGCTCGAGACGATCAATCATCAGCAGCTAGCGGAAACGTCGCGTACTACCGTGGCGACGATCATGCTGCTCGCATCGAGCCCATCGCGACTGACCGGCCTCAGCGCGACTGGTGCGTCGGCGAGTTGGAACGCAGCGGTCGAGCGTGGGCCGATGCGCTATCTCGTGCGCTGGGGACCGGCCAACGATCCCAACAAATACTCCGCGACAGTCAGCACGCCGCGTGCGACACTCGCCGGTGCGACATCCGGCTGGCATGTGGCGGTCAAGGCAGTGAACGCCAAGGGACTCGACGGGTGGGACTGGGCACGGGCTATCATAGAGTGACCGTGGTCAAGGTCCTCAAGAGCAAGGGCACGTCATCGGCGGTAAAGTCGGCACCAAGGTGAAGAGCATCCGGCTGGTGGAGGGCGATCATTTCATCGACTGCAAGATCGACGGCATCTGCCCGATGAAGCTCGAGTCGGAGTTCGTGTGCAAGGCGTGACGACCTGCGCGCCACGCCTCGCACGGTGAGCACTATCCGCGCGTTCGCCGCCGAGCAATCACCAGCACGCCCGCTGCACCAGCGGCCAGCAGCACGAAGCTCGATGGTTCCGGTACCACAGTGGGCGCGCCGGCAACGGTGAGGCTGTTGACCGTCGGCCATGCGAAGCCAGCCGTCGGTGTCTGCACCTCGACAGTCAGTGACGAGATGCCACCAGTAGAGACGACGCCGAAGAAGCTTCCGACCGTCGGGCTCACCAGCGTTTGCGAGTACGAACCGCCGGCATTCATCGCCGTCACGAACAGGTCGGTGCTCGCCATCGGGGCGCCATTCGCATCGGTACCGAAGAAGAAGCCACCAACACCACGAACCGTCGCATCGAATCCACTGAACGTGATGATGTCAGTGGAGACGTTGGCGGACAGCCACGTGTCACCGGCCGATCCGGCGCCGAAGAACGACGACGTGTTGACCGACGCACTGTACGCAAAGGTGCCGGCGTTACGCAGCAGGGGACCGTTCGGCGTATCTCCGGGAAAGAGATCGTCGAACGAATCGACCCCCGCACCGGACGTGGCCGCGAGGAACGACGCAAGGTCGGTGTAGACGACGAACTGCGCGCGCGCCGTCTCGGGCAGCACGAGCAGGGAAATCGTGAGGAACAGACGGAGCAGCGTTTGCATGCGCATGAGCAAGTACACCTGGTCGAGTGAAGTAACGCGGACGTTGGGAGAGGACTGCGGCTGGTGGTCGGATCAGAAAGGCGAGCAGGTGATCAGGCCGCGACGGAGCGCGAACCCACCGGTTTCGCTGTCGTCGGCCCAGAACGCAGGGCGCGAACCGTTCACGCATTCGGCCAGCGGTCCGTACGTAAAGCCTTCGTTGTTGATGTCCGGCATGCCTGTCGGGCGGTCGAAGCGCTGCGATACGACGAAGCGTCCGCGCAATGGCGACGCCACCTGCGTGTCGATCTTGAGCACGGCCGACCGTCCGTTGCACGTGTTGTCACACGTCGTCCACATGTGCCCGAGCTGCGTATCAAAGCTGATGTCCATGATGCCGGAATAGCCGCTCGAGAAAGTCGCGACCCGCGTGAAGCTGCCGTTGGTGTGATCGAGCGCGTAGGCGTAGATGTTGCCATTGGCCTCGACGCCGACGAAGAACAGCCCACCGCCGTTGTTCGGATAGTCCGCTGCGCTGTACGCGCGGCCTTTGCTCTCGTCAAAGAAGCCCTGCGCCACGAGGAAGCTGTCCGGCACGCGGGTGATGGCTTCGAGACCGAGATTCGCACCGACCGCCGGGATGTCAGCGGTCAAGTCCCACTCACGGTTTGCCACGAGCACAGCCCCCTGCTCCACGGCCACATCGAAGCGAAGAATGCTGTTGCGACTCACCGAGTTGGCGGCGTTGTTGCGCTCGGCCGCCACGTAGATCGACGTGCCGACGACGGTCACACCCTCTGCATCCACATCACCTGTGCCGTTGGGATAGCGCAGCGCCTTTCCGTTCGTCCAGGTGCGCGCCGCGCGTGGCGTCCAAACGCCGTTCACCAGCGTCAGGCGATACAGCGTGCCCGGTCCGTTCTTCACCGCCCACACGATTCCCGTCGAAAGGCCGGTCAACGGCTGATAGAACAGGCCGCTCATGTTGCCACCGAAGACACCGCCCGCGTCGGCCGTGGTGATTGTCTGTGCGCCAGGCCATGGCGAGAACACGAGCGCGCCCGGGCAGGCAT
>JBBQSM010000168.1:0-10082 GCA_038234895.1 Gemmatimonadales bacterium
ATTCCTTCACGCTCCGACGCGAATGCCCCAGTCCAGAGCCAGTGGCCCCACGCTCGATACGGTGATCGTCACCGAAACCACGGTCGATCCGGTGACGTTCGAGGAGCTCGAGCCGGAACCGCTGCTCGACACGAGTCTCGCGCTGTGGGCGGTGGTTTTCGCGGGTGGAATCGGCACGCGCTTCTGGCCACTGAGCACGCCGGCCCGCCCCAAGCAACTGCTGGCACTGGTGAATGAACGGCCGCTCATTGCGGACACCATCGCGCGGCTGTCGCCGCTGGTGCCACCCGAGCGCGTACTGGTCGTCACGAGCGCGGACATTGCCGACGCGCTGCACGAAGCCATCCCCGAGATTCCCAAAGGGAACATGCTCATCGAGCCGCGACCACTGGGCACGGCGGCCGCGCTCGCATGGGGCGCGCACGAAGTGGCGCGACGCGCCGGACCGGACACGGTCTTTTGTGCGCTGCACGCCGACCTGGCCGCCTCGTCGCCGGAGTCCTTTCGCGAAACGGTGCGTCGGGCCGCGCACATTGCCGCCACCGAGCCGCTGCTGGTGACGGTGGGCGCCACGCCCACCCGCTGCGAAACCGGGTTCGGCTATTTACAGCCCGGCGCGCCGCTTGACGAGTTTGTGGGGCTGGGCGAGGGCGGGGCGTGCCGCGTCGAACATTTCGTCGAAAAACCCACGGCGGCGCTGGCCGACATGCTGATCGATCAGGGCGCCATGTGGAACACGGGCATCTTCGTCTGGCGCGCCAAGATCGTCCTGCACGAGCTCGATCTGCACACCTCCGAGGTGAAGCACGGTCTGCCGCTGCTGGCCGGCGGCGATCTGCCGGCCTTTGCCGAAATGGTGACGTCGGTGTCGATCGACCGTGGTCTCCTGGAACGCAGCCACAATGTGGTGGTCGTGGAAGGGGACTTCGGTTGGGATGACGTGGGCACCTGGGCGTCGCTGCGGCGCGTGCGCGAGCTGGATGACACCGGCAACGGCACGATGGGCGACGTGCATTGCATCGACGCGTCGGGGAACGTGGTGCACGCCGATGGGAGCTGCGTGGTGGCCTTTGGCGTGAGCGGCATGCTGGTGGTCTCCATTCGCGGCCTCACCTTCGTGACGACCCTCGAACGCGCCACCGAACTCGGCCCGCTGCTCAACGCATTGCCCGGGTCGCTGCGCTTCAACCCCGGCGGCGTGTAGCGGTCCTCGAAACGACGCAATTCCCGCGACGCTATTCCCCGCGAAAGACCGGCGCGCGCTTTTCGCTGAACGCGGTCATCGCTTCGCGCACGTCGGCTGTCGCAAAGCAGCTTTTGATGTGCGTCAGTTCGTCGCGCAGCTGCGTGTCGAGCGTGGCGTTGGCGCTGGCGAGCATCAGTCGCTTCGTGAGCGCAAAGGCCACCGGTGGACCGGCCGCGAGCCGCAGGGCGTACGCCGCGACCGCATCGGCGAAGCCGTCGTCGGGATAGATCGCGGTGACCAATCCGATGCGTTCGGCTTCGGCAGCGGCGACGTCACGACCCGTGAGCACGATGTCCATCGCGCGCGCGTGGCCGACGAGGCGCGGCAAGAACCATGAGACGCCTGCATCGGGCGACAGGCCGCGGCGCACGTAGCCTGCGGTGCATTTGGCCGACGCGCTGACCAGTCGGAGATCGCAGGCCAGCGCGAGTCCGAAACCCGCGCCCGCCGCGGCGCCATTCACCGCCGCGATGACGGGCTTCTCGCACGCCGTGATCGACTGCACCCAGCGGCCGACCCAGTAGTACGCATCGAGCCGGGCATGACGATCGGTGGGCACCGTCGAACCGGCGCCAAGATCGAGCCCCGCGCAGAAACCGCGTCCGGCACCCGTGATGACCACCACGCGCACGGCATCATCACGCGCCGCTTCGGCCATGGCCAACGGCAACGCCTCGGCGAGCGTGGGATCGACCGCGTTCAGTCGCTCCGGGCGATTGAGCGTCAGGGTCAGCACGCCGTCGGCGAGCGTGCGAAGCAGACAGGAAGACACGGCGGGATCCGGGAAGAAGGGGTGCGCAACACTGCAACTACGAAAGAGGGAACGACACTGTCAATCCTGCGCGACCGTGTATCCCGTCTGGTCTGCACTCACGAACCCATCCCACTACCGCCCGCACGGGTCACCCCGCTAGATCACACCGTGAATCGTGCACCGTCCCTCCCCGCGGTGCCACATACCAGCGTCGTCGGCAGCGTTCGACGACCTTCCAGTGCAGTGCACCATGCCATCTACACGAACCGCTGCGAACGCGAAGATCATGGACGACGCGCTCGCACTCGACATCCGCACTCCGGTTGCCTGTGCCGATGCACTGGCGCGCACCGCCGCCGAAACGTGCCGGCAGCATGAACGGCTCGCCCGTTTGATGGGCGTGGGCGTCGCGCAATCCGAGCTGGAGTTGGCCCACGCATTGGTGGACAACTGCGACTTGGCGCTGTCCGGTTGCGTGCGTGACTTCGAGAAAGTGTGCGCCAATACCCCCGCCTCCGACGATGCCGACGTGCGCGCCAAGGCGAACGCGCTCTGGCTCGCCGCACGCGAATACCTCCGTCGTCATTCCATCGCCGAAAAGGCATCGCGACAGCTCACACAGCACGGCTCGGAAAAGCTGAACGATCTGCACTTCGAGTACGAACTCGTGGCCTCGGCGATCCTCGCCGTAAAGCATGCCACGGTGGCGTTCAGCAAGATCCGACCGGAAGCGCTCTAACTACGGCGCGAGGCTCAGCCGGTGTGTTGCACCGGCTCGGCCAGTGCAGTGCCGAGTTCGAGCTCCAGCAGCATGCGCGACGGCTGCGGATCGCGCGTCAGGTAGATCTGCAGCTTCTCGATGATGCACGGCGCCTCGACGCGCAGCGCCAACAGCTCACGCTCACTGGTGAGCGAGAGCGTCGGATAGAAGCTCAGCGTGCAATGCGGCGAGAACATGAAGCGCGCCGGGCGGAACGGCAGCCCACTGCGCGCCAGTCGCTCGTGCAGCGTGCGCAGCGGCCCGTGCGGATCGAGCGGCAGCGACACGATCTCCGTTTGCATGAAGCGATGTGGCGCGCCGAACTTGAGCGACATCGGTGCGGTACTGGCGGCGATGGGCTCAAGGGCGGCGCGAATCCGCTCCACAGGCGTGTCGGTGGGGATCGAACCGACGCCGGACGACCCGACGAGCGTGATGTGCGGCGGTGTGAGGCGCGCCAACTTGGGATCATATCGCTGCTGGATCTCGCGCACGACCCGCCCCGCCTCACCGGGTAATTCTGCCAGCACGAAAATTCCGAACGAAGCGGCCATGCTTGCAATGTACAGGAGGCACCACGGTGGATGACACGCGCTTTGCCGGTCGGGTGGTCGTCGTGACGGGTGCGTCGAGCGGAATCGGCGCCGAATTGGCGCGCCAGTTCGCGGGGGCGGGAGCGCGGGTGGTCCTGGCCGCGCGCGATGCGTCCCGACTGGCGGAGGTGGCGGCCGAGTGCGGCAAGCGGGGCGGCGAGACGTTGGTCGTCCCTGCCGATGTCGCCAATGAGGCCTCCTGTGCCGCGTTGATCGAGCGGACCGTGGCGCACTTCGGGCAGCTCGACGTGCTGGTGAACAACGCCGGTCTGGGATCGAGCGGCCGCTTCGACGAGATCACCGACCTGTCGATCTTCGACACGCTCATGCGCGTGAACTACCTGGGCAGCGTCTGGTGTACCGCCCATGCGCTGCCGCATCTCACGCGCTCGCGCGGGCAAGTGGTGGCCATTTCCAGCCTTACGGGGCTGACGGGCGTTCCCAAGCGTACCGCCTACGCGGCAACCAAGCACGCCATGGCCGGATTCTTCGATTCGTTGCGCATCGAGCTCGAGGACAGCGGCGTGAGCGTGACCGTGATCTATCCCGGCTTCGTCTTTTCGGAAATCAATCAGCGGGCACTCTCGCCGGATGGCACCCCGTTCGGCGAGCGCGGCTACCGGCGAACGCGACAGGAGTCGATGGAGACCGATGAATGCGGCCGTCAGATCCTGCGCGCCGTCGCTGGGCGGGAGCGGGAGTTGATCATCACCTGGAAGGGGAAGGTGGGACGTCTGCTCAAGCTGCTGTCGCCGGCGCTGGTGGACCGGATCGCCAAGCGCACCATTGCGCAGCGGCAATAGGGCACGGCGCGTGGAGGAGTCGTGGAGCTACTGACCGTCGACCCGACGCACCCCGAGCCGCAGGACATCGCGCGGGCGGCGGCGGTGCTGCAGGCGGGCGGGCTGGTCGCGTTCCCCACCGAGACGGTGTACGGACTTGGCGCGAACGCGCTCGATCCGCAGGCCGTGGCGCGCATTTACGCCGCAAAGGGCCGGCCGGCCTGGAATCCGGTCATTGCGCACGTGGCCAGTGTCGAGGCGGCGCGCGCACTGACCGCCCGCTGGCCAGACGACGCCACGCGGCTCGCCCAAGCCTTTTGGCCGGGACCGCTCACGCTGGTGCTGCCACGCGCGGCCATCGTGCCCGATATCGCCACGGCCGGGCTCGACGCGGTCGCCATTCGCGTGCCGTCGCACCCGGTGGCGCTGGCGTTGCTGCGCGCGGTCGGGCACCCGGTTGCCGCGCCCAGTGCCAACCGGTTCACGCAGGTCTCCCCCACCACCGCGCAGCACGTGCTGGCGTCGCTTGGTGATCGGGTGGACTTGTTGGTGGACGGCGGGGCATGCGAGGTGGGGATCGAGAGTACCGTGCTCGATCTCACAGGCCCCGAGCCCACTGTGCTGCGACCGGGCATGATCACCCGCGCCCAGATCGAACGGGTGCTCGGCCGGCCGGTGCGAACTCGCCCAGCGGGCGGGGCGGTGGCGGTGCCGGCGGATGATGCCGACGTCGTGCCGCAGCATTCCCCGGGGATGGCGGACCGTCACTATGCGCCGCGCGCCGACGTGTGGTTGTTCGGGTCGGCGCAGGTGAGCGAAATCCGCAGCGCGCTGGCGGACCGGTTGCGCGGCGGGGCCACCGGAAGCGTGACGGCGTTGCTGATCGACTCGGGCGACCTGCCGTTGCGCGATACCGACCGTGTCGTGCGCATGCCGACCGAGCCGGCCGGCTATGCGCGGGCGCTGTACGCCGCGCTGCACGACGCCGACGACGCGCAGGCCGCGCTGGTGGTGATTGAGCGTCCGCCCGCCGACGATTCGTGGGCGGCGGTGGTCGACCGTCTCACCCGCGCCGCCCGCTGATCGGGAGATAGATTACGGCATGCTACCCATCGATCTCACTGGCAAACGCGCCCTCGTCGCCGGCGTGGCGGACGACGGCGGATTCGGATTCGCCGTGGCCAAAGCCTTCGCGGAAGCTGGCGCGTCGGTTTGTGTCGCCACCTGGCCCCCGGCGCTCAATATTTTTCTGAACCTGCTGGAGCGCGGCAAGATGGACGAATCCCGCGTCCTCGCCGATGGCTCCATGTTCAGTTTCGAGCGCATTTATCCGCTCGACGCAGTGTACGACACGCTCGAGGATGCCCCCGCGGACGTGCGCGAGTCCAAGCGCTACAAGGACGTCGGCGACTTTTCCATCGACGGCTTGGCCAAGAGCCTCGTCAACGATTTCGGCGAAAAGCCGTTCGACATCTGCTTCCACTCGCTGGCCAACGGCCCGGAAGTCAAAAAGCCGTTGCTCGAAGTCAGCCGCGGCGGCTATCTCGCGGCGGTGAGTGCGAGCGCGTACTCGCTCACCTCCATGGTACAACGGCTTGGCCCGTTGCTGCGGCCGGGCGGCTCGGTCTGCTCGCTCACGTATATGGCCAGCGAGCGTGTCATCCCGGGGTACGGCGGCGGTATGTCGTCAGCCAAGGCGGCGCTGGAGAGCGACACGCGGGTGCTGTCGTTTGAAGCGGGTCGCAAGTACGGCATTCGCGTGAATACGATTTCGGCCGGCCCCTTTCCGTCGCGTGCGGCCAGCGCGATCGGCATCATCAACAAGATGGTCGACTACTGCATGGCCAATCAGCCGATTCCGGAAGTTCTCACGGCGCAGGAAGTCGGCAACACCGCGGCGTTTCTCGCGAGTCCGCTGGCGAGCGGTATCAGCGGGACCACGTTGTATGTCGACAAGGGTTATCACGCGATGGGGATGGCCGTGGCGATGCCGCCGGGCACGGAGCCGCTCGGCGCGTGACCGATTCCCCTTCCAGTCCGCGCGCCAGTCGCTGGGAGGGGATCCGACGCAACCTGATCGGGCTCGCGCTGATCGGCGCGATCCCGCTGGTGGCGCTCAACCTGTATCGCGTCGCGGCGCGTAACGCGGAGAGCGCTGACGATCTGCGCAAGGAAGCCACGCGCGTGGCGCGAACCATCGCGTTGCGCCTCGACGAACGCGTGCGTTCGGCCGACGCGCTGTTACTTGGCGTGTCTGCCGACCTGCAGCCGGTCGCAAGCAGGCGGCAGTACAACGATTCGCTGCTCTTGCGCACGCTGGAGCAAACGTCGGCGCGCTACGCCAACCTGTACCTGCTCGACAGCCTCGGCACGCTGATGGGCACCGCGCGTCCCACGACGGCCGCCAACGAGCGGCCCGGCGCATTCATCGACCGTATGTACTTTCGCACCGTGCGCGAGCGTGGTGGCTTCGCGGTCGGGGAGGCGCGGCGGTCGGCCGTGTTGCCCGACAGTGGGTGGGTGGTGATCATGGCACGCGCGCTCACCGACGACGCCGGGCGTTTCATCGGCGTGATGGGTGCGGCGGTGCGCCTCGATTCACTCACCGACATCAACGAGTCGAACGAGCTGGTCGACCTGCCGCTCGTGACGGTGTTCGACACGTCTGGCGTGGTACTCGCGCGATCAATCGACCCCGCATCATACATCGGACGAAAGCGCTTCGCCGGCGGTGTTGCCGCCGACACCGATGGCGTGGAAGTGATCACGTGGTTTGACGGCATCCGTCGCGTCACTGCGTTCACGTACACACGTGCCGCTCCCTGGTCGGTAAATGTCGGCATACCGCAGGACGCCGTCGGCGCGCAGCTGCGCCGCATGCTGATCGAAGACACCGCGTTGCTGGCGTTGGCGCTCGTACTCACTTTGCTCGTGGCCAATCGCGTCGGTGAGCGCATCACGGCCCCCATCGAAGCACTCGCCGACGATGCGCGCGCATTGGCCCGCGGTGCGGTGACGACACGCGCGCGCGTGTCTGGACCACGCGAAGTGCAGCTGCTCGGCGAGGCGTTCAACCAGATGGCGGAAACGGTGGAACGCCGCAACGCCGCACTGGCCGACAGCGAACGACGTTACCGACTGCTCTTCGACTCGAATCCGCTGCCCATGTGGGCATGGGATGCGGAGACGATGCAGATCGGTGCCGTGAACGAGGCCGCAATCGAGACGTACGGCTACAGTCGCGAGCAGTTTTTGTCGCTGCGTATCATGGATCTGCTGGATCCGGCGGAGAACGATCGCTTTTCCCGCGCCAGACTCCCGTTTACCGAAGCACGGCAGGCGGCCGGCATCTGGCGGCATCGCAAGCAGTCCGGCGAGCAGATGGAGATGGAAGTCGTGACCACCTCGTCGCGCCGATTGGGACGTGCGAGCTGGCTCTCCGTGGGCATCGACGTGACGGCGCGTCGCGCGGCGGAACGTGCGCTGGCCGTCAGTGAGGAGCAGTTGCGGCAGTCGCAGAAGATGGAGGCGATCGGTGCCTTCGCCGGCGGCATCTCTCACGATTTCAACAACCTGCTCACGGGTATGCTCGGCTACTGCGACCTGGTGCTGAGCGAGATCCCGCCGGACAGCACCATCCACGCCGATGTGGGCGAGATCCGCGCGCTGGCGCTACGCGGCGCCGACCTGACCAAGCAGATTCTCGCGGTGAGCCGCAAGCAGGTGGTGCAACCCAGCCTGCTCGATCCCAACGACGTGGTGCGCGGCCTCGATCGCCTGCTACGCCGGTTGATCGGCGAGCACATCACGCTCGAAACGCGTCTTGGTGACGACGCGGGACATATCATGGCGGACGCAGGACAGCTCGAGCAGGTGTTGCTCAACCTGTGCGCGAACGCGCGCGACGCGATGCCCACCGGCGGCACGCTGTCGATCGAGACGATGCGACTGTCGGCGGATGAGGCGGCAACGCACGGGGTAGATGTGGCCACCGATTGGATGTTGATCGCGGTGCGCGACACCGGTACAGGAATGAGTGACGACGTGCGCCTCCGCATTTTCGAGCCGTTCTTCACCACGAAAGCGCGGGGCAAAGGCACCGGACTCGGACTCGCCCTCGCGTATGCCATGGTCGATCAGAGTCGTGGCATCATTCGCGTGGAGAGTGCGCCGGGCGAGGGAACGATCTTTCGACTGTACTTTCCCATCCTCGCCGCGCCCGCGCCGTCGGCCACCGCGACGCCGGCGATGGACACGATGCGTTCCGGCACGGAGACAGTCCTGCTCGCGGAAGACGAGGACAGCGTGCGCACCGTCGCCGCCGAAGTCCTCACGCGGCATGGTTATACGGTGCTGGCCGCCGAAGACGGCGAAGCGGCCTGGGTCATGGCGCGCGCGTATCCGGGTCAGATTCATCTGCTACTGACCGATGCGGTGATGCCGCGCATGAACGGCCGCGAACTCGCCGAACGCGTGACCGCCAGTCGTCCGCAGATCCGTGTGCTGTTCGCGTCGGGGTACACCGATGACCCCACGCTGCTGCACGGCATCGCCACCGACGAATTGCTGTTCATACAAAAACCGTTCACGTCGCTCGATCTGCTGCTCCGCGTGCGCAGCGTGCTCGACGCCCCGCTCCGCACCACATGATGTACTGGATCCTCTTTATCATGTTCGGTATTGCGGCGATCGTCATTGCGGTGCTGGTCGGCGGCAGTACGGCGCCACGTTTTCACGTGGTGGCGCGCGCGATCGTATTGCGCGCGCCGCTCGCTGATGTGGTCGGCGCGGTACGCGCCGTCGACGATTCGCCGGTGAATCTGGAGATCACCGCCGACGACCTGCCGCACACGTTGCGGGCGCGCGTCATCGGCGATGACCAGTCGGTGCAGGGCGAGTGGCTGTGGCGACTGACCAGCGACGCGGACGGGACCCGCGTGACCGTGACCGAACGCGGCGAGACGCCAAATCCGCTGGCCCGCTTCGCCGCCGCGTACGCGACTGGACACACGAAGCAGCTCGACCGCTATCTCCGCGCACTCGGCGACCGGCTGGGTGATCGCAACGTCCGCATCGACGACGGGTTGGCGGACACGGAATGACGTCCCGGGGTGGACAGGTGCGACGATTCTGGCGCGCGCTTGGCCCTGGCTTGATCACTGGCGCAGCGGACGACGATCCGTCGGGGATCACCACCTATTCACTGGCCGGTGCGCAATACGGCACTGCGCTGCTCTGGATGCCGATCGTCTCGTTTCCGCTGATGTGGGCGGTGCAACTGATGTGCGCGCGCATCGGCATGGTGACCGGCCGCGGACTCATGGCGGCGATGCGACATCGCTTTCCGCGATCGGTGCTGTGGATGGTTTGCGTCGCACTGGCAATCGCCAACGGCGTGAACATCGGCGCGGACCTGGCGGGCATGTCGGATGCGGCCGAACTGCTCTCCGGTGTCGACTCGCACATCTGGGTGGTCGCATTCGGTGTGGGAATCATGTTCACGACCATCCGGCTGCGCTACGCGCAGGTGGTGCGCGTACTCAAGTGGTTGTCGGTCGTGCTTGGCGCGTATTTCGTCACCGCAATGATCTCACGCCCGGACTGGGGGAGCATCGCGCACGATGTGTTGCTCCCGCAGATTCCGCGCAGCCCCGATGGCTGGGGCATGATCGTGGCGATCATGGGGACGACGATCTCGCCGTACCTCTTCTTCTGGCAAGCGTCGCAGGAGGTGGAGGAAGAGAAGTCGCATGGCCGCCGGGGTCGAGAGCGGAACGGCGCGAGCCCTGCGGAGTTGCGGGCGCGCGCCGTGGATGTCGGAGTCGGTGCACTGGTGGCGACGTTCTCGATGTTCTTCATCATGCTCACCACGGCACTGACGCTGCATGCGACCGGCAATACGCAACCGCAATCCAGAGCGGAAGTGGCCAAGGCGCTCGAACCGTTG
>JBBQSM010000169.1:0-10021 GCA_038234895.1 Gemmatimonadales bacterium
CATCGACCTCGACTCCGGGCGTCAGCCCATGTGCAACGAGGACGGCACGATCTGGATCACGTTCAATGGCGAGATCTACAACTACGTCGAGCTGCGCCGCGAATTGATCCGGCATCACCAGTTCCGCACCCAGAGCGACACGGAAGTCATTCTCCATCTGTACGAAGAGCTCGGCGAGCGGTGCCTCGAGCGGTTGAACGGAATGTTCTCGTTCGCCATTTGGGATTCGCGGCAGCAGCGCATCTTTGCGGCGCGCGACCGGGTGGGCATCAAGCCGTTTTACTGGGCCATGACCCCGGATTCGCTGCTGTTCGCGAGCGAGCCCAAGGCCATTCTGAACACGGGTATGGTGCAGGCCGAGGCCGATGCGCAGGGACTTGAAGAGTACCTGACGTTTCAGTTTTGTCTTGGCGAGCGCACGCTCTTTCGCGGCATTCATAAACTGGAGCCGGGACACTATCTCACGTTCCGTCCCGGGCGCGACAGTGCGCCGGCGGAAGTGTGCTACTGGGACTACAACTACGAACTCGACTTTCATCACACCGAGGAGTACTACCGCGAGCAGTTGGTCGCGGTGCTCAACGACTCGATCAAGCTGCAGTTGCGGAGCGACGTGCCGGTGGGCGCGCACTGCTCGGGGGGCATTGATTCGAGCACGGTGGTGTCGATGGCAGCGCGCCACTACTCCGGCACGTTTCACACGTTTACGGGCGCGTTCCGCGAGGGGCCGCAGTACGACGAGACGCGATATGCAAAGGAAGTCGCGGCGAATGTGAACGCGCACTACCACGAGATCTGGCCGTCGGCGCAGGAGTTCACCGATACCCTGCCGTGGTTGATCTACATGATGGACGAACCGGCAGCCGGCCCCGGACTGTTTCCGCAATATTGCGTGTCCAAGCTGGCGCGCGAGCACGTGAAGGTGGTGCTCGGCGGACAGGGTGGCGACGAATTGTTCGGCGGATACGCGCGCTACCTCGTGGCCTATCTTGAGCAGGCGATGAAGGGCGCGATCTACGAGACCGGCAGCGACTCGAATTACGTGGTGTCGTGGGACTCGATTGCGCCGAGTCTGGGAATGCTTCGGCAGTATCGCCCGATGCTGCAGAGCTTCTTCAAGGAAGGGCTCTTCGAGGAGATGGACAAGCGATACTTCCGTCTCGTGTCGCGCATCGAGGATGCGGAGTCGCTGATTTCTGGCGACGTGTGGACGACCAAATCGCACGGACGGATGTTCGACTCGTACGCGCAGATCTTCAACAACCCGTCCACCAAGTCGTACTTCAACAAGATGACCAACTTCGACCTGAAGACGCTGTTGCCAGCGTTGTTGCAGGTTGAGGATCGCACGAGTATGGCCGTGTCGCTCGAGTCGCGGGTGCCGTTGCTCGATCACCGGATTGCAGAACTGGTGACTAAGATGCCACCGGCGATGCGATTCAAGGGCGGCGATTCGAAACGCATTTTCCGTGAGTCGATTCAACCGTTCATCCCCGAGTCGGTGTTCACGCGCCGCGACAAGATGGGATTCCCGGTGCCGCTCACCGAGTGGTTGAACGGACCCATCCGCGATTTCGTCGGCGACACGATGCTGGGCACGCGTGCGCGGCAGCGTGGCTTGTATCGCATGGACGGCGTGGAAAAGTTGCTCGCACCTGGCGTGGCGTTCGGTCGGCCGCTTTGGGGACTGCTGTCGCTCGAATTGTGGCATCAGGCGTTCGTGGACGGCGACCGATTGCCGGCACGACGGAATCGGCGCGCAACGGCTGTCGCCCTTTGACGTCCCGGCGGTGCATGCCGTGACGTCCGACCGACGCTCGGGCGTCTGGCAGCGCATCGGGCGTACGCGCCTGCTGCTGGCGCTGCTGGCATTGGCGGCATATACGCCGGGATTCTGGTGGGGGGTGCCGCACGCCACGGCCGCCGACCGCACCAATGCCTGGGGCGTGGACGACGAGCCGCCGCTCGGTCCGCTCGCGCAGGCGCACGACATCATCAAGCCGAAGGCGGAGCAGAATCCCAATCTCGGCTATCCCATGCTGCACCCGTTCCTGGTCCTGGGTGCATTCGCGCCTTACATGGCCTACGAACTCGCGTCGGGTGGTGTGCAGAGTCCCACGGTGGCGTATCCGCACGGGTTCACCGATGCTGCGGCGTCGCTGCGCAATCTGACGCTGATCGCTCACTTCCTGTCGGTGCTGCTGGGCGTTGGAGTGGTGCTCAGCGCATACGAAGTGGGGCGCACGCTCTGGGATGAGCGATCAGGCGTAGCGGCCGCCGTCGCGGTGCTGCTGATCTATCCAATGTTCTACTACGCGCGCAATTCCAACGTCGATGTTCCGGTGCTGTGCTTTACTGCAGCCGGCCTCGCGGCGTTCGCGCATATCGTACGGCACGGGTTCACGATGCGCCGTGCGATCGCGTTCGGTACGCTGGTCGGCTTGGCGGTGGCCACGAAGGAGCCATCGTTCGCCTCGTTCGTGTGTGCGCCGCTGGTGTTGTTGCTGCTCCCCGATCCCGGCACGACGCTCGCGCCGTGGAGGCGCAGTACGTTTTGGCGCGTGGCGGTGGTGGGCGCGGTGTGTGCGTTCGCGGCGTACGCGCTGGGAAGTGGCATGGCAATTGACTACCGCCGGTGGAGCGCGCACATGACGTTCGTGCAAACTCGATTGGCGGAGATCGAGCAGGCCGGGATAGCGTTCGTGCGTATCTATCCGCGCACGTGGGAAGGGAGCGTACAGTTCGCCGCGCGTCTGGTCACGCTCATCGCCCACTCGATGACCTGGCCGGGGCTCGTGATCGGCGCGGGGGGCGCGCTGCTGCTGGCGGTCCAGCGTCGGCGTGAATCGGTGCTGGCGCTTTCAGCGGTCGGCTACCTACTGGTGCTCTTTTTTTCAGCGCGCGTGGCACAGCTTCGCTACGTGCTGCCGGTGGCCTTTGTGCTCGCGATCTACGCGGCCCGCGCCGTCATGCTGGCGTGGCAGTCACGACCGTCACCGGTGCGTGTCGGCGTGCTGGCCGTGGGCGCCGTGGCGGCGCTCACCTTGGTGGCATGGGATGTGGACCTCACGTACGGCATGCTGCGCGACTCGCGCTATACGGCCGGGGCGTGGATCGCGGAGCACGCGCGCCCGGGTGATGCGCTTGAGTACTTCGGTTCAGAGCACAAGCATCCGCCCATGCCGGCCTCGCTTACGTCACGCATCGCGATCCGCAACCGCGGCAGCAACGTGCGCGCGGATACCAGTGAGGCCGCCGTACAAACCGTGATTACCGGCTGGGCCGAACGTCGGCCGCGATTCGTGGTCCTGGTACCGGACTACACGAACCCCGGCAAACCGTACGCCGCCACCTGTCCGCCGCCCATCTACCGGGGACTCGAAGACGGATCACTTGGGTACCGTCGCGTGGCACTGTTCGAAACGCCGGCGTTGCTGCCGTGGGCACACCGCCCGGAGCTCGACCATCCAGTCGTGAATCCGCCCATCCGACTGTACGAACGAGTGGCAACGGCACCGGCTCCATGAGTCCCCACGCGAAGCGCCGCCTCTGGGCGATTGCCCGTGTGGCGATCGCCGTCGTACTGCTTGGCGTGCTCGCCTCAAGTGGGAGGTTGGATTGGCCGCAATTGCGCGGCCTGCTGGATGCATGGCCTTTGACGCTGACCGCGCTCGCTTTCTTGCTATGCGCCTTCGTGATCGTGTCCTGGCGATTCTGCCTGCTGGCTGCGCCGCGCGGACTGCACATGTCGCTCGGCCGTTCGCTCCGACTCACGCTGATCGGCAATGCGGCCAACTTCGTCATTCCCACCGTGGGCAGTGATCTGGTTCGGCTCTGGTTCACTGCAGGGGGCGGCGCGATGGACCGCACGCGTATCGGCACGATCGTACTGCTCGATCGCGTACTGGGACTGCTTGGCATTTTGTTGTTGCCGCTGGTGCTGGCGCCGTTTTTTTTCGGGATTGTTCGCGCGCTGCCAATCGTGCAGTGGATGCTCGGAGTAGCGGCGGTCGCCTCACTCGCGCTGACCGGCGCGGTGCTGGTGGCACTGTCTCGACGCGGACTGGCCAGTGCCCCTGTACGCTTTTTGTTGCGTGTTGCACCACTCGGCGGCTACCCGGCGCGCATTCTGGACACCGTGCACAGCTATCGCGCCGAGGGCGGCGTGCTGCTGAAGGCCGTGGCATGGTCGCTGGCGGCGAATTTCTGCGCTGCCGCGTGCATCGTCTGTTTGCAACTGGCGACGCTACCGGGCTCGGCCGCACCACTCGGCGGGTTTTTGACATCGATCGTGTTCGTGCTGAATAACGTCCCCATCACGCCCGGTGGTATTGGCGTCACCGAAGCAGCCGTGGCATCGTTGTACAGGATGGCGGGGCTGCAGGGAGGCGCGGAGACGATGCTGGGGATGCGTCTCCTCTTCCTGCTACTGACACCCATCGGCGTGGTTCTGTATTTCATCGACAGTCGGAGTCTTGGCGTACGAGAGCAACGTGCGCGCGACGCGGCGATGCGCGGACAATCGGCGCCCGATGCGCCCTCGCACACGACGGAGATTTCAGCGTGAAGGTGGTGACGATCGTTGGTGCGCGTCCGCAGTTCATCAAGGCCTCGCCGGTCGGCAACGCGTTACGCGCGGCCGGCATTGACGAGCGGCTGATCCACACCGGACAGCACTACGACGATCGGATGTCACAGGTGTTCTTCGACGAGATGGGCATCGCACCGCCGGATCGCAATCTCGAGATCGGGAGTGGGTCACACGGCGCGCAAACCGGGCGCATGCTCTCCGCCATCGAAGTGGTGCTGCAGGAAGAACGTCCCGACTGGCTGTTGGTGTATGGCGATACGAATTCGACGCTGGCCGGCGCGCTCGCGGCCTGCAAACTGGGTATCCCCATCGCACATGTCGAAGCCGGATTGCGTTCGTTCAACCGCAGTATGCCGGAAGAGCACAATCGCGTGCTGACCGATCACGCCTCCGACCTGCTGCTCTGCCCCACCCAGACCGCCGTAGATCATCTGTCGCGGGAAGGAGTGGTGTCGGGTGTGCATCTGGTGGGTGACGTGATGTACGACGCCGTGCTGCACTTCGGCGACATTGCGCGGTCGCGGTCGGGGGTGCTCAACGAGCTCTCGCTCTCCCGCGGCGACTACTATCTCGCCACCATCCACCGCCCCTACAACACCGACGATCCCGCGCAGCTCGCCGTCATCCTTGAGGTGCTCGGCTCACTACCGCTGCCAGTGGTCTTTCCGGTGCATCCGCGCACGAGAGAGCGACTGAAGGCGCACGTGAGTGCCGAGAGCCGCGTGCGGTTGATCGACCCCGTAGGCTACCTCGACATGTTGCAGCTCGAGCAGAATGCTGCGGCCATACTCACCGACTCGGGCGGTGTTCAAAAAGAAGCGTACTTCTTCGGTGTGCCCTGCTTCACACTGCGTCCGGAAACGGAGTGGGTGGAAACGGTGCGCTCCGGCTGGAATACGCTGGTTGGCGCGGATGTGCGGGCCCTCCCCGATGCGCTGCAGGCGTGGGTGTCTCCGTCGGGGGGATCGCCGCCGTTCTTCGGTTCGGGCGATGCGGCGGCACGTATCGTCGCGGCATTGCGCGACGCGACGTCGTCCACCGAGATACGCGTGCCGGTGCGTGGCTGATGCGTCCCGGGCTGGAGCGCATCGGACAACGGGAGGCCGGACTGCTCTTCGTCGTCGCCACGATGTGGTTCCTGCCCGGTATCACGTGGGGATTGCCGGAAAACAGCGCACTGTTCACCCGCAGTATCTGGGGCACCGACGAACTCGGGCCCACGGGAGCCATCGACGTGGTGCGCGCGATCTTCGGTGGCGACGCGACGATCACGCCGCAATATCCGTTGGGACACTACTTCGTGCAGGCGATCTTCGTCTGGCCGTACTACCTCGCAGTACAACTGGCAGACCGTTTCGGATTCCCTGCGCAAACGCCATCGCCGTCGATTCTTACGCTGCTGCATCGATTGCCGAGTGTGTTGATGGCGGCGGGGACCGTGGTCGCGTCTGCGATGGTTGTGCAGCGCGTAACCAGACGGGTCGGAGCGTCGCGCTTCACTGCAATCGCCGCGGCAACGATCGGGCCGCTGATGTACTACGGGCGCACGAGCAACGTGGACGCAGCGGCGCTCTTCTGGTCCACGCTGGCATTGCTTCCAGCGGTGGATGCCCTGCGTCTGGGATTGACCGACCGCCGCGCCGTGCAACTCGGGCTGTGTGCCGCGCTTGGCATGGCCACCAAGGATCAGCAGTACGCATATTTTCTCATGCTTGGCGCGGTGCTGTTTGTACAACACGTCAGAGCCGGTACGCGTCCGGCTGCGGCGCCGGGCGGGTGGCGCCCGGTGGTGGTCGCGCTCACGGTCTTTGCGAGCGCGTATGTCGCGTGCAGTGGGGCGCTGTTGCTCCCCGAGTGGTACGCGCAGCATCTCGCGTTCATCCGACATGGCAGCTCCTCGGGCGTGCCAGCGGAGCTGCGCGCACGGATCGGGTTCTACTACTCCAATCCCGGCACACTGGCGGGCTACACACGACTCGGCCTCGACGGCATCGCCCTCGTGCTGGCAGCGGTCGGTGCGCTGATGTGCGCGCTGGCGCTCTTGGGCGCGTCCCGGCTGTGGCGGGTCGATCGCTGGCTGCTCGCGTTGCTCGTCATGCCGCTCGTGGGACTGATCGGCGGCGTATTCGTGCCGGTGCGATTCGTGTTGCCGCGCTTTCTGCTGCCGATCGATCTCGTCTGCTGTCTGTTGGCGGGCATCGGAGTGGCACAACTGCTGGCGAGTGCGCGGTGGCGATCGGCGGGGCAGCTCACGGCAATCGGTGCGCTGGCATGGAGTGTGGTACGTGCGGGCGACACGACATGGCAGATGTTGCGCGACGCACGCTATGAGACCGAGCTGTGGCTCGCGCGCAACCTGCGGCCGGGTGACACGCTCGCCTACTACGGCGGCCGGCGAAAGCTGCCGCGCGTGCGTCGTGATGTGCTGGTCACGAAGGCCCCGGATCAGTATTTACCCTTGCGTGTGTACGGCAGCGCAGGTCCCATCACGCACACTCCGCCGTTCATCATCGTCATTCCGCAGCAGGTTGCCGAGGTTCAGCACGAATGGAATGTTCCTGACACGATCTTCACGGCGCTGCTGGACGGCACGCGTGGTTACCGTCAGGTGCTGGCCATCCAGTCACCGGCGTTGTTTCCGCGGCCACGCTACACCGTACCATTCGTGAATGCCCCGGTGCGTGTCTTTGCGCGCAACGACATGGCAGATCGACTCACCGGTGTCAGGCGTATCGACCTGCCACCACGTGTCCCGACCCCGCGATGAACATGGAGCTCCCCCGGTTGCATTCCATCCGCTCGCGCTGCGCTGTGTGGCGCGTGTGTACGGCCCTCGCGTTCGCGCTCCTGCCCGCGGACTCGTTGTTTGCCCAGCGCACGGTGCTCGTCGGCGCCATGTTGTTCGACGGCAACAGCGCGGTGGCATCGAGCCGGTCACGCATCGTCATCGAGGGCGGTCGTTTTACCTGCGTGTCAGGTCCGGATGGGTGTGCGCCGGCGGCGGGCGATCGTGAAATCGACCTCACCGGGAAATGGATTTCGCCGGGGCTGATCGACACACACGTGCATCTCCCGTTTGCGATTGCGCCTGACGGGTTGTGGCGACAGCAGCGGCTGCGCTTCGCGCTCGGCATTACCACGGTACGCGATGCCGGTTCGCTGTCGACCGACACATTACTGGCCGCGCGCCAGACCGCGGAGTCCGCAACGGAAGCGATGCCGCGGCTGGTCATTGCCGCGCGTGTCATCGCCGACGACACGGCTCGTTTGGGGGTGGGTATGGGTGCCCCGATGGTCGGCAAACTCGCCGCCATGGGCGTGGACGCGATCAAGATCAAGGAGCCGTTCGTCAACGAAGACTGGCGCAAGCAGATTCGCGCCGCGCGCGCGGCCGGCATTCCGGCGTTCGGGCATACCTGGGCCAGTGTGCGCGAGGTGTTCACGCGCGCCGCTGTCGCCGAGGGAATCAGTGGGGTGAGCCACATCATGGAGATCCCGCTCGAGACGCAGCCGGTGGGCACCGTACTCACGCCTCCCGATTCGTCGCGCGACTTCTGGCCGTGGGAAAAGCGTCTCTGGTTGACCATGGACAGTGCGCGTGTGGATTCGCTGCTGTCGGAGATGGTGGCGGCCAACGTCTGGCTGGAGCCGACCCTCGCGACCGAGTATCACTTCGGCCGACCGCTTGAGGCGCCACAGGCGGCCGGATTTCTGCGCCATCCACCGAGTCTGCGCGCGCTGGCCTCCGGCACGGCGTCGCGGGACGCGGTCGTGTACGCGGCCTATCCGGCAACCTGGGAACGTCAGTCGGCCTTTGTCGGCGATTTCATCCGGCGAGGCGGTATGGTGGTCGCGGGGGCAGACGGAAAGGCGCCCGGAATCGATCTCCACGAGGAGATGCGCCTGATCGGTGTGGCAGCGAATTCCGCGATCGTCGGCCTGCAGGCGGCGACGCGCAACGCGGCAATCGCACTCAACCGACGCGACCTTGGCACGATCGAACCCGGAAAACTGGCCGACGCTGTGGTCTACCACGGCGACCCGTTGGCCGTCGCATACGCAACGCTTGATATTGCGCGCGTGATCAAGGGAGGCGTTTCGTACGACGCCGATTCGCTGCGCGTTGAGTTTCAGGCCGAGTACGACGCGAAGGCACGCGAGGTCTGGCGCGGCCGCGCGTCGCGTGCGCTGATTCCGTTCGCCGGAACGCTGGCCGTGCTTGCACTGGGTCTCGCCTGGCGCCGCCGTCGCGCGCAGTAGCACATCGCGCGCAGTCTCATTTTCGCAACTTCGAGGAACCCGGATCTGACCGAGTCTATCGTGCTTCCGCGCCGTCGCTGGCGCCGCCTCCTACGCAGTCTCCACCTGTACGGCGGGCTGCTGTGCTCGGGGTACCTTGTCGTATATGGTCTCAGTTCGCTGCTCTTCAGTCACCATATCGAGCGACTGGAGCGCGACGGGCCCACGCGCGAATGGACCGACACACTCAGCGCACCGATCACGCGTGCCGAACCGGGGCGCACCGCGCGGCGAATCGCCACTGAGCTTGGGCTGGTCGGACGCGTGACACCGGAGGTGCCTATCTGGACCGACAGCACCGGGCTCTCGTTCAATGTCAGCCGGCCAGGCCACCGGTTCGTCGTGCGCGCGGTCGAGTCGGGCGAAGTGTCGGTCAAGGGGACCAAGCTCGGTCCGGTGACCGTGCTCAAGGGGCTGCACGATGCCCGTCGATACCCTGACTCGTTCGCGTTGTCGTTGTGGTGGAACTACACGCACCTGACCGTGCTTGTGCTGCTTTTCTCGACTATGTCGGGGATTTTTCTCTGGTTCGGACAGGGGCGCTTCACGACCACCGGTTGGGTCGTGCTTGTCGGCGGATCGCTGGCCTGTGTGGCGCTCATTGGGTGGCTGGTCGCATGAAGCTCACCTATGCCCTCCTTCGACAGGTCCACCTGTTTGCCGGACTCGTGCTGGCCGTGGCGGTGCTCTTCTACACGGTGAGCGGCGTGACGCTGGTGTACGCGCGCTGGATGCCGCGCCAAGGCGCCGTGGAAACCACCCGGACCCTGCCGGTCCCGCCGGCCGCCGCCGGCAATGACCAAGCACTGCGCATGTTCGTCGTTCAATCGGCGAACGCCGGTGGGCGCACCGATGGTCTGGTTGCGTTACCGACCGGTGGCATGCGGCAGCGGTGGACGTGGCCGACCGGCCGCGCCGAAGCGGACGTGTCGGTCGATCGCCGCACGGTGACGATTACGACCAGCCGGTTCGGCATCATTCGCACGTTGCAAAACTTCCACGTGCTCGTTGGCGCGCGCGGTGGCCTCGGGTACGTGGTGTGGTGGGTGCTGCTCGACGTCGTATCGTTGGCAATGCTGCTCTTTGCCGTGACGGGGTTTTTGTTGTGGTATCGCAGCACTAAGGACCGTC
>JBBQSM010000170.1:0-10010 GCA_038234895.1 Gemmatimonadales bacterium
AAGCTGCGTCGCCATTCAATTGATTGGATACAGCCTGCTCCGGACAGCCGGCGCGGGACCGACGGCGGCCATGGTTGGCGCAACGGTGTTGACGGCCACTGCGTCTCTCTGGAAGGAAGCGCACGATGCCCGCGCCGGTGGACCGTTCAGCGGACGGGATCTGTTCTGGGACGGCGCTGGTATCATCGCCGGGTCAGGACTCGCCCGATTTGTCGATACGCCGTGACGGATGACCGCCCATCGCATATCTTGCAGCTCAGAGTAGATGTAGCAGCGCAGCCGTAGGTGAGAACGTCTCCTTGGTGACCACGCACGACTGGACCGCGGCGCGTCGCGCGACCGCAGGACGGAATCCCGTGAAAGCTCGTTCGAAATTTCTGCTTGGTGGCGCGCTGGTGCTCGGCACTGCCAGCTACCTCATGGCCAGCTCGATCAACGAGACGGCGCAGTACTATCTCACGCCCACCGAACTCGCCGCCAAGGTCGCGTCCAACCCGCGGTTCGTGAACACGGGTGTGAAGGTCGGCGCGCGCGTGGTCAGCGGCACGATCGACCGCGAGGCGTCCGGCCGCTCGCTCAAGTTCAAGATGACCGACGGCGTCCGCGAGTATAACGTCTTCTATGATGGTATCGTCCCGGACACGTTCACCGATGGCGTGGACGTGGTGGTCGAAGGACGGCTCGACAGCAACGGAACTTTCCAGGCGAAAACGTTGCTTGCCAAATGCGCATCCCGTTACGAAAACGCCCCCGAAAAGTACCGCGAAACCCCTGGGTATCAGGGCGCCGCGACTCCGCGCGCGTAAGCGCGAGGCCCCATGATTCTGGTTGGTGAGCTGTCGCTCTGGGTCGCCCTGCTCATGGCGGCCTGGACGACGACTGTGTCGTTCTCGGGCGGTATGCAGGGCCGCGCCGATCTCGTGAAAAGTGGTGAGCGGGCGCTGTATGCGACCTTTGCCTTCACCGTGCTGGCGTCCATCGGTATCTGGACCGCGCTCTTCACGCACGATTTCTCCATCAAATTCGTCGCGTCGTACACCAGCGCGAATTTGCCCAAGATCTACACCTTCACGGCGTTCTGGGCAGGGCAGGCAGGCTCGCTGCTCTTCTGGGCGCTCATCATGACGTTCTACTCGGCGATCGCGGTCTTCACCAACCGCAGCAAGAATCGTCAGATGATGCCGTGGGTGACCGGGACGCTGGGCGTCATCTGTCTGTTTTTCCTGATGACGATCTGCTTCGGCGCCAATCCGTACGAGCGCCTCGACTGGATTCCGCCCGATGGTCGCGGCATGAATCCGCAGCTGCAGAACCCGGGCATGGCCATTCATCCGCCGATGCTCTACCTCGGGCTGGTCGCCACCGCTGTTCCCTTCGCCTTCGCGATCGGTGCGCTGGTCTCGCGTAAGCTCGATGCGGAATGGCTGGGGTCGGTGCGCCGCTGGGCGCTGCTCTCCTGGTTCTTCCTCACGATCGGCATCGTGCTTGGCATGTGGTGGGCGTACGTGGAACTCGGCTGGGCCGGCTATTGGGCCTGGGACGCGGTCGAGAACTCGTCGTTCCTGCCCTGGCTTACGGCAACGGCGTTCCTGCACAGCATCATGATCCAGGAAAAGCGCGGCATGTTGCGCAAGTGGAACGTGACGCTCGTTGTAGTCACTTTCCTGCTCTCGATCCTCGGCACGTTCATCACGCGCAGCGGCATCATTGAAAGCGTGCACGCGTTCGCGCAGTCGTCGGTCGGCAACTGGTTCCTTGGCTTCCTGATCATCGCGACCGTGCTCACGGTGTATCTCGTGTCCACTCGGCTCGACGATCTACAGGCCAAGGCTGAGCTGGAAAGCATGGTCAGCCGAGAGGCGGCGTTCCTGTATAACAACCTCGCATTGGTCGGCATCTGTTTCGCGACGCTATGGGGCACGCTGTTTCCCATTTTGTCCGAAGCGGTGAAGGGCGAGAAGATCACCGTCGGTCCGCCGTTCTTTAACGCGGTGAACGGCCCCCTCGGTCTGCTGTTGCTGGCGCTCACCGGTATCGGCCCGCTCATTGCCTGGCGCCGCGCGTCGGTGTCGAATCTGCGGCGCCAGTTCACCTTCCCGGTGCTGGCCGGCGTGGTGGTGTTCGCCGTACTCGTCACGCTAGGCATGCGCAACTTCTACGCGCTCATCTCGTACCTGCTCGGCGGGTTCGTCATGGGCACGATCGCGCAAGAGTTCTACAAAGGCATTGGTGCGCGTCGCCGCATGTACAGTGAGGGACTGTTCGCTGCGTCCATGCGTCTGATCGGCCGCAACCGCCGTCGCTACGGCGGCTACATCGTGCACTTCGGCGTCGTGGTGCTCTTCTGCGCCTTCGCCGGCCTGATGTTCAAGAAGGACATCGCCACGACGGTCAAGACGGGCGAGACCATCAAGGCGACCGACTCGTACGGCCACGAGTGGGCGTTCACCAGTCTCGGCGTATCGCGTTTCGAGCAGCTCAATCGCAAGGTGCTCGCGGTCAGCTTTGACGTGACGAAGGACGGGAAGAAGATGGGCATCCTGTCCAGCGAGAAGCGGCAGCATGTGGACAGCAACGACCAGCCGACGTTCGAGCCGTCCACCGAAGTTGGCATTCTCGAATCGCCGGCCCAGGACGTCTATCTCGTGTTCACCGGTGCGGTCGATGCCGAAACTGCCGCTGTGCACATCAACTTCAATCCGTTGGTGTGGTGGGTGTGGTTCGGCGGCATCATGATGGCGTTCGGTGGAATCATCGTCATGTGGCCGCAGGCAACCAAGGAACGCGAGAGCGGCTACGTGGCTGAACTCCCGTCGCAGCCGGAAGGCGTGCTCGTGGGCGCGGGCGCATGAAGGCAGGCAATCGGCGCGAGTTCGTCGCGCAGGTCGGCCGCGGCGGACTCGCATTGGTCGGCGTCTCGATCGCCAACAGTCTCGCGTCGTCGCGGTTGTTGGCACAGGACGGCAGCGCGCAGTCGGCGGCCAGCAATGTCGAAATGACCGCTGACTCGTACAAGCCGGTTCGTCGTGCGCCCAAGCCCGGGGTCGCGCCAGTGATGACGGAAAAGGAAGTCGAGGCGTTCGAGCGCAACCTCGCCTGTCCGTGTCCCTGCACGCTCGACATCTACACCTGCCGGACCACCGACTTCAATTGCGGCATCTCTCCTGCGGTGCACGGCGACATCAAGGCGCTCGTGGACGGTGGCTACAGCGGTGCTGAAATCATGGCCGCGATGACCGACACGTACGGCGACTTCATTCTTATGACGCCGCGCAAGCAGGGGTTCAATCTGCTGGCGTGGTTTGCGCCGTTCGCCGCCATCGGTATCGGCGCGGTGGCGATCGGTGCGTTGCTGCGCGGCTGGCGGATCAATGCGGCCAAGGGAACTGCCGAGCGTGCGTCTCAGGCGGCCGCCGCCGCGCAGTTGCCCCACGATGCAGCGAACGATATCGACGCGACCCCGGATGAACTGGCTCGACTGCAGGCCGCCCTTCGCAACGACGGACAGTGATGCTCGTCGCCCTTCCGGAAGGTGCAATTCCGTTGGCGGTCGGTACGGTGCTGGCGCTCGGCGGTCTATCGTTGGTGCTGTCTCCCCTCATGAACGACGGCACCGACAACGCCATCAAGACGATCAAGCGGCGCGTGTCCGATGGACCGGCACCTGAAGCGGCCGATGGTGCCGTTGCGGCACTGCGCGAGATCGAGTTTGACCGGGAAACGGGCAAGCTCTCGGACTCGGACTACGCCGAGCTCAAGTCGCGCTACACTCGCGCCGCGCTGGATGAACTGCGCGCCGCGGAAGGGCTGGCCAGCGCCGCCGCGGCCACGGCAGTACTCGATGCGGATCCGGTAGAGGCTGCGATTCGTCGCGCCGCTGCACATCAGAGGAGCTGTACCGACTGCGGTCCGCGCAGCGAACCGGACGCGACCTACTGCAGTGACTGCGGAAAATTCCTGCCTGGTGCGTGTGGCAGCTGCGGCGCGACGGTAACTGCAGCCGCTTCGGCCTACTGCGCGTCGTGCGGCGATCCGCTTCTCGCGAGTTGACCTCGTTCTTGCCGCGCGCTGATTACCGCGTGCCGTACACATTCGCCCGCCACGATGCGGGCGATTGTCGTTTACGCCCGTTCGATGGCGTCCAGTCTGCGGCGCGCCAGCAGTAACGGAACGATCGTCGCGCTGATGCACATCACCAGCGCCACCACGAATGGCAGCACCATCGTGACTGGGTCCTTTGCCCAACCAAAGTGGTCGGCCACCAGAAAGCGCGCGGCGGGCCGCCCGGTGAGATAGGCGACTGCGCCAATGAGCACGATCCCGCTCATCATGAAGAGTAAGCCGCCGAATGACGTGGGAATCTGCGCTGCGTTCTCAGTGTCGAACTGCGGATAAAACGTACCGAACGCGAGCGCCATCGCGGTGAGCGGAAAGACCATCGCAACAATCGCCGTCAGCGATACGATATGCACGAAGGTGCGCACGCCGAGCATCGCGTTGGTGGCGCCGACAAGAACCAGCGACAGCAACAACAACGGGACAGCACCCACCCAGAACTTGGCCCAGAGCAGGTCGCGCATCGACAGCGGGCTGGAACGCAACAGCCACAATGCGCGCCCCTCGAGACTTACGCTCGGGAAAACGAACCGTGCGGCGATCGAAGCGAGCACGAATCCGGCGAGCGCGAGGTTGAGAAACGGAATCACGTTGCGCAGCAGCGCCGTCATCCCTTCGCCCGAGAGCGGCAGGTAGCGCACGTTGGCCACGTAGACCACCAGCAGCACGGCAAGCATGACGAGCTGCGACCACTGCGTGGAGTCGCGTGCGAACACACGCAGCTCCTTGAGCACGAGCTGTTGGCGTAACGGACTCAGAGGTGAGACCAGTCGCTCCAGCAGCAGCTTGGCCCCGTTGTTCGCACCGCGGCGGTTCGCACCCTCCTGCGCTTGACTGAATCCGCGCGCCCAGCCGCGCGCATGCAGCACACCGCCAATGAGTACGAGGATGGCCGCGAGTCCCCACAGCCGCAGCATCGGCGACCAGTGTAGATCGCGCTGCAACCAACCCATCACCGCCTCGCTCACCCATTCGCTGGGCAGCCACGGCGACGACGGCGCATCGAGGGCAGCGATGAATTGCATGAAGTTCTGAAAGCCCTCCGGGCGCGCGAGCTGTTCCGGTCGCGCGGCGCGAAAGAGCACCACCAGTCCGGCTACGGCCAGCGCCGCAATGACACTGAGCAAATCGCGTGTGCGGCGTGCCGGAAAGACGTTCACGAGCAGCAGCGTGACCGCCGATCCCGCGGCGGCGGGGATGCACAGGAACGGCAGAAAGACGACCGACGCAAACAACGGAAAGACCACACCGCCGTGATACGCGCGACCGTACGCGGCGAGGAGTGGCACGAGCAGCAACGCCACCATCCAGCTTGAGTACATCGCGGTTTCCACTAATCGCGCGCGATACAGCGCCCACGGATGAACCGGCGCGGCCGCCAATTGATCGAGATCGCGCGCCAGAAAGAAATTCGAGAGCGCCGCAATCGTGTTCGACAGCAACAGGATCGACATGAAGGACATGAGAATCATGGACAGCAGTTTGCCCGCCAGCAGATCGCCGATGTCCTCCGCGCCGCGAAAGTAGACGAGCAGTTTCAGCGCGAGCAGATAGACCGCTGTCCAAAATCCGGCGCCGAGTAGCGCCACAACTGCAGTGCGACGCAGGTCGCCCGGCTGGCGGCGCCGCACCCGATGCCGAGCCATTTGCCACTTTGGTGCGAGCAACTGCAGTGCGCCCGCCAGCGGCGACTCACGCATCCAGCACCTCGACGAGTTCGCGTGCCACGTTGTCGCCGGTGAGTCGCAGAAAAATGTCCTCAAGCGCATCGTCGTTACCGCTCGCGCCACGCAGGTCCTGCATGGTGCCGCACGCCACCAGCTCACCTCGCTGCATGATACCAATGCGATCGCACATGCTTTCGGCAATCTCGAGCGTGTGCGTGCTCATCATGACGGTGTGTCCGCGGCGTGTGTACTCACGGAACAGATCCTTCAGAATTTTCGCCGACTTCGGATCGAGCCCGACCATCGGTTCGTCCACGACAATCACCGGCGGGCGATGCACGAACGCGCTGGCGATGATCAGCTTTTGCCGCATGCCGTGGCTGTAGCTCTCCACGAGTTCATCACGCCATCCGTCCAGATCGAAAAGCGCCAGCAGCTCCATACCGCGACGGTCCACATCCGCGCCGCGTTCCCCGTACAGCCCCGCCGCGAAGCGCAAGAATTCCATCCCGGTCAGCTTTTCGTAGATGAACGGACGATCGGGAATGAAGCCGAGCGCCCGTTTGGCCGCGATCGGATCCGCGCGCAGATCGTGACCGGCAATGCGGACGCTGCCGGCGGTCGGCTGCAGAATACCAGCGATCATGCGCATGGTCGTCGTCTTGCCCGCGCCGTTCGGCCCCAGAAAGCCGAAGAGCTCGCCGCCGGGAACGATAAGGTCGAGGGAACGAACGGCGGTGAACGAACCGTACCGTTTAGAGAGCGACGCGATTTCAATCATGGTCCGTCAGCCGGAGAGGCGATCCGTGTCCCGGACCGCGCGGAAAGCGGCCCCGCAGTGTTCGCCACTGCTGGCCTTCTATTCGTGACGACTGACGGGTCTCGGACCGTCACGCCTTCCCGACCGATGTGCCCGCGACGTGACGGACCGTGCCCGGTGGGGTTGAACAAATCCCGAAGGCCCCTCAGCTTGCATGTCTATGGCCGAATCGAAGAAGAAGGTGACGGCGCCCCGCGCCACGTCGCCGAGTGCACCGCCCGCGTCCGATTCGCTGATCGTGCGCGGCGCGCGCGAGCATAACCTCCGCAACATCAGCGTCACCATTCCGCGCGACAAACTGACCGTGGTCACCGGGCTCTCCGGATCCGGCAAGTCGTCGCTCGCCTTCGATACGATCTACGCGGAAGGACAGCGTCGATACGTCGAGTCGCTGTCGGCGTATGCGCGTCAGTTCCTGGGCTTGATGGAAAAGCCGGATGTCGACGCGATCGAAGGGCTGTCGCCGGCTATTTCGATCGAGCAGAAATCGGCGGGACACAATCCCCGCTCCACGGTCGGCACGGTCACTGAGATCTACGACTACCTGCGTCTGCTCTACGCACGAGCGGGTACGCCGCACTGCGCAAATTGCGGACGCGCGGTACAGCGACAGAGTCCGGCGCAAATCGCGGAACTGGTACTCGCCTGGCCCGAAGGGACGCGGCTCGAGATTCGCAGCCCACTGGTGCAGGGTCGCAAAGGCGAATTCCGGGATCTCTTCGAGAATGCGCGCAAACAGGGCTTTGTGCGCGCCGTCGTTGATGAGGAGTTGATCGAGCTGGCCGATCCGCCCAAGCTCAATCGGCGGGCCAATCACTCCATTTCCGTCGTGGTCGATCGGCTTGTTGTACGGGCCGATGATCGCGGTCGCATCACCGACTCCATCGAAACGGCACTGCGACTGGCGGAAGGACTGGTCGAGGTGCTGCGGTACGATAGCGCCGAGCCGATCACGGAAATGTTCTCCGAGCGCTACGGATGTCCGGCGTGCGGGATCTCGCTTCCGGAACTCGAGCCGCGTCACTTTTCGTTCAACTCGCCGTTCGGTGCGTGCGAGTCGTGCAGCGGGTTGGGCACGACGCGCAGCGTGAGTGCGGAGCTCGTTATCGGCGATCCGGACCTGTCTATTCTCGAAGGCGTGGTGCTGCCGTGGGGCGAGCCCGATGGCTACATGCGCAAGGTTATTCTGCCGGGACTCGCCAAGCAGTTGGGCTTCGAGCTCGCCGCTCCGTGGAGCAAGATTGCCGCGCCGGTTCGCCGGTCGTTGCTGCTGGGCGTGGAAGGTTCGCCGACCACTGCACGCAAAGCAGTCAAGAAGGCGACCAAGACCGTGGTCACGAAGGCCGTCTCTGTGAAAGCGGGCGCCGATTCTCGATGGGAAGGGATCGTCGCGCACGTGCAGCGCCGCTACGAAGAAACGAGCTCCGAGTCGATTCGCACCGATCTCGAGGCGTTCATGGTCGCCGCACCGTGCCGCACGTGCGCGGGTCGCCGGCTCAAAGCGGAGTCGTTGGCCGTGACCATGCATGGCCGTAACATCGGCGACGTGGTCGAGTTCAGCGTGGCCGACGCGCTGGACTTTTTCAAGACGGTCCCCATACGCGCCCCCGGTCACCCGGGACTCGATCCGGGAATCGCCGGCCCCATTCTCAAAGAAGTGCGCGAGCGCCTGAGTTTTCTGGTGGACGTGGGGCTCGACTACCTCACGCTGAATCGCAGCGCCGAATCACTCTCGGGCGGCGAGGCGCAGCGCATCCGGCTGGCCACGCAGATCGGGTCACGGCTGGTCGGGGTGCTCTACATTCTCGACGAGCCGAGTATCGGCTTGCATCAGCGCGACAACGGCAAGTTGCTCGATACGCTCAAGCAGCTGCGCGACCTGGGCAACACGGTCATCGTGGTCGAACATGACGAAGAAACCATTCGCGACGCCGACTACCTCATCGATCTCGGACCCGGTGCAGGCAAGCACGGTGGTGAAGTCATCGCACAGGGCAGCGTCGATCATGTGATGAACACGCCCGGCTCCATCACGGGTGCGTACCTGTTGGGCACGCGCAGCATTGCCCTGCCCAAAAAGCGCCGGCCGGTCGATGCGTCGCGTACGATCAAGGTGCAGGGCGCCCGCGAGCACAATCTGCGCGGCGTGGATGCGGAGTTTCCGCTCGGCTTGTTCGTGGCGGTCACCGGCGTGTCCGGCTCGGGAAAATCCACACTCGTGACCGACATCTTGCAGCGTACGCTCTCGCGCCACTTCTATCGCGCGCGAGTTATTCCCGGCGTGCATGATCGCGTGACGGGGCTGGAGCATCTCGACAAACTCATCGACATCGACCAAAGCCCGATCGGTCGCACACCGCGCTCCAACCCGGCCACCTACACGGGCGTGTTCACACCGGTGCGCGAACTGTTCGCCGAGTTGCCCGAGTCCAAAATCCGCGGCTACGGGCCGGGTCGCTTCTCGTTCAATGTGAAGGGCGGTCGCTGCGAAGCGTGTCAGGGTGACGGTCTCGTCAAGATCGAAATGCACTTTTTGCCGGACGTGTTCGTGCCGTGCGACGTGTGCAAGGGTAAGCGGTTTAATCGTGAAACGATGGAAGTGCGCTTCCGCGGCATGAGTATCGCGGAAGTACTTGACCTCACGGTCGAAGAAGGGTGCACCGTCTTCGAAAATCAGCCGCGCATCGCGCAAAAGCTCGAAGCGTTGCGTGACGTTGGACTCGGATACATCCATCTCGGACAGAGCGCCACCACGCTCTCCGGCGGCGAAGCACAGCGCGTCAAGCTTGCCACCGAACTGTCCAAACGCGACACGGGCCGCACGCTCTACATTCTCGACGAACCAACTACCGGGCTGCACTTCGAAGATGTGCGCGTGTTGCTGGAGGTGCTCCACAAGCTGGTCGATCGTGGAAACACGGTGCTGGTGATCGAGCACAATCTGGACGTGATCAAGACCGCCGACTGGATCGTGGACTTGGGGCCCGAGGGCGGCGTGCGCGGCGGCACGATCGTGGCGCAGGGCACGCCAGAACAGGTCGCCAAGGTGCCAGAGAGCCACACGGGCCGGTACCTCAAGCCGATGTTGCGCAGATAGCATTTTCGTCTAGCGTGGGCATCGCTGGCGTCGTCGCGGGCGCGGCAGGGTAGATTCCCGCATGGTCTCCCTCCTCGATATCATCGGCCCCGTTATGGTGGGGCCGAGCTCAAGTCACACCGCCGGCGCCTGTCGGCTTGGTTTGCTCGCCCGCTGTCTCGTTGGCGGCACGCCCGAACGTGCGACCGTGGAATTGCACGGCTCGTTCGCGCGCACCGGTGAGGGGCACGGCACCGACAAAGCGATCGTTGGCGGACTGATGGGCTTTCGCCCAGACGACGAACGGTTACGCACCGCGCTCGAAATTATG
>JBBQSM010000171.1:0-9673 GCA_038234895.1 Gemmatimonadales bacterium
TCCGGTTCCCCTTGCGGCGAAGCCGGCGACGTTCGCGATCCCTCTCCCAACCGGAGCGATCGCGAACAACGCACGCCGCGTCGTTCGCGATCCAACCGTCTACCGGCCGGCCGCCTTCATGCCGATGTCTACGGCCTTGAAGCCCGGCTCGCCCCAACCGATCACGAAGACGCTGAAGCCCTGCTTCATGCGCATCTCGATGTCGGTGGCAGTCGCCGGATAGCCGCACGGCACATTGAACTCTTTACAGGCGGCGAGCACCGACTGGATCGCGGCTTCCCACGCCTTTTCGTCGAACACTCGCTGTCCGTTCGCGTCCGTCGTCGAGAACACACCGCGTAGCGTACCCGCACCGGGAAGCAGCGTCCCAATCCCCTTTACGGCGGCGATCTCGCGGATCTTCGCGAGCCCTTCCTTCGATTCGACGATCGTCCAGTTGACCAGTTCACCCTTGGGGTTGAGGGGCCACAGGTCGGCCTTTGCCTTGTACTCCTTGTCACTCATGCCCCACAGCGCGGGTGCGGAGCCTACATCGTCGGGACGAATGCCTCCCTGCGATTTGAAGCGCATCATCGCCAGCCCCTGCTTCACCTCGTAGGCGCTCTGGACGTCGACAAACACGATGCCACTGACGCCCAGGTTCAGCTGCTTCGCGATATGCTCGGCTGCCTTGAGGGTATCGACGGCGATCTCCGGCGTTTTGACGAACAACGGGTGCGTCATGTGGCCGTCTTTCATCCCGCCGGCGGTCGCCATTCCTTTGGCAAACTCACTGAATGTGGCGTAGCCGGCATCAAAATTGCCCTCCATCGACCCGTCGAAGATGTAGTCCGTCTTCGTGTGACCGGCGGCATCCATCGCTAACTGGGCCTGCGACTTTACCGAGTCGGCAGGCAACGGGGGCGCACCGCGACCGCCACGACGGTTTGCAGGGGCGTACAGGCCAAAGACCGGCTGCTTCTTCTCCAGTAAGTCGATGACGGGATTTATATGACGGGCGCCCTGTGCGGCGGCCGGGGAACTCAGGGTCGAAATGGCCACCGCAGCGGTTGCCATCCAGCGAAACGGCACGTCGCACACTCGCACGTCGCCTTCCTCCACGTTCTTGGTAGGTAATGCGTAGACATCTCAGGGAGTGGTCGCGCAGACAATGTGTGTCCTCCACCTCCCCGGCAAGTGTAGATTGCTAAACAGGCGCAACGTCTTGCAATCAGCAGACTTGCCCCCTCCCTCCGGGGACCCCACCTTTCGGTGTTGGTTCCCACCTATTTTGCCGCAGAGACCTTGAGGTTCGGGTATGAAGGCACTTGCAGTCGCAGCAGCAGGGGTTTTGCTCGTGGTCGCCGGTTCGGCCGCCTATGAGGCGCCGAGGCGTGCAGCTGAGGCATCGTCGTACGCTGCCCCTTCTCCGGTTCCCGCTAACGCTGTACCGGTATCACGCGCCCTTGGCGTACACCCGCTCGGCACGCGCGCGCGCGCCATTCCGTTGGACGGTCTGACCGAAGTGGTACAGGCGACGTGCGCGGAGTCGTGTCACAGCGAGAATCGCAAGCTCGGCAATTTGTCGCTCGCCAATTTCGACGTGGCCAAGTCGGCGATGACCGCTGAGACTGCGGAAAAGATGATTCTCAAACTGCGCGCCGGCATGATGCCGCCTGCCGGACGTGAGCGGCCGGGTGGCGATACGCTGACGCAGCTCGTCGAAACGATGGAGCGCCTCATCGATACGCGGGCCGCCGCCAATCCGAATCCGGGTAATCGTACGTTCCAGCGTCTGAATCGTGCGGAGTACGAGCGTTCGGTGCGAGACCTGCTGTCCATCGAAGTGAACGCCGGGTCGTGGCTCCCGCTCGACACCAAGAGCGCCAACTTCGACAACATCGCCGATTCGCAGCTGCCGTCGGCGACGTTGCTCGATGCGTACATGGACGCGGCCAGCGCGATCAGTCGGCTTGCCGTGGGCGATCCGACCGCCAGCACGTCCACCACCACCTACAAGCTCGCTCGTCTCGCCTCCCAAACGGAGCGCGCCGATGGCGCCCCCCAGGGCACGCGCGGTGGTGAGTCAGCCGTGCACAACTTTCCGGCCGACGGCGAATACGTCTTCGCGGTGTCACTGCACGCGATCCCGACGGGACAGTTGTACGGCTCCACGGCACCGTTCGACGAAAAGGTCGAAGTCTCCATCGATGGTGAGCGTGTCGCGCTGCTCGATATCGATCGCGGTATGTCCCAGGCCGATCCGAACGGCATGGAGATGCGCACCAAGCCGGTGCAAGTGCGCGCCGGCGCGCATCGCGTGACGGCCGCCTTCGTGCGCACCTTCGAAGGACCGGTCAACGACAACATCGCGCCGATCGGGCACAGCATCGCTGATACGCAGATCGGCTCGCAGTCGGGCATCACGATCGGCGCGCATTTGCAGCACTTCTCCGTCACGGGGCCGTTCAATCCGACCGGTGTCTCCGAGACCGTGAGCCGCAAACGCGTCTTCAGCTGCCGTCCGACGACGTCGGCCGAAGCACGCCCCTGCGCCGAACAGATCATCAATCGCTTGGGGGGCATCGCCTATCGCCGCCCGCTCAACGCGAACGACGTCAAGGGACTGCTGTCGTTCTACGACACCGGCTCCAAGATGGGCGGCTTCGAAGTTGGTATCCGCACCGCGCTGGAAGCGATGCTGGCCAGCCCGCACTTCATCTTCCGCATCGAAAGCGTCCCGGCCACCGCCAAGGCGGGGCAGCGCTACGCCATCGGCGGCGGCGATCTCGCGTCGCGCCTCTCGTATTTCCTCTGGGGCACCACCCCCGATTCGCAGCTCATCGCACTCGGCCGTCGGCAGGTGCTTTCCGATACGGTTGTGCTCAAGGCGCAGGTCAAGCGCATGCTTGCCGATCCGCGCTCGGAGGCGCTGGCCACGCGCTTCGCCGCGCAGTGGTTGCGCCTGCAGGACATTGAGAAAGTTGCGCCCGACGCGCTGCAGTATCCGAATTTCCATGAGCAGCTGTCCACCGACATGCGTCGTGAGACGGAGCTGTTCTTCGATAACCTCGTGCGCGACAATCGCAGCGCACTCGAGATGCTCAGCGCCGACTACACGTTCGTCAATGAGCGACTCGCCGATCACTACGGCATGCGCGGCGTGACCGGCAAAGAGTTCCGCAAGGTTGCCTACGCCGACGAACGCCGTCGCGGCCTCTTGGGACATGGCAGCGTGCTCACGCTCACGTCGCACGCCAACCGCACGTCGCCCGTGTTGCGCGGCAAGTGGGTGATGGAAGTGTTCATCGGCTCACCGCCGCCGCCGCCGCCGCCCGATGTCCCCGACCTGGAAAAGACGGCGGAAGCAATCGAAGGTCGTATGCTCACGACACGCGAACGCATGGAGATGCACCGGGCCAATCCGTCATGCCGCTCCTGCCACCGCATGATGGATCCCATTGGACTGGCGCTCGACAACTTCGATGTGACGGGCCAGTGGCGCGTGCGGGAGAACGGCGCCGAAGTCGACACGCGTGGCGACTTCTACGATGGCACCAAGATCTCGAACCTGACGCAGTTGCAGCAGGCGCTGCTCAAGCGTCCGGTTCCAATGATGCGCTCGTTCACGCAAAATCTGATGGCCTACGCGGTCGGCCGTCGCATGGAGTACTACGACTCGCCAGCCATCCGACGCATCGTGACTGATGCGACACGTGGCGGCTATCGCATGCAGGAACTCATCTGGGGCGTCGTGAAGAGCGATGCGTTCCGGATGAAGAAGATGACCGTCGCGCAGTCCGAAGCCGGTTCGCAGGATGCGGCACGCACCAGCCGCTGACCCCACATAGCACACGGAGACGCAGAGATCATGAAATATCTGAGTGGAAAGCCGCTGCCGCGGCGAAGCTTTGTGCAGGGGCTCAGTGCGACGATTGCGCTGCCGTACCTTGAAGCGATGATTCCCGCCGGCCGTGGCGGCTGGCGCAAGGTCAAAGATGCGCCTCGTCTCGTCGCCATCGAAATGGTGCACGGCGCCGCCGGCTGCAATGAGCTCGGCGCCAAGCTGAACTTGTGGTCGCCGGCCGACGCCGGGCGCAATTTCGATCTCACGCCCACGGCGATGAACTCGCTCGAGGCGTATCGCAAACACCTCACGATCATCAGCAACACCGACGTGCGCGCCGCCGAACCGTTTTCGCCGATGGAAATCGGCGGTGACCACTTCCGCTCGAGCGCCACGTTCCTCACGCAGGCCCATGCGCGCCAGACCGAAGGCTCCGACGTACGCGTCGGTACCTCGCTCGACCAGATCTACGCGCAGCGGTACGGGCAGGAGACGCCCATCCCCTCCATGCAGCTGTGCATCGAGAATGTGGATCAGGCGGGTGGATGCGCCTACGGCTACGCCTGCGTGTACACCGATTCGATCTCGTGGTCGTCGCCCACCGAGCCGCTGCCGGTCATTCGCGATCCGCGCGTCGCCTTCGAAAAGCTCTTCGGCGTCGGTGGTTCGTCGGCCGAACGTGCCGAGCGTCGCATGACGCGTCGCAGCATTCTCGATTTCGTGGCCAGCGAAATGAAGTCGCTGCAGAACTCGCTGGCCTCAGACGACAAGCGCCGTCTCGACAAGTACCTCGAGGACATCCGCGAAGTCGAGCGTCGCATTCAGCGCATCGAAGCGCGTAACACCAGCGGCGAAGTGCGCGAACTGCCCGAGGCGCCGGCCGGTGTGCCCGACTCATTCAAGGAACATGTCGAACTCATGTTCGACCTGCAGGCGCTCGCCTTCGCGGCAGACATCACGCGCGTGTTCTCGTTCAAGATGGGGCGCGACGGGTCAAGCCGAGTGTACGCCGAAAGCGGGTCGGACAAGCCGTTCCATCCGGCGTCGCATCATGGCGGCACCGAGAAGGGCGTGAAGGAATTCAACATGATCAACAAGTATCATGTCGCGATGCTCCCGTACTTCCTCGACAAGCTCAAGGCCATCCAGGAAGGCGACAGCAACATGCTCGATAAGACGCTGGTCATCTACGGCTCGCCGATGAGCGACTCCAACTTGCACAATCATCGTCGGTGCCCGCTCATCCTGCTCGGCCATGCGGGTGGCACCATCGAAGGCAACACGCACGTGAAGGCCCCGGACGGCACGCCGATGGCCAATGCGCTGCTCAGCGTCATGCACAGCCTCGGACTCGAAGACCACAAGGCACTGGGCGACAGCACGGGCCCGATGAGTCTCCGCGCCAATGCCTGAGCCGATGCGTACCACGACGCGATCGCAGCGCGGTTTCCTCGGCGTGCTCGCGGTCGGTGCACTGCTACTCTCGGCGGCTGCACCATCGCGGTCTGGTCGGGCGGTGGACTCGCCGGTCGCCGACGCCGTCATGCGCGGCGATACCGTGGCCGTCCGCGTGCTGCTCAAGCAGGGCATGGATGCCAACGCAGCGCAGCCGGACGGAATGACGGCGTTGCATTGGGCGGCCACACGGGGCGACGCGCGTCTGGCCTCGATGTTGGTGTACGCCGGCGCGCGGTTGGAAACGGTCACGCGTAACGGCAGTTACACGCCCCTCCATCTCGCCGCCAAGGCCGGGAAAGCACCAACCGTAAAGGCGCTGCTCGTGGCCGGCGCCAACGCCAACGCGGCCACGTCGTCCGGTGGCGCGACGGCGCTGCATTTTGCCGCCGAACAGGGGAGTGCCGAATCCATCGCCGCGCTGCTTGAACACGGCGCGCAGATCGACGTGAAAGAAAGTGCCTATGGTCAGACGCCGCTCATGTGGGCCGCATCGGCCGACCGGATTGCTGCCGTGGAGCTGTTGATCGCGAAGGGCGCGAGCATCAAGGTGGTCTCCAACGTCGAAGATATCGCCGAACGTGAGCGTACCGATCGAGTGGCGCTGACCGCGCGCGCGCGCCGTGTGGCCGCACTCAAGGCCGCGGAAGCACCGCCGCGTGCACCGGGCGCTGCGGCCGCGCCACCCGCTGGTGCGCCCGCAGCGGCCGCGACGACTGCTCGGCCGGCGACCGTGGCAACGCCGGCCCCCGCTGCCGTCGCGGCGGGAGCGCCTACGGCAGCTGCTGGTGCGCCCGGTGCCACGCCCGCCGACAGCGCGCGCGGCGGGCGGATTAATAGCAGTGGCAGCTACGGCGATCTGGTTGGCAAAAAGGGTGGACTTACGCCGTTGCTGTTCGCCGTGCGTCAAGGGAGCGCGGCGTCCGTGGAGGCATTGCTCAAGGCCGGTGCCGACGTCAACCAGGTGAGCGAGGGCGACCACACCAGTCCGCTGCTCATGGCCACCATTAACGGCCGCTTCGACCTGGCCAAGTCGTTGCTTACAAAGGGAGCCAATCCCAAGCTCGCCAGCGATGCCGGTGCCACGCCGCTCTACACCGTCATCAACGTGCAGTGGGCCGCCAAGTCGCTCTATCCGCAGCCGACGGCGCAATTACAGCAGCAGACTACGTATCTCGAGTTGATGGAATTGCTGCTCAAGGCCGGTGCCGACGTGAACGCGCGCCTGTCCAAGCATCTGTGGTACATGTCATACAATTTCGACCTGCTCGGCGTGAACACGACCGGCGCGACGCCGTTCTGGCGTGCGGCGTACGGCACCGATGTCGAGGCGATGAAGTTGCTGGTCAAGTACGGCGCGGACATCAATCTGCCCACGCTCAAACCGGCCGGCCGAAACTTCAATGCCGACGCGTCACCCGATGACGCCGCCGGCGATCCCAACAAGGATCCGTCGGGGTTGGCGCCGGTACCTGCGGGTGGACCGGGCACGTTCGCCATTCACGCCGCCAGCGGTGTGGGGTACGGCGAGGGCTTTGCCGCCAACTCGCACCGGCACGCACCGGATAGCTGGCTTCCATCCGTGAAGTATCTGGTCGAGGAGCTCAAGCTCGACGTGAACCAGCGCGACTTCAACGGCTACAACGCCGTGCATCATGCAGCGGCGCGCGGCGATACGGTGCTCATTGCATATCTCGTCAGCAAGGGCGCCGACGTGAAGGCGATCAGCCGCAAGGGGCAGACCACGGCCGACATGGCCAACGGGCCCGTGCAGCGCATTCCGCCCTTCGTCGAAGCGGTGGAGTTCCTGGTGCGGCTTGGCGCCGTGAACAGCAACAAGTGCAAGTCCTGCTAGGCTGACGCAGCCGCCTACCGGCAGCATGAGCGAGCCACGATGACTTGTCAGTCGTCGTGGCTCTTCTCGTAGATCGCCTGTTCCTGCATGCGCTCGTTACCCGCTTTCTTGTCGCGCCGCTTGGCCGCGGCCATCGCCAGCCCGTGCGTGGAACTGGACTTCACATTCGGCAGCGAGAGCAACCGCTCCAGGTCGGCACTGCCGCACTCGGCGCAGACGGGAATCCGGTTGCCGAGTACCAGTGTTTCGAACTCGTGCTGACACGATTTGCAGACGTACTCGAAGATGGGCATGCCACAGATTTATTGTGCGCGGCAGATTCGCGCCATGTTTGCGGACCACGTTGCATGGCGGAGTCCGGCACCGGCTCGTAACGTCTGACCATGCATGCGTTCGTCCCCCCGACCCTCCGCATCACGTTGCTGCCGGCGCTTCTGCTCGCCGCGCTCACGACGGTCACGATCCTGCCTGTTGGACGTGTCGCATCGCAGCGTGCGCCATCGGGCGGTGTCGAGCCGCTGACCCCTTTCGCCAGGCAGAAGGCGGAGCGGCTGTTGCGCGACAAGCTCTCATGCCTGGGCTGTCACCGGTTGGGGGCGGACGGTGGTGGGCTCGCGCCGTCGCTCGACTCCGTGTCGGCCCGTCGATCGCCTGCCTACATCGCGGCCATCATTACCGATCCGCAGCGAACGGTGCCGGGGGCGGCCATGCCGCGCACCGCCATGCCCTCGAGCGAGCGGTCGCTCATCATCCGGTATCTTGGGGGCGATCCTGCGGCAGCGCCGCCTCCGGCCGCCGTAACGAACGCTGTGACTAACGCTGCGACGAACAGCGCGCGCACCGACACCAGCGTGGCCGCGCTGTACGGTCGTTGGTGCGCCGGCTGTCACGGTGCCAAGGGCAACGGTGACGGGCCGAATGCGCCGAACTTGCCCGTGGCTGCCGCCAAGCACGCCGACGCACGTACTACCGCGCTGCGTTCCGATGATGCGCTTTACGACACCGTCCACGGCGGCGGTGCGATCATGAATCGCAGCGCGCGCATGCCTGCGTTCGGCGGGACGCTGTCGCCGCAGGAAATCCGTGCGTTGGTGCGCTACATCAGATCCCTTTGCCGCTGCGAGGGACCGTCGTGGTCGCGCGGGGCATGAGACAGCGGATCATTCGTCCGCTCTTGCTGCTCTGGCTGACCGTCGCCATCGGTGCCTGTGCCACGCGCGAAACGGCGAACGATGCTGGCACTGCCGGCGACGACGTGACCGGTGGCACGCCACTCACCACGGTCGCATTGCCGCCGTTGCCCACACCACCCCCGCACGAGGCCTTTGCCGGATCCGCGACGTGCGAGTCCTGTCACCGCGAGCAGTTCACCACGTGGCGGGCATCGACGCACGGAAAAGCGGGGGGCACGCCGGGCACGGTGCGAATTATTGCACCGTTCGACGGCACCCCGATTCGCTTTCGTGATGCGACCGTGGTGCCACGCCAGCAGAACGGCGTCTTTTCGTTTCTTGTGCAGCGCACGGGCGAGCGAGACACCGCGCTGCTCGTGGACGCGGTGATCGGTGGCGGTCACATGGAAGGCGGCGGCACGCAGGGCTTCGTGACGAAACATGCCGACGGCACATTGCGCTTTCTTCCATTCGATTGGAGTCGGCACAGTCGCACGTGGTTCTGCAATACCGCTACCCGTGCCGATCAGGGGTGGATGCCCGTCACGCGCACCATGCGGCTGGCCGACTGCGGTGACTGGCCGCCCACGCGTGTACTGGGTGACGAACCGCGCTTCAGCAATTGTCAGTCGTGCCACGGCAGTCAGATCGACCTGTCGTTCGACACGACGGCGCGCGTATGGCAGACGAGAAGCAATGGGTTCAGCATCAACTGCGAATCCTGTCACGGCCCCGCCGCGCGGCATGTGTCCCTCATGCGTGCCGGTCCGGCGACCAGTGCGGATATCGGACTCGCGGCCTTGGCCACGCTCGACAAGGACGCCTCGCTGAGCACGTGCATGAGCTGTCACGCACTCAAGAGTCGACTGGCGCCCAACTACCGACCCGGCGCAACACTGGAGCAGTTCTACGCGATCAAGCTCTCGCAACTCGGTGAACAGGCGCTCACGCCCGACGGTCGCACGCGAACGTTCGCGTATCAGGAAGGGCACTACGCGAGCGACTGCTATCGTAACGGTGGCATGACGTGCACCTCCTGCCACGATCCACATACGCAAGGCTATCGCACGATCACGGGCGAGGCCATTCCCGGTCGCACCGACGACCGTCAGTGCACCAGCTGTCACGGCAGTAAGGCAGCCGATGTTGCGGTGCACACCAAGCATCCGGTGGCGTCCGCCGGCAGCCGGTGCGTGTCCTGCCACATGCCCTATCAGCAACAGCACGAGTTGGGACGCGCCATCCGCTACGAACGGTCAGATCACTCCATCGCCATTCCACGCCCGGCGTTGGACTCATCGTTGGGTATCACGAGTGCCTGTCGCAGCTGCCACGTGGGCGTGAGTGAAGCGCAACACGCATCGC
>JBBQSM010000172.1:0-9657 GCA_038234895.1 Gemmatimonadales bacterium
TCAGGAGCTGACACGCCTGAATGCGCGGTGGCGTGCGGAAGGCAGGGCCACGCTCGACATCGGCATCGGCGTGCATTGTGGCGACGCCTTCGTGGGGAACATCGGCTCGCCGCGACGGCTCGAATACACACTCATCGGGGACACCGTGAACGTTGCCAGCCGGCTTTGTTCGGCGGCGGACCGGGGCGATATCCTGGTGAGTGGCGCAGTACGCGACGCGCTGGCGCGTCCGGTGCCGGTGCATGCGCGTCCCGACGTGGTTCCTGAGCGCCGTCACGGCACCGCACTCGATGTGTGGTCCGTCGATCCGGTTGCGGACGACGCATCGCGCTCATCATGACGCACCGTTCGATATCGCAACCTGCGTTGGTAACGCGCACGTTCACATCGGGCGACGTAACGGGCGACGTGACGGCGCGGCCGGCACTCGTGGACGCCTTGTTGGCGCTCGCCCGTGCGCATGGAACACTGTACGATTGGGCGGCCGAGGTGCCACAGCCACGCGCGCTGCGAGGACGCGCTCCGGTGTTCGTCGCCGCGATCCCCGAGCGAGACGAGGTGGTCGTGGTGCGGCACGCCTGGCACGGCGGATTGCTCGCCCCGCTCACCGGCGATCTGTATCGCATGCCGACGCGGGCGCCGAATGAGCTGATGAAATCGTGGACGTTGTGCGCTCTGGGCATTCCGACATCGGAAGTCCTGGGCTACGCGCGATACGAGTCGCTGCCCGGACTTCGCCGCGTCGACGTGGTGACGCGTTTCATACCGAACGCGTTCGATCTGGGCATGGTCGCGGCCGGACTGGCACCGCAGATCGACCCTGATGCGGCGTTGACTGCCACGAGAGAGCTGCTGGTGAAGATGGCTTCGCATGGGGTGCTGCACCCCGACCTCAATGTAAAGAACGTGCTGCTGCGCACCCGCAACCGGGGTGGGTTCGAAGCGATGGTCATCGACGTGGATGTCGTGCGGTGGAATCCAGCGCGTCCTCCCATCGAGACGATGCGGGCGAACACCGCGCGTCTCCTCCGTTCGATGCGAAAGTGGCGTGTCAACTTCGGGTGCGATGTCGCCGAGGTCCGCATGACCACGTTCGAGCAGGAGGCCCTGGCCGCCACACCACCACTCGCCGCGACATCGGACGCCGCCGCCGCGATGGCCAGCGCTGCACACTCGTCGTGACAGACCAGCGCTCGCCGCACTCGGTCGACACCGCCGCGGTCCCACCACTTCCGTCGACGGTGGCGCGCATCGGCATCGTCATGATGAGCGCTGTTGGCGATGCGGTGCACGTTATGCCGATTATCCACGCGCTCAAGGTGCACGCACCGCGCGCCCATCTCACGTGGGTACTGCAGCCGGGCCCCGCCACGCTCGTACGCGGCCATCCGCTAATCGACGACATCGTGCTCTTCGATCGCGCACGCGGGTGGAGAGCATTCCTGGACGTGCATCGCGCACTTGCGGAACGGCCCTTCGACGTGCTGCTGGCGCTGCAGGTGTACTTCAAGGCGGGACTGGTGACCGGCTTCGCCAATGCGCCCGTCAAGGTCGGGTTTGACCGTGCACGCGCGCGTGATGCGAACTGGCTGTTCACGACACATCGCATTCCGCCGCACGCCGGCCAGCACGTGCAGGATCAGTACTTCGAATTTCTTGATGCCTTGCGCGTATCGCACGGCGCACCTGCTTGGACGCTCGGCCCGTGGAACGATGAGGAACGCGAGTGGCAACGCGCATTCGTGCAGCAATTCGATCGACCGGTCGCGCCAATTGTGGTAGCTACAAGCAAGCCGAACAAGGATTGGTTGCCAGAACGGTGGGCCGCGGTGTGCCGGCTGCTGTGGCATGAGTTCGGACTTCAGCCCGTGCTTGTCGGCGGACGCTCGCCGCGGGAACTGGAAGCAGAATCGATCATTTTGCGCGACGCACCCATGGCGCACTCCGCGCTTGGCAGCGGGTTGCGCAAGCTGGCCGGTATTCTCGACGCATCGGCGGTGGCGCTCTCACCGGATACGGGTCCGCTGCATCTTGCCGTGTCGCTGCGCACGCCCGTGATCTCGCTGATCGGCTACACGAACCCCAAGCGGGTCGGTCCGTACGACTTCTCGCGCGACCTGATGATCGACGCGTACGGCGACGAGGGAGAGGACTATCCGCTCGACATGTCGTATCGACTCGACCGCATGCCGCGCATCACCGTGTCGCACGTACACGACATGCTGCTGCGGTGGCGGGAACGCTACGCGACAGCGCGCTTGCACGAACTGGCGAGGCGCTTCAGCCAGTGACGGGTCCGTACGCGTAGTGCAGGCCGTGCTCACGCAACAGCCCGACCAGTCGGCCGAGTGGTAAACCCATGACCGCGAAGTAGTCGCCATCGATGCGCTCGACATTCGTCGCGCCGAATCCCTGAATGCCGTATGCCCCGGCCTTGTCCATCGGTTCACCGGTTGCCACGTAGGCGGCGATCGTGGCTGCGTCGAGCGTGCGGAAGGTGACCGAGACCGACTCCACGCCGGAGCGCGTGGCGCCACCGTACGCGACCGCTACGGCCGTATGCACGATGTGGGTACGTCCATTCAATCGCGTCAGCATCGCGATCGCCTGCGACTCCGTCTCCGGCTTGCCCAGGATGTCACCATCGATAACCACGATCGTATCCGATCCGATCACGACGGCGTCGTTGTTCCCCGCGGCGAGTGTCTCCGCCTTGAGCCGCGCCAGTCGCTCGCAGTGCGGTATGGGGGCTTCGTCCGGCAGTACGCGCTCGTCGACGTTTGCCGGTGCCACCTCGTGTGCGATTCCGATCTGCGTGAGCAGTTCGCGACGGCGCGGCGACTGGGAAGCGAGGATGATGCGCGGTGAGGAGACGCCGCGCACGGCGTCGTGAAGGAAATCAGTCGGGTGCATGCGGGATAAATTACGTCGGCGACTCACGCCGGTAGAGCGCGCCACCAATACAACGCCAGTCCAACGCTAATCCCCGTCATTCCTCTATGCCCGACGACCAGCAGTTCGAAACCCTCGCGATCCGCACGCAGGCGCCCGTCGGACCGGAGCGTGAGCACTCGGTGCCGCTGTACCTCACGTCGAGCTTCCGGTTTGATGACGCGGAGCATGCGCGGGCGCTGTTCGCCGACGAGGTCGCGGGAAACATCTACAGCCGCTACTCGAATCCGAACACCGACGAATTTGTCCGGAAACTCTGTCTGCTCGAGGGGGCCGAAGATGGCATAGCGACGGCGACGGGCATGTCGGCCGTCTTCACCGCCCTCGCATCGCGACTGAGCGCCGGCGACCATGTCGTATCGTCGCGCGCGCTGTTCGGATCCACGCATCAGCTCTTTACCCGCGTGCTCCCCAAGTGGGGGGTGACGACAGACTATGTCGACGCCACGGACCGGGCGGCGTGGGAGCGCACGATACGCCCTGAGACCAAGGTGCTGTTCGTGGAGACGCCGTCCAACCCCGGGCTCGAGCTCGTCGATCTGTCGTGGCTCGGCGCGCTGGCGCGCGCGCGCAACATTCCGTTGCTCGTGGACAACTGTTTCGCGACGCCGTACCTCCAGCGTCCGCTGGAGTTGGGAGCATCGATCGTCATACATTCGGCAACCAAGTACATGGACGGCCAGGGCCGCGTACTGGGCGGGGCGATACTGGGAAGCAAAGCGCTCATCGCTGAGGATCGCTTCCTGGCGCGGCACACCGGCCCGTCGATGAGCGCATTCAATGCGTGGGTGCTGTCGAAATCGCTGGAGACGCTGGCCGTGCGCATGGACCGACATTGTGCGAATGCGTTATCACTCGCACAACACTTCGAAGGACACGCTGCGCTGGAGTCGGTACGCTATCCGTTTCTGCCGTCCCACCCACAGTTTGCGCTGGCGCAGCGACAGATGTCGCAGGGCGGCGGCGTTGTGGCGCTCGTGGTGAGTGGCGGATTGCCACGGGGACGGCGGTTTCTGGACGCGTTGCGACTGTGTTCCCACTCACCGAATCTCGGCGACACACGCACCATTGTTACGCATCCGGCATCCACCACACACAGCAAGTTGACGGCGTCGGAGCGGGGTGCGGTCGGAATCAGCGACGGCCTGGTGCGCATCAGCGTCGGGCTCGAGCATGTGTCCGATATTGTTGCGGACATCGAACAGGCGTTGAGCCGTTCCGTTTTGGGGTCACGAGACCCAATCACGTGACCACGCGCACTCTGGGTGTGCGGGCTACACACAGGGTGGGACGCCAGCTCGAGCGTTACGTAGGTGGCACGCTAAGCTAAGACCGGCTGCTGTGGCATCTGTTGTGCAGCTTCGGCGCACAGGTCCAGCGACATGCCGGAGACTCGTCGATCCGAATATGGCCTTGGCCGCGTGCGGAGCCTTCTGCCCGGTCCGGTGTTGCGGAGGCGCTCTTGTCGCCGCAGTATCGTAGTCGGACCGACTCGCCGCCGATGTAGGCAACGAGCGAAATCAGCTGCTCTCGAATGCGGTGGGGGTCGCTTCTCGTTCAATCCACAGCGTAACCGGTCCGTCGTTCACGAGCTCGACATCCATCATGGCGCCGAAGACTCCGGTGGCGACATGGACATTTTCCCTCCGCAACAACTCAACGAACTGCTCATATAGCGGTATAGCGATAGTTGCAGGTGCCGCCGCAAGGAAACTCGGCCTCCGCCCCTTGCGCACATCCCCGTACAAAGTGAACTGTGACACCACGAGCAGTTCTCCACCTCGCTCCTTCAGGCCGCGATTGAGGCGACCTTCATCATCGGCAAAGAGTCGTAAGCCGATGAGCTTTTCCGCCATCCACTGCAGTTCGGCGAGCGTGTCCGTCTGCGTGAAACCAACAAGTACGACGTATCCCGGGCCTATCTGCCCGGAGACACGGGCGACGCCGCCCGCAGTGTCCGGCTGGATTCGGACTTCAGCTCTGCTGACGCGCTGGAGTAGGATTCGCATGGCGCGATAGTTTCGCCGCCGTCCGTCTCAGACGGAAGGGCAGCACCAATGTCAATCAAGACCTCCGTGCAACAACGACTTGCTCTTCAGTTCAATCTGGTACCGCGAACCGCCGCGATCGACGCGGATGCCGCGTTCCTGGACGCCTGCGTCGCCTGGCTCGGTCTTGAGCATGGGCAGTCGCTGTCCTGGGAATCGCCGTCCAATCACACCCTCGACGGCGGGCGCATCCTGCGTTGGGCGCCGTACATGGCAGCCGGACAGGCGTTGGCGGACATCGTAGTTCACGCGCCGGACCCGCTCGACCGGTCGCTTCAGTGGTCCACTCACGTCACCTATGTGTCGACCACGGCGGCCGGGGGCACCCCGGTGCGCCAGCTGAACATCCGGGTGGGCACCGACGGCGGATCACCGTCGGGCGCCACCCCGCCGGTGCGTGCGCCCCGACTCCTGCCCGAGCTCGACACGCACTTTACGTTGGTCTCCAATGACGGCCCCCTCCAGCGCGTCCCGACGCAGCTCGAGGCGGGTACGTTGGATGCCTTCGTGCGGTTCGTGCTGTGCGATCCGGCGCGCACGATGCCGGTGCTGCTCCTTACTGAACTTCCCGACGGCGGCTATGTGCTCCCCCCAGAGCAGTTCGCCGCCGAGCTGTTCGGGCTGGGGCTATGCTTCATGCTGCGCCATTCCGATACGTTTGCCCTCTCCGATGCGGTTGGCGGACACGCGCGCAGTGTCTTTCTCGGATCGGCGCGCGCGTACCTCCCGGGATTCTCGCTTGAATCGGACCCGTTCCAGCACCCGTTGGTGCTGGCGCGCGCGTTGGCGCTACCGGGCGAGCGGCGGCGGCTTGTGCAGCGACTCGCCGAGGTGTCGGTGCAACGCCCACTCTCCGAGCCGGCGATCGTCGATACGCTCCGTGATGCACGTGCCGCAGCCTATGGGACGCGCCCGGATGCCGCAGAGGCCATGCTGGCGACCGAGTCGGGTGCAGAGCTGGACCGGTCGCAGCTGTTGGCGCTCGTGCGCAACTACGAGGAGTCGGTGCGGCAGGCGGAAGGCGAGCTGGCCCGAACCCGCGAACGCTTGCTCGAGTCGCGACAGCTGCTCGATGCCGAGCGGGCGATGACGCGCGCGCTTCGCACGACACTCGCGGCGCAGAAGGAACGTCAGCCGATCTCCAAACCGGCCAGCGATGCGCCAGAGTCGGTGCTCGAATCGGTGGAGCGGGCGCAGGCGATGTACTCGGACGCCCTACGATTCCTGCCGTCGGCGTTCGCCTCGGCACAGGAGTCGATTTTTCCTGATCCGGACACGGCATGGAAGTACCTGAAGGCGCTCGGCGAGGTTGGCCGTCGGCGACAGGATCGAGCGCTGGGTCGCCCGTTGGCCGAAGTGTTCACCGATCTCGGCGTGGATTACTCACCGGGACCATCAGACGGCACGCGCAAAACGCCGTATGTGTTCGCCGACGGCGATCGCGAGATCGAATGCGCCGATCAACTGCGGAAAGGAAGCAATCCCAACACGTGTCTGCGCATCTACTTCACGTCGTCCGACGACGGCGGATTCGTCATCGGACACGTGGGACGTCAGATCGACACGCTGGCGCCGCGCGCTGGGTAAGCGGGTCGAGGCGAGCGGATCGGCGCGGATGAACGCGGATGAACGCGGATGAACTGCTCGGCCACGGATACGAACCGATAAGAACGGAAAAAGCTCGCAGATACTACGAATAGCCAATCAGTGGTTGTTGCAGTATCCGCGAGCTTTTTCTGTTGCTATCGGTGGCGGATTCAACCGGTGAGTGCAACACCCTCGGCAAAGATAGCGGCGGGCGTGCGGTAGCCGAGGGTCTTGCGAGGGCGCGTGTTGAGCTGTCGCGCGACACCATCCAAGGCACGTTGCGAATACGTCGAGAGATCGGTGCCGTCGGGGAAATACTGGCGCAACAAGCCATTCGTGTTCTCGTTGGTGCCCCGTTGCCACGGACTTTTCGGATCGCCGAAGTAGACGGCGACGTCGGTCGCGATGGCGAAGCGGTGATGCTGCGCCAGTTCGAGGCCGCGGTCCCACGTGAGCGACGTCATCAGGTGGTCGGGCAGCCGCGGCACGGCGCGAATGAGCGCACGCACCACCGTCGTCGTGTCTTTGCCCGTCATGCGCACCAATTGCACATAGCGCGAGCGACGTTCGATTAAGGTCGCGATGTAGGTGTTGCGCGCGCCGGCGAGCAGATCGCCCTCCCAGTGTCCCGGGATCGCGCGATCGACGATCTCGGGCGGCCGGTCGGCAATGGACACGGCGTCGACAATCTGCCCGCGCGCTTGCCCGGTCTTGCTCGCGCGTTTGCTGCGCCCGATCGGGCGGCGCGTGCGCAGGTAGGCGGTTAGCTCACGCTTGAGGGCCCCGCGCGCTTGCACAAAGAGCGTGCGGTAGATGGTCTCGGGCGAGACGCGCATCGTGGGGTCCTCCGGATACGCCGTCACGAGCCAGCCCGCGATCTGCTGTGGTGACCACCGCGCGGCGAGCTGCGTGGCCACCACCGCGCACAACGCCGGGTGCTGGCGCAAGCGACACGGCTTCGGCCGGCGGCCCTGCCGCGCATCGCGATGACGCTGCGAATCGTGTTCGCTTCCTTCCCAAGCGCCCGCCCGATCGTGGCGAACGAGTCGCCGGCCCGCACCCGCGTCCACACATCCGCCAACTGCGCGTCGGACCACCGCGGCCGTGTGTCCTGGCCCATTTGAACCTCTCCGATGAGTACGGGGAAAGATGCCCGTGTTGCACTCACCGGTTGAATCCGCCACCGACAAGAACTGAAAAAGCTCGCAGATACTACGAACAGCCAATCAGTGGTTGTTGCAGTATCCGCGAGCTTTTTCTGTTGCTATCGGTTCGTATCCGTGGCCGAGCAGTTCATCCGTTCCTATCCGGTTCGATCCTACGGCTGCGTCTCGTGAAAGACGACTTTGTCTTCGTGCTGCAGTGCACGACGCAGTGCCCAATTGTCTGAGAAGAGTACGACGACGTTCCCCTTGTGATCGAAGAGACGCATCCGTCCCTGCCCCGTGGATACGCGGTCGACCTCGGCCTTGGGTCCCGTGATCCACCGCGGAAACCGGTACGACATCTTCTCGAACTTGCACGGCGCGGCGTATTCGTGCTCGAGCCGGAACGCCATGACGTCGAACTGCAGCTGCCCGACCGCGCCCACAATCGGCTGTGAGCCCGTTGACGTTTCCGCAAAAAACACCTGTGCCGCCCCTTCCTCGGTCAGCTGACGCAAGCCGCTATCGAACTGCTTTCGCTTGAGCGGGTCCGCCGGAATGGCGCGTGCAAAATGCTCGGGCGGAAAGCGCGGGATGCCCTGGAACTCCATCTTGCCGTCGCCGCCGAGCGTGTCGCCAATGCGCAACGTACCGCGGTCCATGATGCCGATTACGTCGCCGGGCCATGCGTCCTCAATGCCCACCCGCTCGCGCGCCATGAACTGCTGCGGCGCGGCTAACCGAATCGGTTTACCACTCCGCTGATGCAGCACCTGCATGTTCGCCTCGAAGTACCCGGAGACGATGCGCACGAACGCAACCCGGTCGCGATGCTTCGGGTCCATGTTCGCCTGAATCTTGAATACGAATCCCGTAAAGTCTTCCCGATACGCGTCGACCGGTCCGATGGTGGACTCGCGTGGTCCCGGCGACGGCGCCAGCTCGAGAAACTCCCGCAAGAACGGTTCGATGCCGAAGTTGGTAAGCGCCGATCCGAAGAACACCGGCGTGAGCGTGCCGTCGAACACACGCGCATGTTCGTATTCGTGGCCGGCTGCATCGAGCAACTCGATGTCGGTCATCAGGCGGACGAACGCGCTTTCGCCCATCGCCTTGATGAGCGCCGGGTCATCGATACTCACGATCGTGTCGTCGGCACGCGTGGCCCCGCGATCGCCGCTGCGCTCGAAGAGGTGCACCTCGCGCTTCAGTCGATCGTAGACACCAACGAAGACATCGTTGTCGAACACCGGCCACGTGGCCGCATAGCAATCGATACCCAGATCAGCTTCGACATCCTGGATCAGCTTGAGCGGATCTTCGCCGTGCCGGTCGCACTTGTTGACCAATGTGAAGATCGGCGTGCGCCGACGCTTGCACACGTCGAACAGCTGTCGCGTGCGCTCTTCGACACCCTTGCGGTTGTCGAGCAGCATGATCGCGCTGTCCGCGGCAACCAGCGTGCGATAGGTGTCTTCGGAGAAGTCTTCGTGACCCGGCGTGTCCAGCAGGTTGAGCTGATAGCCCAGATACTCGAACTGCAGGACGCTCGACGTGACCGAGATGCCGCGTTCCTGCTCCAGCTTCATCCAATCGGACGTGGCGTGACGCGTGGCACGACGCGCCTTCACCGAGCCGGCGAGATGGATGGCGCCGCCGTACAGCAGCAGCTTCTCCGTCAGCGTGGTCTTGCCGGCGTCGGGGTGCGAAATGATGGCAAACGTGCGCCGCCGCGCGATTTCGCGCTGGCGGCGGGTTTGTGCGGCGGGTGCGGCCGGACTCGCGGAATCGACGTTCGTGCTCATCCCGAAAACTAGCGGGAGCCTTACTCCACCGTCACCGACTTGGCCAGATTGCGCGGCTGGTCCACGTTGCACCCGCGCTTCACGGCGATGTAGTACGCCAACAGCTGCAACGGCACGGAC
>JBBQSM010000173.1:0-9518 GCA_038234895.1 Gemmatimonadales bacterium
GAACCGGCAACCGGGCCGACGGAAAAGAGGCGCATGTACGCGCGACCAGCGCCGGCGGGCAGTGCCAACAGCCCGGTGGCAGCCAGTGCACGCGCATGCACGATCGGCCGGCGCACGTTGGCCATGGCGACCGAAAAGAGCAGCACGAAGAGGACCAGCAGCATCACATCCATCACCAGCAGTCGCAGACCGACCGGGCGAGCGCCGTGGTGCCATGTATTGCGTGCATGCGGTCGAGTCCCGCCGCTCCCTGCAACGTGCGCTGAAAGCCGAGGACCGTTGCCAACACGATCGCGCCCAGCCACCACGGGGCGAATGCCGGCGCAAGCGAGCGGGGTCCGACCGGCAGCGCAGGAATCGTCATGCGACCCATCGCGCGCTCACGTCGCCGACTCGTGGAGCAATGGCGGTCCGAGCGTGGTGAGTCCGTACGTCGCATCGAGCGAGACAAGCTGCGCCATGGTGGGCAGCCCGCCGGCCGGCGTGATTGCCGAGATGTCGACGAAGAAGCGGCAGAAGTCGCCGGGGGTGGTGACGATGAGCAGCGATGCGTCGCGGTCGGTGAAGTTCTGATAGCGATGCGGCACGCCGCGCTGGAGCGCGACCGAGCCGCCTGCGTGTACGGTGTGTCGCACGCCGTCCACCTCGAAGAGCAGTTCGCCCGTGAGCACGTAGAAGAATTCGTCTTCGCGTGAGTGCACATGGAGCGGTGGTCCGCTCATTGGCGGGGCCACCAGATGAAAGACCGCGTAGCGTCCGTCGCAGTCCTCCGGCGCGACTTTCACCAGGGTCGTTTCGCCGACGACGTTGAGTGGTGCGGGTGTGCGTCCTTCAGCGGCGGCGAGGACGACGGTCTGTGCGGGCATCGGCAGGGGGGGAGGCGGGGGTGGATGGACGGGGGGCGCGCGCGGCGTGCACGTCGGGATGCACGTCGGGATGCACGTCGGGATGCACGTCGGCGAGTAAGTCGGCGTGAATGACCGCGTGTATCGCGTTGGCGGCGGCGTTGGTCGCGGCGTGTTGCGAGAGCTGCCCGCGGTCGCGCAGCATTAGCCAGAAGGGTGCGCTGTAGATCGCGACGCAGCTCCCGATCAGTTGGTCTGCGTCGCTGGCCGTGCGCGTGGCGCATCGCGCAGCCAGCGCGCGCCGGAACGCGTCACGTCCTTCTGCCGACCCGTGCGCCGCGTAATCGGCGCGTGGCAAGGCGGCGAGCATGGCGCGCGTGAGTGCGGCGTTGCGTTCGAACTGCGCGAAGAGCTCACGCAGGCACGGTACGATGTCCTCTTCATGTAGAGGCCATTGTGTGCCTGTTATGTCTCGTAAATGGCGCCATACCGCTGCGACAAGATCGTTCTGTGTCGGGAAGTGCCGATACGCGGTGCGGGCGGAGATACCGGCGTTGGCGGCCACCAGCTCGTGTGAGAGTGGTTGGTCGGGCGCATCGCGCAACAGGGCAAAGGCGGATTCGACCAGACGCTGGGCCGTGTCGGCGCGGAGGCGCTCTCGGGCGGTGGGCGTCGCGGCGGGCGTCGCGGTGGCATTCATGGCAGTACGCTGTCACGGTGACAGTCAACTGTCAAGTGTTCTGGAGCGGCGCCGGCGCCGACAGTACTGCACCATGGCCGCCGCCGCGCGATGCCGTCACACACACGGCACACTGGCCGCCGTCGGGAGGCGCGAACACATGCCGTTGGACGCGGAGTGACAGGTCGGACTCAGCGTAGCAGTCTCTGGGGCAAAGCGTACACCACGATTGGATAAAATATTCGAACAGAACGACACATCTCCTTCGCCGCGCGCGATGACGCACCGACGCTCACCGAATAAAATCCTCCTAAACACTTGCTCGTCAATGCTTTACGACCTTTCATCAGATGCAGACTCAACAACAAGCCAGCAGACTCTTCTATTCAGAGATAGCGCAGCTTAGGGACTGGCGGGGCAAACAATGGGACAACATGATATGACTTCGCAGTCCGGAATGGGGCTCCATCTGCCGCGAGGACGTGATTCAATGGGACGACGCACTGTCACGAAGTTCCGCCGCTGGTCCGCTCTCCTGTGTGCGCTCCTTGCCTTGCCAAGCGCCGCCATCGTGGCCCAAACAACCGGTACGATCCGCGGCACGGTCACCGGCTCGGCGCAGCAACCGTTGTTCGGCGCCCGCGTCGATGTGGTCGGCGTACGCGGCGAGCGCAGCAGCGCATCGGGGGTGTACGTCGTCACCGCCGTGCCGGCCGGGACCCACACCGTCCGCGCGCAGACGATCGGCTACAGCACCATGGAGAAATCGGTCACGGTCACCGCCGGCCAAACAGTCACGCTCGACTTCGCGATGACGCAGGCCGCCGTCAACCTGAACGAAATCGTCGTCACCGGCACTGCAGGACAACAGACGAGACGCTCCCAACCCGCACAGGTAGCGGTGCTCAACACCGAAGAGATGATGCGCCTCTCGCCCAAAAGCGGCATGGCCGGCGTGTTGCAATCGGCGCTGCCGGGCGTGTCCGTCACGCAGGGCGGCGCAACCACAGGAGCCGCCCAACGCATCCGCATTCGCGGCGCCTCGTCGATCTCACTCTCCAATGAGCCGCTGATCTTCATCGACGGCGTGCGCGCCGACTCACGCATTCTCAGCAGCGCCCGCCCCGGCGTAGGCAGCGGGAGCAAAACGAATGCAGGTGGACAGGGCGTCAGCCGGCTCAATGACCTGAACCCGGACGACATCGCCAGCATCGAAGTGGTGAAGGGTCCCGCCGCCGCGACCCTCTACGGCGCCGACGCGTCGGCGGGCGTCATCCAGATCATCACCAAGCAGGGACAGGCCGGCGCCTTCCGGCAGTCGCTGGTGACGCAGCTCGACAACATCGATGCCAACTGGACACCGCCCGACAATTACGGGCTGTGCACGCAGGCCCTCATCACCGCGAACACGCCGGCCTGCGCCGGTCTCACGCCCAACACGATCATCAAGGACAATCCGCTGCTACGCGACAACGTGCTGCAAACCGGACGACTGCAGCAGGTGAACTGGAGCGGCTCGGGCGGAACAGAAACGCTCAAGAACTTCATCTCTGTCGGCGGGCAGGGCGAAAGCGGGGTGCTCCCCTCCAGCCAGCTCCGTCGCTACACGTTGCGCACGAACTCCACGTGGACGTTGAAGCCGAATCTCTCGCTCAACTTCGGCATCAGCTATTTCAACAACTACAACAAGCAGCCGGACGACAATCACAGCGCATACGGCTACGGCGCCGGCGCCGGCATCGGATCGCCACTCACACTCGGCCAGGCCGCGAATGGATGGTTCGCCGCGAGACGTTTCAGTCCGCAAATCGCGTCCATCCGTAACGAGATCACGAACAACCGCTTCACACCCAAGGTCGAGGTCAATCATCAGCCCGCGTCGTGGTTCAACCACCGGCTGGTGGTGGGCATGGATTATTCCGGCGAGCAGCGCATGAAGCTCGTGCCCAAGAACGACTCCGGCTACTGGGCCGCCTCCGACAATCCGGGACTCGTCAATCAGACGCGCATCAACAATCGGCTGATGACCTTCGACTACCTCGGCCACATCACGAACAGTCTGGGCGACGAAGGAAAGTGGGTGTCCGATCTTGCGTTCGGTACGCAAGTGATCGTCAGCAACACCGATTTGCTCTTCGCCAACGGTTTGGGACTGGCCACCAATTCCGCGCGCGTCATTTCAGCCAGCGCACAGACCGTCGGTGGTGAAGCGTTCGAGGAGACCCGGTCCATCGGGTATCTGAGTCAGTGGCAACTGGCTTATCGCAACCGTGTCTTCTTTCAGACCGGATTGCGCGCCGATCGCAATTCAGCATTCGGCGACAAGGTCGGTACGATCTATCTGCCCAAGGTCGGCGCATCGTGGGTGCTCTCCGAAGAGGGGTTCTTCAGGGACCGTGTGAGCGCCATGAATCTCCTGCGACTACGGGCCGCCTACGGCGTGACCGGACGCGCACCCATCGTCGGGACGTCGCTCGAGACGTGGGCGCCCACCCCGGCCGCACAGACCGGTTCGAGTATTCCGGGACTCGACTTGCTCAATCCCGGCAACCCCGATCTGCGCCCCGAGCGCGGCAGCGAGTATGAAATCGGCTTTGAAGCGGGATTTCTCAACGATCGAATCGGTCTCGAGTTCACGCACTTCAACAAGACGACCAAGGATCTGATCCTGCAGCGTCAGCTCCCCACCTCCGTGGGATACGCGCAGAATCCATACGTCAACATCGGATCGGTCACCAATCGCGGTATCGAAACGACAGTGAACGCGCAGGTATTCAATCGCGGCCGCAATGCGCTCGATTTGCGCGTGAGCATGAGCACGCTGCACAACGAGCTCACGTCGCTGGGCGATATTCCGGCGTTCGGCACCTCGCCGCGCTTCGCGGAAGGCTACCCGCTGTCATCGTTCTTTACGCGCCGCATTTCGTCGGTGGACGTGGCGCGCAACGTGGCGGTCGTGTCCGATTCGCTGGTGTACAAGGGCACGATCTTTCCCAAGCGCGAAGCATCGGTCTTTGCCAACCTCACATTGCTTGGCAGCTGGCGCATCACGGCGCAGGTAGACGGCAAGTTCGGTGCGACAGGAAAAGACGAGACCTTCCAGTATCGCACGCGTTCCGTCGTACGAACGCGGGAAGCGGTGAATCCCGCTGCGTTGACGCCGGAACAGCGGCTGCCGCTGCTGGGACCATACGTCGACAGCAAGGGCGCCGTGGTGGCGCCCGCGCTTGTGGAAGATCCGTTCTTCTCCTCGGCCGACTTCGTTCGCTTCCGCGAGCTTGCGCTCACGTACACAGTGCCGTCCAGCGTAGCGCGACGCATGCGCACGTCGCGCGCCACGCTCACGTTTGGCGGCCGCAACCTCGGGCTCTGGACCAACTACAGCGGCAACGATCCGGAAACCATCTCGGACAACGCAGGGCCGGGCGACCAGTTCGCCACTACGGAGTTCTTCAACATGCCGCCGACGCGTCGCTTCTATCTGCGTCTCTCCCTCGACTACTGAGACGACTCCCATGACCAATCGCAAGACGCTTCGGCGGATCGGTGCGGGCATCGCGGCACTGCTCGCAGTATCGGGGTGTGGCAATTTTCTGGAGGTCGAGTATCCGAACGTCGTATCCGCCGCCGATGTAGACCCACTGGCCGATGCGACGACGCTCTCCGTCTCCGCGCTGCAGGACTTCGCCAGTTCCTACGGAACCTGGGCAGTCTTCGGCGGCATTTTCACCGGCGAATTGTACAGCGCCGATGTTAACTCGCCCGGAAACCTCATGTCGGTGCGCCAGGTCGATGAGACGGCGACGAACGGCTACTTCGCCTCGATGTCGCGCGCCCGCGTGTTGGCCACGAAGGTGCTCAGCTCGCTCGATGGCACGTCCGGTGCGTCGAGCGTGAACGCAGCGCGCGCGTGGAACGTGACGGGATACGCGTTCCTCAACTTCGCCGACTACTTCTGTTCGGCGGCGGTGGACGGTGGACCTGAACTCACCACCACCATGATGCTCGACTCAGCGGTGGTCAATCTCACCAAGGCCGCCGATATCGGCACGGCGCTTGGCGCGACCGGCGCGGCAATGAAAGATCTCGCGCTCGTGGGGCGCGCACGCGCACACCTCGCGGCCGGGCGAAAGCCACAAGCCCTCGCGGATGCACAGGCGGTGTCGGCGAACTTCCGTTTCGACCTTGTCTACGTCAACGATCTCACCAACATCACGCGACTCGGCAACATCATCTGGCACCAGTTTTTCAATATCGGTAACGCGGCCGTCGCCCCGCCGTTCCAAAATCTCTCCGATCCGCGCGTACAAACCACGTCGCCGGCCGTCAACCGCCTGCGTCCGATGGACGGCGTAACGGACATGTGGTCGATCAACAAGTTCAACAGCTACGCGGCACCAATCCGACTCGCGTCGAAGCTCGAGGCCGACTATATCGCCGCCGAAGTGCAAGGCACGACGGCCATGCTGGCGCTGATCGCCTCGCGACGCAGCGCCAATGCGCAGTCGGCGTACACGGGTGCGACCGATGACGCGAGTGTGCTTGTCGAATTCCTGCGGCAGAAGACGCTCGATTTCTATGTCGAAGGGAAGCGTATGGGTGACTACCGGCGCTACCCGACGCAGCTGCCATTTCTTGTCCCCAGCGGCACGGTCTATCGCAAGCCAAACGTACCTCCGTACGGCAACGGCCGGTGCTGGCCGCTGCCCATTCAGGAGCGCACGAACAACCCGAACTTCCGCTAACACACCGCCGCACCGACGCTCTTGTGGGCGAGCTCCGATCGTTTGGCACGTTCCACCGACTTGCATGAGGGACGGAACCGATGCAGAGATCGACATCAGCTTCACGGCCGTACACGCGACTCCTGTTCGCACTCCTGTTGTGGCCCGGTACACGTGCCGTCGCACAGCAACCGCACGGTGTCACTGCGGCTGACTACTATCGCATGGTCGATGTCGGCGAGGTGGCACTCTCGCCGGATGGTCGGCGTGTGGCGTACACCGTCACACGCGTTGTGGAGGACGCGAACAAGCGACATCGCGAAGTCTGGATGGCGACACTCGGAAACGGTGCGCCATCCGGTGCACCAATGCGCGTCTCCGATTCCACTACGGAGAGTTCGCTCCCCTCGTGGTCGCCGGATGGCAGCACGCTGGGATTTCTGTCGCGCGAAGGGCGCACGACATCGACGGTGATGTTCGCGCCCAACTCCGGCACCCACACGCGCCGCGCCGACGTACGCGGCGCGCCGATCTGGTCGGCCGATGGGAAGTACATCGCCTACACGTACACGCAGCCCGCCGATCCAGACGCCAAGGGGGCGAAGGCGCGCACGGGGTGGATCTCGCCGAGTGCACGCACGAATACGCTCGACGCCGAACGCATGGACGGACGCGTCATCACCGCGTTCCACTACAAGGCGGATGGCACGCTGGCTCTGTTGCCGGATCCCTCGACCATGCCGCACAAGCAGGTGTATGTCGTCCCCGCTGGTGGCGGCGCGCCAACGCAGCTCACGAACTTCTCGTTCGATGCCAGCGATCCGGTGTGGTCGCCCGATGGGCGTATGCTCTTCACCAGTGGCGATACGCTGTGGGACATTCCGTCTGTACAGCAGGCACGCGACATCTACGCCGTGTCACGCGACGGTGGAACGCCGAGGCGACTGACGAACAATCCCGGGTCGGAGTACGCACCGGCCGTGTCACCCGACGGGAAATGGCTGGCGTTTCTTCGCTTGCCGGAGACAGGTGCTGAACTGGATGTGATGGTGGTCGCCATCGGGGCTGACGGTGCGTTTCAGGGAACGCCTCGCAATCTCACGCCGGCATGGTCGCTCAATCCCGGGCCCCCGGAGTGGACGCCCGACGGGAAGGCGATCCGGTTCAGTGCAGGGATCGGCGGCAACGAGCATGCCTTTGAAGTTTCGGCGGCCGGCGGTGCGGTCCGACAGATCACCACGGGCGACCGGCAACTGAACGCCGTGAGCTACACGGCCGACGGCGCCCTGATGGCCTACACGGCGACGACTGCGGATCTTCCGGCCGAAGTATTCGTGGCGCGTGGTGACGGCAGTCGCGAGTCGCGGGTCTCGCATCTGAATGACGCGTGGCTGGCCACCGTGCGCATCGAGCCGACCGAGCGCATCACGTGGAAGGTGGCCGATGGCACCGAGATCGAAGGATGGGTGGTCAAGCCGGTGGGCTATCAGCCCGGTCGATCGTACCCGATGGTGCTCAAGATTCACGGCGGACCGCACGGCGCGTACGGGCAGACATTTTTTCAGACCTTCCACATGCTGTCGGCATCCGGGTTCTTCGTGCTCTACTCGAATCCGCGCGGATCGTCGAACTACGGGAACCGGTTCGAGTATGCGACCCGCGGCAACTGGCACGTGATGGACTCGGAGGACTTTCTGAACGGCGTCGACGCGGTGCTCAAGAAGTATCCGGACATCGATGCGAACCGCCTGGGTGTCTCGGGCGGCAGCTACGGCGGTGTGAGCACCAACTGGCTCACGGCAACTACCAATCGGTTTGCTGCCGCGGTGAGCAGTCGGGGTATCGCAAACTGGTACAGCTGGTGGGGAATGTCGGATATCCCGAACATGACCGAGTTCGAGTTCTACGGCTTCCCGTGGGAGCAGCCCGATCGTTACACCAAGCTGTCGCCGCTCACCCACGTGGCGAAGGTCACTGCGCCGACACTCATCATCGAAGGTGAGGAAGACTGGCGGACGCCGATGGGAGAAGGGGAGCAGTGGTACATGGCGCTCAAGAAGCTTGAGGTCCCGACGGAACTCGTGCGTTATCCGCGCTCGTCGCACGGCGTGTCGCGCAACGGCGAGCCGTGGCTGCTGGTGGATCGATTGGAGCGGATCCGTTCGTGGTTCGCCTGGTGGCTGATTGAGCATCCGGAACAACTACCCAAGCGTCGCGCCAACGACGACGCGTACTGATCGACACTCGACATCCACACGGAGTCTGCGTCATGCATTGGCATCGGCCGCCCGTTCTGTTGGTGGGGTTCGTCCTCCTGTCCGGTCTGTCTCTTTCCAAGCCGTTGCCCGCGCAACGTGCATCGCGTGCGCCCGCCACGGCGGCGCGCACATCGCTCGACGCCGGGATGCTCAAGGGACTCACCTGGCGCGGCATCGGTCCAGCCACCATGAGCGGCCGTATCGCGGATGTGGATGTGGCGCGTTCTCCGGGCGCACCGGACGTGCTGTACGTCGGCGCCTCGATCGGCGGTGTGTGGAAGAGCACCGACTGGGGTTCGACGTGGGATCCCATCTTCGATTCGTCCGGCGGCATGAGCTCGATCGGTGATGTCACCGTCGCGCCGTCCAATCCGAACATTGTATGGGTCGGGACGGGCGAGGCGAACAACCGACAGAGCTCTTCGTGGGGCGACGGCGTGTACAAGTCGCTGGACGCGGGAAAGACGTGGAGCTTTGTGGGGCTCAAGGAGTCGCGTCATGTCGGACGCATTCTGATTCATCCCACGAACCCCGACATTGTCTACGTCGCGGCGCTCGGGCACCTGTGGGGGTCGAACGCCGAGCGCGGCGTGTTCCGCACCATGGACGGTGGCGCGACGTGGGAGAAGGTGCTGTTCGTGAACGACTTCACCGGCGCGGTGGATCTCGTGATGGACCCACAGGATCCGCAGACCATGATTGCGGCGATGTACCAGCGTCAGCGCACCGCGTGGGGCATGAATGGCGGCGGCAACGGCAGCGGCTTGTATCGCACCACCAACGGCGGCCGCAGCTGGACCAAACTCGGCGGCGGATTACCAGCAGGTGAGCTTGGCCGCATCGGTCTCGACATGTATCGCCGTGATGGACGCATTGTGTACGCCGTGGTGGAGGCCGATGCAGGCGGACCGGCGGGCGCGGACATGGTGGCGGGCGGCGTACCCGCGTCGCGCAAGAGCGGCATCTATCGCAGTGCCGATCGCGGCGACACGTGGGAGCAGGTGAGCACCGT
>JBBQSM010000174.1:0-9484 GCA_038234895.1 Gemmatimonadales bacterium
AGAAGGGCTTGGGCAAGTGCAGCGAAGTGAGTGAATACCGTGTGCAGAAGCGCGGCGGCAAGGGCATACTCACGCTCAACCGCACCGATCGCACGGGCGATGTGGTGGCGCTCATGGAAGTCGTGCCCGAAGATGAGTTGATGCTCATGACGCGGCAGGGTGTGGCGATTCGCATCAAGGTGAGCGACATTCGCGTGGCGAGCCGCGCTACGCAGGGTGTGAAGCTGGTGGCGTTGGACGACAAGGATGTGGTCTCTGCGGTGGCGCGTGTCATTCCCGATGACAAGGAAGGCACCACGGAGTCCACGCTGCCGGGCAGCGAGCCGACGCCGGACGCGCCGGAAGCGGGTCCGACGGGAGAGCTCGACCTGAACGTCTAACGCACGACTGTTGGCCGGTTGCCGCCTCTGCGGCGGCAGCCGAATATCCCTACGAGGTTAGCCCGCAATGACGCACACCGTACACGAGTCCTTAGTCACGCTCGCCGATCTCGAATCGGCGGCCGCGGCGTTGGATGGGGTGGCTGTGCGCACGCCGCTGTTGGAAGTGGATGCGCTGCGCGAACGCTTTCCGGCCGGTGTGTGGGTGAAGCCGGAAATGCTGCAGCGCACGGGCGCGTTCAAGTTTCGCGGCGCGTACAACTTCATGCGCGCCATGCATCCGGCCGATCGTGCGCGCGGAGTTGTCGCGCCGTCGTCCGGCAATCACGGACAGGCGGTGGCGTACGTGGCGCGCATGTATGGGGTGCCGTGTACCGTCGTCATGCCGACCACGGTCACGGCGGCCAAGCGTGATGGTGCCGAACGGTATGGTGCCACGGTGGTGCTGGCCGGCACCACCACCACGGAGCGGATCGCCAAGTCCGACGACATCGCGGCGAGCAGCGGGGCCACCGTAGTGCCGCCGTTCGACGACCCGATGATCATTGCGGGGCAGGGAACGCTCGGACTCGAGATCGTTGACGCGCTGCCGCAGATTGGCACCGTCATTGTGGCCGTGGGCGGCGGCGGGTTGTCGTCGGGAGTGGCGACCGCCGTCAAGCTGCGGCGTCCGAACGTTCGTGTGGTGGCGGTGGAGCCGGCCGGCGCGCGCAAACTCTCCGCCGCACGAGCAGCCGGCGGCCCGGTGACGCTCGCCAGCACAGGCGGTCTGCCCGATGGACTGCTCGGGGTGCGCATTGGCACCAGCAACTACGCCCACCTCGATCGGTATTGCGATGAAGTCGTGCAGGTGGACGACGGCGCGATCCGATGCGCAATGCGCTTTCTGCTCGACCGCATGAAGTTGGTGGCCGAACCCAGCGGTGCGATCACGCTGGCGGCGCTGATGGAAGGCATCGTCACGCCGACCGGACCGACCGCGGTCGTGTTGAGCGGCGGCAACATCGAGTGGAACGGACTGCTGCCGCTGATCAGCGATCCGGTGACCATCTCCGCACCTCCGGGCTGAACGGGTATGGCAGCGTCCCGCATCCTCGTCGCGGACGACGATCTCTCCGTTCTGGAGTCCGTCACGTGGTTGTTGAAAGAGAACGGATACGACGTCGTACCCGCGAGCGGTGGCGTGGCGTGTCTGGCACAACTCGAACAGCGATCACCCGACCTGTTGCTGCTCGACATCCTGATGCCAGATGCGGACGGCTTTCAGCTGCTCGAAAAAATCAAGAGTGACGAACGGTGGCATGATCTGCCCGTATTGATGCTTTCCGCGCAGCCGCCCGAGGAATCCTCGGTGCGATCACTCGGCCTTGGCGCGTCCGACTTTATTCGCAAGCCGTATCGGCCGAAGGAACTGCTGGCGCGCGTGCAGGCGCAGCTGCGCACCGGCGCCGTGCTGCGTTCCACGCGCATGGCGCTCACGCGCTCCGAAGAAGCGCTCGTACGCGCACAGCAGGATGCCGACAGTCGTCGCAAGCTGGTGGACATTCTGCACGAGGTGACGGGCGATTTGTCCGTCTCCGAGCTCTTTCATCTGCTCGTGCGACGTGCGGCGCGCGCGCTGGGCGTCTCACACTGCTCCGTGGTGCTGGCACGGCCGGGTGATATGACTGCGGTGGTGGTTGCGGCATACGAGAATCCCGGTCTGCAGCAGCTCACCATTCAGCTTGACCGCTATCCCGAGCTCAAAGCCGCACTCGACAGCGGACAGCCGGTGCTGGTGGAAGATCTCGACACGCACCCCCTGTATGCGAACGTGCGGCACGTGTGGGGCATCGAGGGGATCGAAGTGCCGATCCGCTCGGTCATCGCGCTTCCGTTTTCGATCGAGCGCGGCCAGTACGGAGTGTTCCTCGTGCGGCGTACGCGCGATCAGGATCGCTTTGGGCCGGCCGATCTCGATTTTGCGCAGGCGGTCATAACGGCGGCGGTCGCGGTCATTCAACGTGCGCAGATGGTGGAAAGCACCATGGCGGACAACGCACGCCTTGAACAGCTCGCGCAAACCGACCCGCTCACGCAGTTGCTTAACCGTCGGGCACTCACAGAACGTATCACCGCCGAAATGGAGCGCGCGCTGCGCTACGACTCCACGTTGGCGCTGCTGATGATCGACCTCGACCACTTCAAGCGCGTCAACGACACGTACGGTCATCTCGTGGGGGACGACGTGTTGCGTGATGTCGCGCTGCTGCTCAGTGAGACCATTCGTGGCAGCGACATCGTGGCGCGCTACGGCGGCGAAGAGTTCCTGATGCTCTTGCCGGAGACCGACGATGCCGGAGCGGATACGTTCGCGGAACGCATCCGTGCGGCCATCGAAGCGCATCGTTTTGGCGCGTCGCAGGAGCACCCCACGTTGCGGCTCACGGCCAGTATCGGCGTGGCCATGTTTCCCGCCGCACGCATTGAATCAGTGGAAGATTTATTCGCGCGCGCCGACGCCGCGCTGTACCGCGCCAAGGCGGACGGACGCAACCGGGTGCGGATGTAGCATCGCGCCGTGCGCGCCGTGCGCGCTGATGCGCGCTGATGCGCGCTGGTGCGCGCTGGTGGGCGGATGCAGTGCCGCCGCCGGCTATCGCGCGCGGCGTGCATGCTCCACCAAAAAGCAGCGATCTTGAATCACTGAGATACCGGCACGCGCCAGCTGTTCAGCCACGGCATCGTGACGAATACCCAGTTGCATCCACACAGTGCGCGGTTTGGCCGCGAGCAGTTCGTCGAGGTGACGCGGCACGTCTTGCGAGCGCCGGAAGAGGACGACGAGATCTGCGGGTGGCGAGATCGTGGCAAGACGACGGTGCACCGGCACGCCGAGTAGTTCCGTCACAGCCGGGTAGTAGACCGGAACCGGTACGATGTCGTAGCCGGCCTGCTGCATATACGCGGGGACCGAATAAGCGGGACCACCCGATTCCGGGGTCTTGATTCCGATCACGGCCACACGACGCGCCTGCGCCACGACTGCGGTCACCGCACCGGCACTTTGATCGAGCAGGGCGCGCCACGAGTCCTCTGCTCCCGTTACCTTTTGCTCTGTCACTCCCCCCATCCTGTTTGGAGATGTTTATGCGAATGCTTGTTCTCGGCGCGGGGCTGCAAGGCACTGCATGCGCGTACGATCTACTGCAGAATCCCGCGGTAGAGCGTGTGCAGCTGGCCGACATGCGTGTCGGCGCGGTGCCCACATTCCTGCAGTCCTTTGTTGGGAAGCGAATGCAACAGGTCGCGCTTGATGTTCGTGATGCCAACGCCGTGCGTGCGCTCTTCGCACAGTGTGACGCGGTGTGCAGCGCGATTCCGTACTACTTCAACCTTCCGCTCGCACAGCTCGCTGTCGAGGCGGGTGTGCACTTCACCGATCTTGGAGGCAACACCGAGATCGTGCGTGAACAGAAGTTGCTCGATGCGGCGGCCAAGGCAAAGGGTGTCAGTCTCATCCCCGACACCGGTCTCGCTCCCGGTATGGCGAATGTGATTGCGCAGCACGGCATCGATCAGTTCGACAAGGTCGAGCGTGTGCAGCTGTTCGTGGGCGGTCTGCCGCAGGTGCCCGAGCCGCCACTCGGTTACCAGATTGCGTATTCAATCGAAGGGATGGTGGACTACTACACCACGCAATCACTGGTGGTACGAGATGGTGTGCCCACCCAAGTCGCCGCGCTCTCGGAGCTCGAGTCGGTCACCTTCGATGCGCCGCTTGGCGAGCTCGAGGCGTTTCATACCGCCGGCGGGCTTTCGACGATGGTGTATCGCTATGCGGGACAGATCGCGCATATGGAATACAAGACACTGCGCTACCCCGGACATGCGCGCATCATGGAGGCCATTCGTGATCTGGGCCTGTTGGGCGATGAGCCAGTCGATGTGAAGGGGCAGCAGGTCGTACCGCGCGATGTGTTCGTGCGCGTGGCCGGCGACAAGCTGCAGAAACGCAAGCCGGATCTGGTGGCTCTGCGCGTGGTGGTATCAGGTACGAAAGATGGCGTGGCCGGAACGCGCGCATGGGAGGTCGTGGATCACTATGACGCTGCGCACGGCATCACGGCAATGATGCGAACCACCGGCTACACGCTGTCCATCACCGCGCAGCTGCAGGCTGGTGGTGAGATCGCGCCTGGAGTGCACACGCCGGATGAGTGCATACCGGCCGTGCGGTACTTCGACGAGCTCGCGAAGCGAGGGGTGATGGTGCGCGAAATGGTCTGACGGCCCGGTTCGGAGCCGCCGCCGCTTAGGTCCTGAACTCCCCGATCAACCCCCGCACTCGCATACTCGCCGTCTGCAGCATCTCGGCGGTCGCGGAGACCTCCTGCGCCGATGCACTGGTCTGCTCGGTGCTCGCGGCCACTTGTTCGGCGGCGGCGGCGTGTCCTTCGGAGGTGTCGCGTGCACTGGTGAGCGACCGCTGCACAGCGCCGAGCGATGCACGGTTGGCGGTCACGGCGGCGGACACGCGCGTGGCCGCACCTTCCACCTGCGCCACAGCGTCGTCGATGCGGGACAGTGCGCCGGAGACGCCCGAGGTCACGAGCTCCACGTCTTTGAGTCGCGTGGTGCCCGATTCCACAGAACTCGATGCGCTCGCGATGCGCGAGCGGATGCGCTTGACGTTCTCCGTGACTTCGTTTGCGGCGTTCGCGCTCTGCTCGGCCAGCGTGCGCACTTCCTGCGCGACCACAGCGAAGCCGCGTCCGGCGCTGCCAGCACGTGCCGCTTCGATCGCGGCGTTGAGCGCCAGCAGATTGGTTTGCGTGGCGATCTCGGAGATCACGCCGACGAAATCATCGATGACCGCCGTGGCATCACGCAGCGCGGCCATTTCCCGCTTCGAATCAATGACGACTTCGCGCGCGCTGAGCAGCGTGTCGATGGCCACCTGCACCTGATCGCGGGTGCTGTTGGTCGTGCGCCGGATCTCGCGGCCCACGCGTTCCGTTTCCTCCGCCGCTTCCCCGATCATCGCCCCCGCTTCGGCGAGCTGCTTGACCGTGTCGCTCGCGGTGTTCAACGCACCCAACTGCACCGTGGCGCCGTGCGACATATCCATCACGGCGGTGGTGACGTGCTGCGAAGATGCTGCGGCCGATGAGGCCGACGCGCTCAGTTCGCTCGCGGCCAGCGTGACCTGATCGGCTTCGTCTTGCACGCGCGTGAGCAGCAGGCGCAAACGTTCGCGCGCTTGTTGCATGGCGGCGATGAGATCGGCGTACTCCTGGGCAACCTGTGTCGTACCCGTGGCAACGGGCGGGAGGCGTAGATCACCCGCACCGATGGCTGCCATCTCTTCGCGAAGCTGCGCGAGCGGGGTGGTGACGGCGCGTGCCGTGGAGAGCCCGAAGAACGCGGCCAGTCCGAACGCGAGTGCAACCACAACGGCAAGACTGGCTTCGGCGCGATGTAAGCCATCGCGCATGTCCTCCATCGACTCCGTCGCACCGGTGCGCGCCATGAGCCGAAGACCTTGCAGCTCCCCCTCGACCGCCTGCATGTCCCTGGTGGTCTGCTGCAGCACGCGTTCCGCGTCGGCAGGCCGGTCGACCATTTGCCATGCGCGCGTGAGCGCGATGCGTGCTTCGAGGGTAGCCTGGAGCGCGCCCAGGTTCTCGAGGCGACGCCGCTCGTCGGCGCCGAGCAGCTGCTGCCGGATCGCATCGACTCGCAGCTGATCGGCCTGATCGACGAGTGCGAGATACTGTATGTGATCGGCTTCCTGTCCGCTGTTGAGGTAGCGCAATCCGGCGATGAGTTCGCGCAGGATCGTGGCCGTGGACCGTTCGGTGAATTCGGAGCGATCGGCGAGTCGGCGCACGGTCGCGTCGGACTGCGCGTTGCTGGTGACGAGTCCGTACCAGCCCAGCAGGCCGGCCAGCAATAACAGGCCGATGGACGTGCCAAAGCCGGCGATCAGTCGGGAGCGAATGGTGCGAAGCAGCATCAGCGGGCACCCACTACGGCGGAACCGGCCGTGGGTTGAGCGGTAACGCCGGCACCGATCGTGGTCACGACGACGCTGCGGCCGGCGATGTCGTGATTGAGTTCGAAGGCAATCGGTCCCGCCACTCCTTCGATTGGTGTGCTGTCGTGGCCCAGGCGTTCGAGTGCGATGCGCACCGCGAGCCGGGTCCGCGCCCCGGCCTGCACGGAACGGCCGATCGCGAGCGCCGCGTCGTACGACAGTGCGGCGAACATGTCCGGCTCGGTTTTGTACTGCGCGCGATAGCGCTCGAGAAAGCGCCGTCCCTCGGCGCTGGTGGCGCGCTCGGGGCGGAAGAAGGCGACGAAGCGTGCGCCGACGGCCTCGGGGGCATCGCGCATGCCTTCGGTGCCGTCGCCACCGACGAACGGGATGCGCACGTTGATGGCGGCGAGGGCGCGGAGTAGCGCGATCGCATCGGCCGCGTCGCCGGGGAAGAGGAGGACGTCGGGACGCTGACGCGCCAGGAGACGCGCGTACGCGTCCCATTCGGTGATGCCCGTAAGGTACGGCTCACGCTCCACGACACGTGCCGCGGCGTCGCGCGCCGCGGCATCGGTGCTGTCGAACTTGGTGCTGAACGCGTCGGTGAAGGTGGCGGACCAGGCGCGACCGTACGAGTCGTTGCGGTAGATGATCGCGGCGCGGCGCGCCCTGAGTGAATCGCGGACCCAACGGGCGACGAATCGCGCCGCTTCGTTATCGCTGGGCGCGACGCGGAAGAACCAGGGGCTGATGCCGCTGAGATCCGGGGAGGACGCCGTGGGGGAAATGGCGACGACGGCATCGGCGCCCGCGTGCTCCGCGTCGGCGTAGATCGGCATCGCTTCGAGTGTGTTGCCGCTTTCCGGGTGGCCGATGACGCCGATGACCCCGACGTCGCCCCGCATTTGTGCGGCGACCTGTACCGCGCTGACCGACCCCGCATCCGGAGTGCGCAATCCGAAGCGCAGCGGCGTGCCATCGGCGTTCGTGGCTCCCGACGCTTCATTCAGTCTGGCGATGGCCAGTTCCAACCCCTGCAGGACGCTTTCATAGCCGGGCTTGCCTGGGAGTGCACCGACGCCCAAGAGCACCCGACCGTCCGGCGATATGGCATCGCGGATGTCGGGCTGGGTGCTGCAGCCGACGACTCCCAGCAGCGTGGCGCCGAGAACGGAAAGGCGAAGCTGGCGGGCGGCGCCTTGGCGGACGGTGCAGCGGAGAGCGGCGTGGTCGGAGCGCGGGCGTGCCGCGCGAGCGCGTGGGAAAGAACTCACCGGGGGAGACTGGAGATTCGAAGAAAATCGAAAGGGAAGCGGCCATCGGTCCCAGCAATCGTGATTCCGAACCCGATGGTCTCAGTGCGCGCCGGTGGTCCGCATGTCATGCTGCATGTGTCGCCCCGTGCATTTTCCAGACGATCCTCCTGCCGCAAGGCAAATGGACGGTCACCGGCCGGCAGGCTCCAGTGTCAAACCTGTTTAAAGTGGAGTTGGTGGTTACTTTTTTCTGTGGTTAGCGACTTCGTTTTACAAAACCGCTTGTGTTTCCTTGCGACGGGCCGAAACCTCCGTTTAGCTTCGCTTTGCTGTCCCATCCCCGCCTCTCCGAAACGCGCCGACGTGCGCGAATCGCGAGGCTCTCCACTCTCAAGGAACCGGCATGGTTGGCACGTTCCGCCCACGGCGGCTGGCTGCGGTCGCGCTGCTGGGCGCACTGGCGCTCGGGCTCGCGGCCTGCGGCGAGACATATCCGAATTCGACGTTCAATCCGAATACGGAATACAACGCGGCCATCGACGCGCTCTGGGATCGCCTGCTGTTTCTCGGCACGGCGGTGTTCATCGTTGTCGAGATCGCGCTTGTTTATACGATTTTCCGTTACCGCCGCCGTCCTGATGGCGGCATTCCGAAGCAGGTGCACGGCAACACGGCACTGGAAATCGCGTGGACCGCGATTCCTGCCGTCATCCTGATTTTTGTCGCCATCCCCACCGTTCGCACGATCTTCAAGACACAGGCGAAGGCCGCGCCGGATGCCTTGCAGGTCGAAGTGATCGGCCACCAGTGGTGGTGGGAGTTCAAGTACCCGCAGTACGGCATCACGACGGCGAACGAGCTGTACCTGCCGAACGGCCGCACGGTGAACTTCCAGCTCAAGACGTTCGACGTGCTGCACTCGTTCTGGATTCCGCAGTTGGGCGGCAAGCGCGACCTGATTTCGAACAAGACGAACTTCCTGTGGTTCACGCCGAACAAGGATTTGCCGTCGTCGGCGTGGAACGGATTCTGCGCGGAGTTTTGCGGACCGTCGCATGCGAACATGAAGTTCCGCGTCTATACCGTGACGCCGGACGAGTTCGAGCGGTGGCAGCAGCATCAGACGCGCCCCGCCGTCTTCCCGCTGGCGTCGGCCGACTCGACCGCTTCCGGAGTGGCGCCGGTGCCGAATGGCGCCGGAAGCACCCCCGTGTTGCAGGTGGCAGCCGCGCAGCCCGATTCGACACAGCCCGGTGCGCCGGCGCCTGTAACGGCGACCCCGGTGGCGTTCACGTTCCCGATGGAGCGGATCGAAAAAGAATTTCCGCATGTCATTCCGAAAACGCCGATTCCGGTGGGGCTCAAGTTCGACGAGTCCACGTTGCCGAACGGCGACGCGACACGCGGTATGAAGTTGTACAGCCGCTCGTCGTGCATCGGCTGCCATGTGGTCAAGGGCAACCCGATGAGCATGGGTAACATCGGCCCGAATCTGACGCACGTCGCCACGCGCCACACGCTCGCCGGCGGCCTGTATCCGAACGACGCGAAGCACCTGGCCTACTGGCTGAAGAACGCCCCGCACATGAAGCCCGGCAGCATCATGCCGACGCTTGGCAAGGGCGAGACAGATCCGAAAACCAAGATGGTGATGAATGTCGGCGCTCTTACGGATGCCGAGATTTCCGACATCGTGGCGTACCTGCTCGCTCTCAAGTAACCGACCGCTCCCCAGAACCCATCGCGATGGCTACCCTCGCCGCGGCGCCCCCATATACCGAGAGCCACACGGAGCCCAGCAACACCGGGATCATGAGTTGGCTCAC
>JBBQSM010000175.1:0-9423 GCA_038234895.1 Gemmatimonadales bacterium
GAGCCACCCTGACGGGAGCACGGAGTCGCCCGCTGCCACCCCGCCGTCGAGGATGAATTGTCCGAATCGCGCGTAGTCACGCAGCGTGGCACTGAAGCCGCTCCCGCCGATCTCCACCCCGTCCGGCGACTCGAGCCACCAATTGGCCTCGCGCTCCATGCCATAGCGCGACCAGATTCGTTCCGACAGATACGTCGCCAGCGGCTTGCCCACGGCATGTCGGACGATTTCGGCCACCACCTGCGTCTCGCCGGTGTTGTACGCGTTGCGCGTTCCCGGCTCGGCGCCGCGCGGCAGTGAGCGCATGACCGCCATCGCTGATCCGGGCGTGAGCGAGATCTGCGCCTCCAGCAGGCGGCGGCGATCAGATGTGGGATCGGTGTACGTCTCGCGCCACTGCACCCCCGACGACATCATGAGTGCATCGCGCACCGACACGCCATCGTACGCACTGCCCACCAGAGACGGGACGTATTTCGTGACCGGGTCGTTGAGGGACGTGATCGATCCGTCTCGCAGCGCCGCGCCCACAAGCGTGGACGTGATGGACTTGGCCACCGACATCGACATCCAGCGGGTCCGTGCCGTATTGCCGAACCGATAGCGCTCCTCGACGATCTGACCATCCTGCAGCACGAGGAGTCCGGCCACCCTGTTCGCCTCGGCGAACTGGTCGACGGTGTAGGTCGTGTCGCGGTAGGACACGCGCACAGCCCGTAGTGTCGCGGTTCGCGCCGTATCGGCAAGCGGTAGCGCTCTCGGTCGACTGGACGCAGGCACGGTGCGCGTGGGCAACAGTCGGTCGATGTTGCGGAACGTGTTGACGGCGATATCGGGCGTCAGCACTCCATCGTAGATCTCACGGAGTGCTCCGATCGGTTCGCTGGCGTGCGGGTACGCGTCGGATTGGGCTTCGGCTTCGGCGCGTGGCGCGGTGCTGCAGCCTACAGCCAGCAGAGTCGACACGGCGATGACGCCGGCGATCCTCGTGGCGGGTCTTGAATGAGCGGTACGTCGGGGCATGGGCAGAAACTAGCGCCGGTCCGCCGTCCCGGCGGACGAGCGCTCGACGACCGACTGATGGTCAGCTCTTGTCGATCTCCGCCAGCACGACCTCCAGCTCCGGCCACCCCATCGGGTTGTAGCGCGCCAACGTGCGCAGGTAGCGCAGACCGTCTTCGCCGTGCGTTGCGTGCACAGCGGCCGCGCCGCGCGCCACCGCGGCCGCGTCGGCGTACGGCGCTTCGATCTTCTCATCCATCACGCCATTCTCATGCGCGACAGCGCACGTGTCCAGAAAGGTGATCTGGATGGCCGGTTCGAGATCGACGTACAACAGCTGCAGCAGCTCCAGTTCGTCCGTCGCACTCTGCGCATTCATGCGAATGATCTCCTTTGCGAGTCGCTCGGCCGGCCAGTTCAAGAGCGAGGCCGCGCGGAATCCGCCGCCGCGCGCTACCAGTCGCTGGATGTACGTGGTGCGCGCCCCCTTGTGCGAGGTAATGGCGTGCTGCACGAGCGCCACGCGGCGTTCGGCGGGGAGCGAACGAAAAGGAGACATGCTGGCCATGGTGGCGAGGCGGCGAATGAGCGGAGAGTGAAACGGAACGCCGGACAACGAAGGACGCGGGCGCGCCGATAATCATAGTCATGCGGCGATCGACATGCGTTGCTCTGGCCGGTTCGATCGAGAGGCCGCATGTTACCGCCGAGCCTCCACGTCCGGACCCAAACCTCCACTTGCGCCTTCCAATGAATCGCTCCGTTTCTCGTGCCGCGCTTACCCTAGCGGTCGCCCTGCTGGCCGGCGCCTGCGCCAGCGGTTCCGCCTCGACCGGCACCGCCGCCTCTCCAGCCACGGCCGGCGGCAACGGCTCCGGCACCATGGCGGCGAATGCGTCGAGCTCTGCGCTCCCGGCCGGTGTGACGCCCACCATGGTCGCGCTCGGCGATTCTCTGTTCAACAACGGCGGATGCCAGCGCTGTCATGGCAAGATGGGCGCCGGCGCGGTCAATGCCCCCGGCTTCAAGGGTATCAAATGGCAGCACGGCAGCGGCAGCTACACCGACATCGTGAAGACGATTACCGAGGGCGTTCCGCTGACGGCCATCAAAGATCCGACACGCAAGTTTGCGATGAGAGCACGCGGTGGGCCCATGGCGCTCTCCGACGATCAGATCAAGGCGGTTGCCGGCTACGTGTACACGATCAGCCGCTGACAACGCGCCGTATCAGCGGAGACGCTCAGTCCCCATGCAATTGCGCCAGCATATTGCCGCGGGGACTGAGCGTTTTCTGCTTGGTCTGCCAGAAATCCTTCAGGGTGCCGGTGGCGAACGCGTGCTGCTCGCGCGGCCGGTTCTTGCTGTTGACCTTCTTGTAAATCGCATAACGCACGCGTCCTGACGGACCAATGATCAGGGTGCAGCCGCCAGCGAAGTCCATCGCTTGCCCGTCGACCAGCACGGTGCAGCTTTGCGTGACTTCGGCGACCATTTCGATGTGCGCGCGTCCATCGGGGGTCACGCGTCGCGCCGTACGAATCGACTCGATGCGAATAGGCGCAGCGTAGTTCACGTTTTTGGGTAGTGGTTGATCGACGGGAACGAAGTGCAACGCTTTCGCGATTTCCGGTCGCACCACGAATTCCCCGAGTGCGCAGGCGCGTCGTTGCATCTCCGCGGCGTCGGCGGGCATGGTGAAGTCATCGCCGAAGCGCAGGTCACGCAGCGCCAGTCCCGGTATCGGCGTGTCGAACGGCGGCGCCATCCAGCGCACCGCATCCTCGGACATGAAGCCAATCTTTTCGGGGAAGATGCGCCGACGCTGAAAAGAGCGCATCAACGCCTCGCGATAGCCATACTTATCGTCGGCCACGGCGTCTGCGTCCGCCGTGATGAGGGCGCGCAGGTACTCGCCCATGCGAATGTCGACCGGCGGGCAGAAATCGATGGCACGAATGCAGATGTTGAGGAACTGGCGTGCTGTTTCCGTAGCCTCGCCGGCCAGCGCACGAAGCAGTTCGTCCGACAAATCCTTCTCTTGCACCGTGTCCGGTGTTAAGCCTGCCAGGCGAAAGTAGCGCGCGCTGCGCCGACGGAGCGCCGTCGCGAACGCCTCGAACACCGCTGACACGAGCACCGAGCCCATGCGATGCGGCTCGAGCGACGGATCGTATTGCAACGGTCCGTCCGCGTCGGGGTCCATGCCGGACGCAAATGCGTCGGAATCGAACGCGTGCACGTTGTCCGTGTCGAGCGCGGTGCGCAGCGCCGATGCCTGCTTGGACTTGGACGTCGCTTGCCCGAACTGACGCGCGAGATCGGTGAGCAGGGTGGCATTGGCGATCGCGCCTTTACTCGCACGGACCGCCTCCAATACGACATCGGGATAGCTGAAGTGCATCAACAGCGCGACGATATCCGCGAACCCTTCGTGAAAGCCAAGGACATCCGGATTGCTCGGCGTTGCGAATTGTGCGCGCAGTGCATGCAGCAGCGCGTGGGTCGTCTCGTGCGCGATCACGTCGTGCGAGAGGGCAGTACAGATCATCCCCTCGGGGACGGTGTGGCCGCCAGGATTCTTGCCGGCGTTGAAAAACCCGAACGAAATCGCGCCGATGTCGGGATCGAAATTGGCGTTGCGTTTGCCAGCCATGGCGAACGGAAAGACGCGCAGACGGAACGGTTCGTCGTCACGCTCACGGACGCCGCTGGCCCAGATGATGTCGCGCCCCAGCGCACGCTGAAACACGGCGTATGTCAGACTGCACACGGCGTACACCATCTGGAGGTGAAAGCGACCGTCGGCCGGAGTCGGTGAGAGTCCGCACGACAGCAGCAAGTCACGCTCGTTGAGATCGAGGGCGAGGGGCTTGCGTGACGGCTCAACACGCAGTGTCGCCGGCATGCCCGTGGAGACCACCTCAAAGACGGCACCCCGCGGACCCGGCTGCAGCTCTTCGTAGGGGACCGCAACGGTCGCACGCCCACCAAGCAGCGACGAGACCGACGGATCGAGCGTGTAGATGCGGAGCAGCCGCGATCGACTGAAGTCGTATCCCCGGGCAGACGGCTGTGAGACCGCCTGCACCTTTACACGGTCACTGATCTCGAACCGGGGATCAGCGGCCGGTGCATTCGTTACGCGCGTAACACGTTTCGTTGGAGACTTTCGGGCTGGCATGGCGGTGTCAGTAAGAAATGTGGCGGCTCCATTACCGCGCTACGAAACCTTCACCCGAAGCCGGTCCTGCCCGATCGTCGTAATCCGATACTCCGACCGTGTGGCGGGTGCGTTCACGATGGACACGACGACATCATCGCCGTCAACGCACCACGTCGCATCGAGCGCCTGCGAGCGGTCATCCGGCCCGCCGACTCCGACCTCGGCCGTGCCATCGGCGTGGCAGCACAGCCGCTCCCGCGGTCGTCGCGAGAGCGGAAAACTCTGTGAGCGTGGGCGGTACACTTCCACGCCGTTTTCATCCTCTTCGTAGGCGTGCAACCACTCACTCGAGGTAAGATTCGCGACGTTCTGCGCGGAGACGGTCATGTGCTGAGCGGCCCGGTCACCACAGCTTGCGTCGTGGGCCGTTGAGCGTGGCACGCATGCGGAGCACCTGCTGCAGCGTAAACATGAACATCGCCTTGTCATCGACATAGTCCATGTAGTTCATGAACATGTCGCCGTTGGGGCCGTTGTTGCATGTCACCACCGGAAACACAGGTGTGTTGAAATTCGGCCCTGCCGCGTTTGGGGTATCGGGCACCATGTCCGTGCCGCTGCAATCGGGCGTGTCACCCCAAATGTGCCGTAGGTTGAAGTAGTGACCGACTTCGTGCGTGGCCGTGCGCCCCTTGTTGAACGGTGCGGTTGCGGTGCCAGAGGTTCCAAACGCGTTGTGCAGGGCCACGACGCCGTCGGTCGCCTTGGGTCCCCCCGGGAACTGCGCATAGCCCAACAGCCCGTCGCCAAGTTGGCACACCCAGATGTTCAGATACTTCGACGTGTCGAGCGGAGACTTCCCTCCTTTGGAGGAAAACTTCACGCTGTCGTCGCTGCTGAACGAGGTTTTGGTGGTCTTCGTGCGCGTGATCGAGTGCAGCACGAAGTTCACGCGCGAGTCACCGACCAATCCTTTCCACACGGTCGGCACTTTGGACTTGTCCGTGTTCGTTGCGCGAAAGTCCTTGTTGAGCACGCTGATCTGACTCTTGACCTGCGCATCGGAAATGTTCTGCGCCGCTGTGTTCCACAACACGTGCACGACCACCTTGACGGTGGCGATCGGTTCCGTCCGGAGATCCACCGTGGTGGTGCGCAGCTTTGCCGTGTCGTTCTCGAGCTTGAACTGATTGCCACGAAACGACGGGTTCATTTCAAGGAGTCGCATGTGCGCGGACATGGCACCGCATATGCGACGTTCGAGCGTGGGCTTCGTACCGCGCGCCGTCTTTGCAACGCTCGCCGTCGCGGTCTTCTTCGCCCGCTTCGATACACTCTTTTTGCGGCCTGGCATCATTGCTCCTTCCGGCAACGCCGGCGGGACGCGAACGCATTGACCTACGCACCAGTCCGGCGACTCGCGCACTCGGCGGACGGTGTGCGCGCCGTGGGCGACGCACGTGCGCAAATGTGCGCGGCCACCGGTGGGACGGCAAGGCGACCCAGGGAAGGCGCCGACGCGCTATGGCGCCAGCGCCTCCGCCGTCACCGCACCCGTCATCACCGCAACGGCGTCGCTCATGCGCACCACCTTCGGATCGAGCAGTGCCACGCGCTTGCCCAACCGTGCGACATGAATGCGGTCCGCAATCTGGAACACGTGCGGCATGTTGTGCGAAATGAGTACCACCGCCAGTCCCCGGTCGCGCACGCGCCGAATCAGCTCCAGCACCTGTGTCCCTTCCTTCACACCAAGTGCGGCGGTTGGTTCATCCATGATCACCACATGCTGCGCGAACGCGGCGCTACGGGCGACCGCCACACCCTGTCGCTGTCCGCCGGAGAGCGTTTCCACCGCCTGCGACATCGAACCGATTCCGATCTGCAGTTCGGCCAGATACTGCGCACTCTCGCGCAGCATGCGCGGCTTGTCGAGCATGCGAAACAGCTGGCCCAGCATACCCGGGCGACGCAGTTCCCGTCCGAGAAACAGATTCTCCGCGATCGTCATCGCCGGGGCGACGGCCAGTTCCTGATAGACGGTTTCGATTCCGGCGCGTCGCGCGTCGACGGGGCTGCGGAAGTGCACGCGCATGCCGTCGAGGTAGATCTCACCAGCGTCGGGGACGGTGGCGCCCGACAATGCCTTGATGAGCGATGACTTGCCGGCACCGTTGTCGCCGATGACGCCGAGAATCTCGCCTTCGCGCAACTCGAAGTCGGTACCGTCGAGCGCCGTCACTTGCCCGTAGCGCTTCACCAAGCCCTTGGCTTGCATCACGAGTCGCGGCGTCGTCGCACTGGTCGTCCGGTCGGGTGCAGTCATCGACCACCCTGTCCGCGACGCGACAGCTGATCGGCCGTGACGGCCAGAATCACCAGCACACCGGTGACGAGAATCTGATACACCGACGACACGCCCATCAGCGTCAAGCCATTGCGGAACACCCCCCCGATCAGCACGCCAACCAGTGAGCCGAGCACGTTGCCGCGTCCGCCAAAGAGCGACGTACCGCCCAGCACCACGGCGGTGATGGCATCGAGGTTTTCCGTCTGGCCTGCATTCGGATCGCCCACGCCGGTGCGCGCCACCGAGAGCAGTGCGGCAATGCCGTAGCACACGCCAGCAATGACGTAGACGCCAAACACCAGGCGATGCGTGGAAATACCGGTCAGTCGTGTCGCGTCGGGATTGTTTCCGACGGCGTACACGTGGCGGCCGGCGGCCGTTTCGCGCAGGATGAACCACGCAATCAGATAGAGCAGGAGCATCACCAGCACGCCGTACACCACCGTCGTCCCACCCACGGTGAACGTCTGTCCCAGCGCCAACAGCGACTCCGGCACCTCGGTGACCGTCTGCGAATCGGAATACAACTGCGTGATGGCGAACGCGATGTTCAGGGTGCCGAGCGTCACGATGAACGGCGGCAGCTTGATGGACGTGACGAGCAGGCCGTTGACCGCACCAAAGAGTCCCGTCACGGCCACACCGCTGGCCAGCGCGATCGGTGCAGGCACGCCCAGTTCCGCCGCGAGCTTGGTCATGACGATGCCGCCCAGGGCCATGACCATACCGCAGGAGAGATCCACGCCGGCGGTGAGTACGATCAGCGTTTGCCCGATGGCGATCACGCCGACGACCATCACCTGCTGCAGCACCAGCGACAGATTGTCGCCGGTGAGGAAGCGATCGCTTTGCGTGGCGAAGAAGGCGCAGGCGACGAGCAGCGCGAGCGCAGGCCCCAGTTCGGCGAGCGAGAGCTTCACGGCGCGACTACTTCTTGCCGAAGCAGAGGTCGAGTCCTGTCTTGACGTCTTTGCTGTCCACGCCGGCGATCGGATTGCCTGCAATGAGCGCCACGCCGGTGTCGGTGTAGCCGGTCGGCTTCTTGCCGGTGCGCACAAAGGCAACGCCAGCTTCCACGCCCAACGCGGCCATCTTGAGCGGATATTGCTGCGCGGTCGCGGCGATCATCCCGGCGCCGACATCGCGGACGCCCTGACAACCGCCGTCCACCGACACCAGCACGACGTTCTTTTCCTTGCCCGCAGCTTTGAGCGCCTTGAATGCGCCAGCGGCGGTGGGTTCGTTGATCGTGTAGACCACGTTGATGCCGGGATTCTTCTGGAGGCAGTTCTCCATCGCCGTCTGGCCGCGCGTCTGGTCGCCGTAGCTGTCGGCCATGCACACCACTTCGCGCGGTTTGCCCAGCGTGTTGACCGACGCCACCGGTGCGGCGAGTCCGAAGCCATTCAGGAAGCCGTTGTGCCGTTGCGCACCAACCGGGTGTCCGGGCAGCAGATCGAGCGTGGCGATCTGCGCGGCCCTGGAGCCGAGCGCACGTCGCGCGTACTGCCCGATGAGCTGTCCTGCTTTGTAGTTGTCCGTCGCGAAGAGCGCATCAGTCGCCGTCACCGGATCCGTCGGGCTGTCGAGCGCGATGACGAGGATGCCCTTGGCGCGCGCGCGTTTGATGGCGGGGACGATGGCCTTCGCGTCGCTGACGGTAATGAGAATGACGCGCGCTCCGGCTGCGATCATGTTCTCCATTGCCGTCACCTGACCCGCGTTATCGCCGTCGTTTTTGCCGGCCCCGGAGATCAACCGGGCGCCTCTCGCGGTGGCTGCCGCCTGCGCGCCTTCCTTCATTTTGACGAAGAACGGATTGGTTTCGGTCTTCGTAATGAGACCGATGATCGGTTGCGCGGGCTGTGCGTCCGCCGTGCGCCGTGTAGCGGCGACGAAGAACAGGCCAAGTAGCGCGGCGAAACGCCGTTGCATGCGGTGGCTCCGGGGGTGAGACGCTTTCGCTGGGATGAAGTCCGTGACGGGCGGGACGAAGCGGTGGCCTGGGGATGATGCGTGCAGTGACGTCTGCGCGCTACGCGATGTTATATGGTACGATCGCCTCTGTATTGACAGCGGCTCTGACGATCTGTACCCTCGTCGGCAGTTCGGACCCTGATTCCACATAGTCGTTACGGAGCTGTTCGCGCTCTCCTTCCCAGCGCGTCAAATCCGACACCAAGTCGCTCCTGATATTTCCGGTGCGTTCGCGTACCGTGCGCCGCCTACCACTACATGAAGTCCAGCAACCGATCGGCCGCGACGTGCATCCGCGTCGTGGCCTCGGTTGTTGTTGTCCGCGTTTTCCACGATTCCGTGGCCGGCGCATGTTCCACTCAGGGGGATTGCAGATATGGGAGAAGGGCCGGGTTCATTTCGACAGGGGTGCGCCTCGTTGTGGACGGCAGGTCGCCGGACAGCGGGACGCGTACTCGCCACTGCAGGACTCCTCAGCGGTGCGTGGGGGAGTGTTGGTGCGCAGACGCCAACGGGTACGGTGACCGGAAAAGTGTCGGATGCAGCGACGACGGCGCCGGTGGTGGGCGCGCGCGTCGTCATTACAGGATCGCAATTGACGGCGCTCACGGGCGACGACGGGCGATATACCATTCGACTCATCCCTCCCGGGACCGCTGAACTCTCCGTGAACCGGCTTGGCTATGAGCCGTCCAAGACGCCGCTGACCGTCACCGCCGGTGAAACGGTCACGCGCGATATCGCGCTCAAGCAGGCGACGTACTCGCTCTCCGCCGTCGTCACCACCGTGACCGGTCAGCAGAAGAAGGTCGAACTGGCCAATGCCACCACGCAGATCGCCGTCGGCGACAAGCTGGCCGAGCTGCCCGTCACGAACATGGGCGGTCTGTTGTCCGGCCGTGCCTCGAGCGTGCAGGTCGTCTCGACG
>JBBQSM010000176.1:0-9302 GCA_038234895.1 Gemmatimonadales bacterium
AGTCGCCGCGGTAGAGCAAGCGCGTCCGGGGGAGCGCGACGTGCACCGTTCGACGACGTCTAGCTGGGCGTGCGCGCTTCCCAGGACTGCCCATTGAACGTGAGCACCTGATTGGCCACCGGCGGGGTGTTCGATATGGGCACCCCCTGGAGGCGGACGACGCGAGTGAACGCAAGCGACCCCGCGATATCTCCGGCTACCGACGGAAGCGCCGGCGTGCCGTGGGTGTGATCGCCACGCGCGTATTCCGAAGCCGCACCCACCTGTGACGCCAAATCGAAGTTCGTTTCCGCGACCACAGACGTTGCGGGCGACAGCACCACCGGTGGGGCGGCAGGTGGCGCCACCGGTGTCGCGGCAGGAATGCCGCTGCTGCCAAAGATTGCGAGCGCCATGGCCACGATCACGAGCAGTATTGTCGCGAGCACACTGGGACCGTTGGGCAAGGCGAAGAACAGCAATGCCCCGACCAGCAGCAGCACTCCGGCCAGACGGATCGCAGACTTGACGAGACTCATCTCCATGGATGTGCTCCGGGTTGGGTGTCAGCCACTTGGAAAGACTCGCCGCTTTCGTTGTAGCAATCCAGTATGCGCCTCTGTCGCTCCGACTCGTGGCCCGGCAGACGCGCGCTGCTGGGCGTGAGTAAAAGCTGCGGCATCGGATCGGTAACCGACACCTCCATCGCGCTGCCCGCGTAGTCATCAGATCGATGTAGTACGGCGCCCAACACATCCTGCGCGGCTCCCGGAACGACCCGTTGAACATGAACACCTCATCCGCCGACGGCGGGTTGAGCTGGAGACCGACGTGAATGCAGGTGGACTGAATTGGTGGCAGCTTGTGGCGCTCCTGGGGACGCTGCAGGGGCTCATGCTCGCAGTGGCGCTGAGCACCCGACCAAGCGGTCACACGCCGCATCGGGTGTTGGCGGCCACCATTGCGACGCTCGCCCTCTTTCTCGCCAGTGTCGTGTACTACTCGTCGGCGCTTGTGGGCCGAATCCCGCACCTGTTTGGCGTCTCGCAGCCGCTGCCCTTCCTGTTTGGGCCGCTGGTGTATTTGTACGCCGTCACCGCCAGCGACCGCGCCCGACGGCTGCAGTGGCGTGATGCCTGGCACGCGCTCCCAGCCGTGCTGGTGCTGGTGCTGTCCATCCCGATCTTTCTGCTGTCGGCCACAGAAAAGCTGGCCATGTACGACGCCATTCGCGGCGGTAACGTGCCCACGCTGGTTACGATGCTCGACCCGCTGCGCTTCCTCTCGGGCGGCGCGTACACGGTGGCCACCTTCGTGGTGCTGCAGCGGCACCGCCAGATCGTGGCCGACAACTACTCCTCGCTCGATCGCGTGAACCTAGGCTGGGTGCGGCAACTGGTCGTCGCGGCGGGGGGCATCTGGCTGCTGGCCTTCGCGCTGCAGCTTGCCCAAGAGCTGCACCACGCGCCCCGCATCGAGCCCGATCTGCTGATCGCCACCGCCATAACCGGGCTGATCTACGCCGTTGGCTACCGCGGCATGCGCCAGCCCGAGATCGTGCGCTTCGATGCCGTCTCCGCCGGGGAGCCGCTCGTGGAGGCGAGCGCCCCGTTCATCGTGACCCGCCAACGGTACGAGCGATCAGGGCTCGACGCGCGTGCCGCCGAAAAGATCGAGGCGCGCTTGGTGGCGACGATGGAACGCGACCGCCCCTACCGACGGGCCGAGCTCACCCTGGGAGATCTCGCTTCGGCGCTCGATACCTCGCCGCACCGGCTGTCCGAAGTACTGAATGCGCAACTTGGGCTCAGCTTCTACGACTTCGTGAACGGCTATCGGGTACGCGAGGTGCAGGAGCGGCTCGCCGGGACCGACGGCGCCCGCCTCACCTATCTCGCCCTCGCGCTCGAGGCCGGCTTTGCGTCGAAATCGACCTTCAATGCCGTCTTCAAAAAGCAGACGGGGATGACCCCCTCCGAGTACCGCAGCAGCCGGGCGACCTGAGCGGAGCAATCTGAGCGGAGCAATCTGACGGCGTCCGATCCGATCGGACGGGACGTGCAGTCCGTCCGGTCCTGTCGCCACCGCGTTGACCCGTCCCGACCTTGCCCTCGACGCGGTCCGATTCCTCGGGCCGTGCGCCACACTCGAGGGAGGGGCCGCAATGCTGCAACGTTGGATGATTGGCCTGGGGCTGATGACGCTGGGTGCCTGTGAGCCGATGACCATGTCCGATCCCGGGAATCTCGTGCCCCGTACGGTGACGGAGGACCCATCTCTCCCGGCGATCACGATCAACAACACGCGGCTCCACGCCGAGACGCGGGGTACGCCCGGCAAGCCCGTGCTGATCATGCTGCACGGTGGACCGGGGGCCGACTACCGCTCGCTGCTCAGGCTGGCCGATCGCTTCGACGGATACAGCCTCGCCGACCACTACTACATCCTTTTCTGGGATCAGCGCGGCGCGGGGCTGTCGCAGCGCCACGATCAGGGCGTGCTCACCATCGATCAGTACGATGCCGACCTGCTCGCCATCGTCGATCGCTATGCCCCGGGGCAGCAGGTCACGCTGGTCGGTCATTCGTGGGGCGGGATGTACGGCACGTCGTTCATCGACCGCCACCCGCAGCGGGTCAAGGAGGCCGTCTTTATAGAGACCGGGCCCGTTCGCGGCAGCACGTTCGAGCGCATCAAGGACGACATGTATGACACAAACGTGCTGCGGGAGTGGCTCAACGACATGGTCTGGAGCACGCAGTTCTTCTCCGCCGACGACCACGTGCGTATGGACTACCAGCTCACACTCGGCGCGTTTCAGTCGCAGCCACGCAACAACACGCGACGCGGGACTGGTGCTGAGCCCTCATGGCGGAACGGCGCCAAGGTCGCCCGCTACCTCATGGAGGATGGGCAGGATACAAAGGGTCGGTTCAACTTCGATTTCACCAGCAACCTGCGGGCCTTTCCTGGCCGTGTGCTGCTGATTGCCGGCGCACGAAGTGAAGTGCTGGGGCCACCGCTGCAGCGGGAGCAATTGCCACTCTATTCGCAGGGTCGTTTGGAGATCGTGCCGGGCGCCGGACACGATGTGCAGTGGACGCACACGTCGGAGGTGCTGCAGCTGATGCGCGGATTCCTCACAAGCGCCGCCGTGCGAGGCGCGCAATGAGTCGCCCGCCGAGTCTTTCGCTGCGTCGCCGCATCCTGTGGGCTACCATGCTGCTGCTCTGTACCAAGTCCGCCGTGGCCTGTGCGCAGTGGAATCTCGCGCGTCTCACGCCAGGCGAATCGCGGGTGCAACTGAACATGGGTGTCGATCCCGCGGTCATTCCGAGCATCGGATACAGTCGCGTGACGTCGCTGTTCGGCCTCACCGCGCAGGCGGGTATCGAAGGCGGTGTGGTGGCCGGTAAGGCAGACCTGCGTGACTACCGTGCGCGATTGTCTGGTCAGGTGCAGCTGGTGCAGTACCGGGCGCTGCGCCTGGCCGTCAGCGCTGCGGCGATCACACGTGGCACGTCGAACGATGTGTTCCGTGCAGTGAACTTCGGCGCGGACGTGGGCGCGATCGGTGGACTGTATCGGCGCCGATGGTTCGTCGCGGCGGAGATGGGGTTCGACAAGGCCATCGTCACGCACCTCACGCACACGCGGACGTATCGTGACCAGTACTACGCGGAGGCCAAGGATGGCTGGTACATCGATAACGGCGGCACCTGGCGATTTGGTGCGACCGGCGGTGTAACGATGGGTCGCACGGAGCTGATGCTTCGCGCTGGCGTACCACGCACACAGGGCGGCGACGCGCTGCCGATACCGGGGTATCTGAGTCTGGGGGTGGGTGTGCGGTTCTGAGTGGCGATGTCCACCATTCGTCGTTGTGGCTGTCCGGCGGTGAGCTCGGCGTACGACATTCCACTGCCCGCCCGAGCGCTCTACGTTTAGCGCCGTTCCTCGTCGCACACCTGCACCTCGAACAACCCCTTGTGCGCGCGCCAGTCGAGCAGCAGTCCGGCACGCGCACACAAACGCCGTACGATATCGAGTCCGAAGCCATATCCGGGGCTGTTGTCACGGCGCACACCCGGCACGGCCAAGCGGTCTGTGTCCGCAGCGGAGAACTCGCGGCCATCATCGTCGACGGGATTCGTGATCCGGAGCGTCCCGTCGGCAAAGGCCACTGACACCATGCCCGACGCCGTATGCGCAAAGGCATTTCCCAGCAGATTGGAGAGCAGCATGTGTAGCACGGCGTTGGAGACATGCACCGTCGCATCCGCGGGGACGCGCAGGTCGAGCGCGATGTCGCGTCCAGCTATGGCGAGCGACTGCTCTACCACCACTTGTTCGAGTGTGGGCAGTATCCGCGTGGGTGTCGCGGGCCGGTCGGGCACATTGTCACGCGCCAGTGCCAGCAGACTCGCCACAGTGCGCTCCATCTGTTCGGCCGACTGCAGCGCCATGGAGAGCAACCGCTGCGACTGCGGCTGCATGCGACCGTCGTGCAGCGCTTGCGCGGCCGTGGAGCGGATGACGGCGAGTGGGGTGCGCAGTTCGTGACTGACGTCGCGGGTGAACGCCCGCTCGCGTGCCACCAACGCCTGTACCCGCGCGCGCATGTCGTTAAGCGCCTGCGCCACCACCACGACTTCCGCATCGGCGTTCGGCACGACGATTGGGTGCGCGGGCCCGGTCGGATCGAAGTCGCGAAGACCGTCGGCCAACGTGGAAAGTGGTTGCGCCACGCGTCGCGCCATGCGCAGCGCAATCGTCACCGCCAGCAACAGGATGACCAACTCCACGAGTAGCCATTTCTCCAACAGTTCGACGCGCATGGGGCGCACGATCAACCGACTGCTGACTTCGGCCACGAGAAAGGTCGGCGCGGCAGCGTCACGCGCTCCGCGACCACGCAACGTCCGCACGTGATAGTGCCGTCCGTTCTCGCCCACGAACTCCGTACGTCTGGGTTCACGTTCAAGCTGTGTGCGAAGGTCGGTAGGCAGGCTTTCCGTCGATTCGTGCACACTCATCCACGTGTGCCGTGGCACACCCCACCCGGCGTCATTGCTTGTGCGCGATTCGAGTATTGCTGCTTCCTCGCTGAGCGTCGCATTGAAGAATTCGTCCTCAATGGTGTAGAGAAATGCCGCGGTCGATACACCGAACAGGACCGCCACGGCGACCGCGAACGCCGAGAACGCCCGTACGATTCTGGTGCGCAGCGTCGGCGCCGAACGTCGCGGTGAATGGCTGTGCGCTGCTGCTGCGTCGCTCGCTCTGTCGTTCACGCATCCGCCTGTAGCCGGTATCCCACGTCATGTATGGTCACGAGCATGGGCGTCCCGAACGGCTTATCGAGCGCCTGACGCAAGAGGTAGAGATGCGTGCGCAGCGGATCCGACTCCGGGGGATCATCACCCCAGAGCCGCCGCATGAGTTCACTGCGCGTCACGGCGCGCGGCCACGCCTCTGCAAGCATCATCAGGATGCGGTGTGACAGCTGCCGCAGCTCCAGCGTCTGTCCATCACGCTGTACGATACCGGTGCGGCGGTCGATCGTGAGCGTGCCGATGCGCAGCACGTGCGACGCGCCCGCGCGATGTCGCGACGACAACGCCATGCAGCGCGCGAGCAGCTCTTCGTTGGCGAACGGCTTCGTGAGATAGTCATCGGCACCCACGCGAAAGCCGTCGAGCTTGTCGGTCAGGGTATCTCGCGCTGTGAGCATGAGCACCGGCACGTGCCGGTCGCACTCCTGCCGCAGCCGCGTGCACAGTTGGAGGCCGCTGATACCGGGGAGCATGACGTCGAGCACCAAGACGTCGGGCGGTTCGGCGAGTGCCATCTGCAAGCCGGCACGCCCGTCGGCGGCGAGGTCCACCCGATGCCCGTGCTCCTGTAGCAGCAGCCCGACGCTTTCGCGCAGGGCGGCATTGTCTTCAATCACGAGCACGTGTAGCGATACGAGCAACGAGCGTTCGCTCATTGCGGCGGTGTGGGGCGTTCGAGCGTGGTGAGCAGCTCTCGTGCTTCGCGCATGGCGGGGTTGAGTCGCACCACATCCTTCACCAGCGCGCGTGCATCGTCGGCGCGCCCCAGTCTCGCGTAGGCATCAGCCATGCCGAGTGAGATCTGCGGCTGCGGCATGTACGGCGCGGCCAGCTCCATGAGGGTCAGGGCTGCTCGTACCGTGGCGGTATCCGTCGCCGTCTGCAGCTGGTAGTAGCCAATCAGTCCGATGAGTTCGATCTTGAGCTCCGTGTAAATGGCGGCGAGTTCACGGCGCGGCGTATGCAAGTCGCGTCGTAGGGCGGCGCTCGCGAAGTTCACCGTGCGTTCGTCGGCCCACGGCGTGCGCGCAGCGAGCGGTCGTCCCAACGCATGTACCACCGCCTCTGCCGTCGCGGCCGTTGCGTAGGGATTCTGGCCGGTGACGAGCCGCCCATCGATAGCCACGTGCGGGAGCATAAGCGCCGCCTCCTGCCAGGTGGCGCCGAGCGATCGGATTTCGCTTTCCAGCATGAACGGGAATTGCGAAACCCATTTCTTTCCGAAGACCTGCTCTTCTTCGTTCGAGAAGCCGGTGACCGTGCGACCGGCCAGCAGCAGCGTACCGGCTTTGGTGCGCACGCGCACGAGTCCGGCGGGCCCGTGACAAACGGCGCTCACGACGCCGCCCCTATCGTATATCTCGCCGGCCAGTCGGGCGAGCGCGGTATCGAGAGGGAGATCGAACATCGCGCCTTTGCCACCGACCACGAAAATCGCGTCGAAGTCGCGTGCGCGGAGCGAGGTTGTGCGCGCGGTGTTCGCGAGCTTGCGCATCGCGCTGGTATCGGACGCGAAGGTGGCGTTGTATGCCACGCTGGCATCGTATTTGTCTGCTTGCACGGCACCGCCGGCGGGGCTGGCAATCGTCACGCTAAAGCCGTTGGCCGTGAAAATGTGGTATGCCTGCGAGAGTTCATCCATCTCGAACCCGGGCCGGGTGCGACCGCTGTCGCGGCCGGCGCTGCTGACCACCAGCACTACGGCGCCGGACGGCGGTTGTTGCGCGCGTGAGGGTTGCGTGCGTGAGGGTTGCGCGTGGGCGGGCGGCGTAGACGCAGGCGTTGACTGCGCGAAGTGCAAGAGCGCAGTGGTGCTGAGCAATAGGCGTTCGGACATGCGGAACCTCCGGTATGAGTAAGTGACCGGAAGTTCGCGAGCCGATGTGAAGCAAGTGTCAATTGGATGACGCGGCGTTTGTCGACGGTTGAGCATGCAAGACGCGGCCGCTCGACTCTTGACCAGACGACCCGCGCGGGACCAAAATGGTGGAAGGTTCCCTGCCCATCTATTGCGCGCCACCGTCTTCTGTGAATCCATCATGCCCAACGCGTCGAGCGCCACTCTGCAGGTCAACCAGCTGATCAGGGCAGCCAGCCCCGATACCGACCTCACCATCACCATCGATGCCACGAAACCGCTCAAGCCCGGCGCGTACACGTTCCAGCTGGTGGTCACGGATGATTCCGGGAACGCCTCTCGGCCGGACTCGGTGCGGGTCGTTGTCCTGGACGACAAGGCACCCACCGCGGTGATTGACGCACCGACCAGCGTGGGCTTCATGAACGCGTTTACACTGAGCGCGCGACGCTCCTTTGACATCGGGGGCAGGATCGTCGACTACCGGTGGACGCTCGTCTCCGCACCGTGAGCGCGCCGTGAAGTTTCGCCTCAACACGACCATCTCCAGCGCAACACCGGACATCGAGGTGGACGCACCGACGGTCCCCGGCGAATATCGCTTTCGCCTTGAGGTCGTGGACGCCGCCGGCAACCGGAGCGCGCCTGCCGAGGTGCGGGTGCTGGTGGTCCCGAAGGTGTGAGGACGGATATGCAGCTCGGTCGCGCGCGCTCCGGCGGGAACGAACTCGGTTTGTACGAATCAGTTCCGTCGAAAGGTCAGCGGCGCCTGCGGAAGGATCCCATCCTCCGGCCGTGGCGCACCCATCACGGTTTCTGCGACCGCGACGGCGGCTCGAACAGCCGTCGCTCCGGCGCCTGATCGAGCCGGCGCGGCTCGGGGGGCGGGGTGGCACCGCGCGCGGCCATGGGCGTGAGCCACGACGATAGCCACCAGCGGTACTTGTCATCCTGGTGCACCACCAGAAAGCGCGGCCCCGCGCCCGTCATCGCCGACGCGGTAAACGGCAGCATCGCACTTTGCAGATACTCGCCGTTTTCGTTGTAGTAATCCAGAATGCGCCCCTGTCGCTCCGACTCGAGACCCAGCAGCAGCACGTAGCCGCCGTCCACAACGGCGCCGTCAACGATGTACGGTTGGAGCAGACGCGCGCTGTCGGGCGTGGCGCTGTGCACCGTGTCGTCGATCCTGCGCGGCGCGGCGGTGCCCGGCGGCCGCAACATCGACAGCCGTGGCGACGCGATGCCCGTGGAGTCATCGGGGGCGCGCACCACCAGCACTTCGCGTTCGTCGAGCAGCAGGCACCGTCGCGAGTCGCCGCTGCCAAAGCGCAGGCGCGTGGACGATGTCCCGGTGACGCGGTGCCGGCCAACCAGCGAGTCCTCTGCGGCGATGGCCGTGAGGGTGAACGCCTCGAGCGCGCGACGCGTCCCAAGTTCGCGCGCGTGCAGCAGCGTGGCCGGCGACACCGTACACAGCCGACCGCTGCCGCCGCGCAGCATCGGCAGGTCGCGACGGAAGACGAACCCGCCGATCGATTCGCGGATCAGCGTGCTGCTGGCGCTGTCGATGATATCGAGCTGCCCGTCGTCGGTAACGCGCGACAGTTCCGTTGGCGACACGATGTCGCGCGGCACCTGCGCGTTGAGCGCCGAATCTATGCGTGCCGGTCGCGAGGCCAGCAACAGTCCATGCCCGTGCAGCTCGAACAGCGAAATGCGCGCCGGCGACTCCTGCAGCAGCGCGACCGTCCGACCGCTCGCGCGAAGGACACGGGGCACCATGGTGCTGTCCGTGTGCTCCGTGATGTCCGTGCGCCACTCTTCGCGTTTTGCCGGATAGATCGTGCGCGCCGCGAGGGCCGCGCGGAGTGCGGGTGGTGCGTCGCTGGTATCAACGTCGGAGCCCGTACACGCCAGCAGACTCGTCGAGAGCAGCAGCGCCGCGCCGAGGCGCGTGACTACCCCTGGCACACGTTCCAGCGCACCACCGTGTCGTCGTTACAGCGATACGTGCAGAAGCCGCACGAGTTGCCGCTGGTGTTCACACAGGCACCGTAGCCCGGCACGCGCGCGAAGCGTGGGCATCCGCGCGTTTGGGTGCGGGACAGGGCCGGGACGAGCAGCGC
>JBBQSM010000177.1:0-9293 GCA_038234895.1 Gemmatimonadales bacterium
GGACGCTTCACCGTCACCTTTCCGGGTGGCGACGGCGACTATCTCGTGACCATGAATGTGCTTGGATACGCCTCTAGGCGGTTCGAGATCAAGCGCGTGGCCGACGAAGATATTCTCATTGCCGACGCCAAGCTCACCAAAGTTGGCGCCGTGCTCGATCAGGTGAAGGTCACCGCGGCGCGCGACAAAGTGTCACGGAACGAGGCCGTTCAGCCCGACATCAGTGGCACCGAACGTCAGATCACCAACGCCGCGCTGCCGCCCGATCAGATGGGCGATCTGGCCGCGATGGCCGCATCACTGCCAGGCGTACAACTCGTGCCGGGGCAGGACGGTGGCGCGAACGGCTTCTCCGTGCTGGGACTCGGCGCCGATCAGAACAACACGACGCTCAATGGACTGAACTTTGGCGGCGCGGGACTGCCGCGTGATGCGCAGGTGCTGAGCGCGCTGTCCACCTCGCCGTACGACGTGTCGCGCGGCGGATTCAGCGGTGGGCAGTTCTCGCTGCGCACGCGTCCGGGTTCGAACTTCATCGGCCGAAATCTCAGCAGCACACTCGACGCACCACAGATGCAATGGACCGACCGCGCGGCACGTTCGCTCGGTCAGGATTTTTCCAACGTGTCGCTCGGCGGCTCCGTCTCCGGACCGCTGGTGATCGACAAGGCTTTCTACAACGTGTCGTATCAGCTCGGCCGACGCACCAACGATCTCTACACGCTGCTCAACACCAACGCGTCCGGGTTGCAAACGTCCGGCATCGCCGTCGACTCCGTCGCACGCTTCGTCTCGTTGCTGCAGAACAATCGCGTCCCGACCACATACGGTGGACTGCCGGGCAGTCGCATCGGCGATCAGGGGTCGCTCTTTGGCTCGGTGGACTTCACACCGCCCACCAGCACCAGTGGCCAGGCGCTAAACCTCACGTTCAACGGCAGCTGGAACAGGCAGAATCCGGCCATGACCGGCAACATGACCACCGCGCTCCCCACCACCGCCGGCGACCGCTCCGGATTCAACGGCGGTGTGCAAGGGCGGCACAGCGGATACTTCACGCTGCGCGGCGTCGGAATTCTTACCGAAACGTCGGCAGGCCTGAGTGGGTCGAACAACGAAGGTAATCCGTATGTCGACCTGCCTGGCGGACGCGTGCGTGTGAACAGCACCTTCGCTGACGGCACCAGCGGCGTACAGAATCTGTCGTTCGGCGGCAATCAGTTTCTCGGCACCACACAGAGCAGCACCAGTCTGAACGCACTCAATACGTTGTCCTGGTTCAGCGCCAACAACAAACACCGGCTCAAACTCACCACCGAACTGCGGCGCGACGGTAATACCCAAGACCAGACGGTCAACCGGCTCGGCACGTTCTCATACAACTCGCTGTCCGATTTGCAGGGTGGCATACCGGCGTCGTTCACGCGGTCACTCATCCCGCGCAGCCGTAGTTCGAGCATCGCCATCGGCGCAATGTCGCTTGGCGATTCGTGGCGCAAGTCCAACAACTTCCAGTTGCAGTATGGCGTGCGCGTAGACGCCAACCGCTTCGTGGGCACACCCGCGCGCAACGCCGAAGTCGAACGCGTGTTCGGCCTGCGCAATGATCTCGTGCCCGACGGCGTGTTCGTCAGTCCGCGCCTTGGTTTTTCGTACAGCTATGGGTCGGCCGCACAGATCGGTGCCTTCGAAGGCGCCTTCCGCGGACCGCGGGCGGTCGTGCGCGGCGGCGTCGGCATCTTCCAGAACACGCCGCAGGCGGCACTGATCGGATCGGCCATCGACAACACCGGCCTGCCTGGCGCCATTCAGCAGTTGGTGTGCGTAGGACCGGCCACACCCGTTCCCGACTGGCTGTCGTACCTCGACCCGTCGCGCATTCCCAGCAGCTGCGCGAATGGCACCAACGGCACCGTGTTCAACAACGGCGCACCCAACGTCACGCTGTTCGATCGCAACTACGCCGCGCCGCGCAGTCTGCGCTCCAACCTGCAGTGGAGCGGCCCCGTGCTGCGCAATCGCTTCAACGCGACCGTCGACGCCACCTACTCGTACAACAGCCGGCAGAACAGCTTCGTCGATCGTAATGTGGCCACCACGCAGCGCTTTGCCCTGGCTAACGAAGCGCAGCGCCCCGTGTACGTATTCGGGTCGAGCATTGTGCCGGCCACGGGCGCGATTGCCTTTGGCGACGCACGTGTCAACAACGCATTCGGTCGCGTGAGCGAGCAGCGGTCCGATCTCAACTCGATGAGCCGACAGGTCAGTGCGCGTCTGTCACCGCTTTCGTTCAGCACGAACTTCAGCTGGAGCTTGAACTACACCTACAGCAACGTGCGTGAGCAGTTTCGCGGCTTCAGCAGCACCGATGGCAGCCCCCTCGGCGTGAACTGGAGCCGCTCCAGCTTTGACTCGCGCCACCAGTTCGTGTACAACCTGTCGTACAACGCCTTCGATCTCATTCGCATCAACTGGTTTGGACAGCTGCGCTCCGGCACGCCCTTTACACCCACGGTCGGCGGTGACATCAACGGCGACGGCTACTCCAACGATCGTGCGTTCATCTTCAATCCCGCCACCGCGTCCGATCCGGCGCTAGCGGCCGGCATGCAGGCGCTGCTCAACAGCGGTTCACCACAGGCACGCGCCTGTCTCGCCAGTCAGATCGGTCGCATCGCGGGACGCAACAGCTGTCAGGGACCATGGATTTCCACGGCCAACCTCTCGCTGTCGTTCAATCCGCTCAAGGTGCGTATGCCGCAGCGCGCCACGCTGTCCTTCAACATCTCTAATCCGCTGGGCGCGGCCGACCTGCTGCTGCACGGTGAAAGCAAACTGCGCGGCTGGGGACAGACACCCTTCCCCGATCAGTCGCTCATGTACGTGCGTGGCTTCGATCCGGCCACGGGCCGCTACAAGTACGAAGTGAATCAGCGGTTCGGCGCAACCAATCCAGCGTTTTCCGCCTTCCGTACACCGGTCACGGTGACGGCCATGCTGCGCTATGACATCGGGCCCACGCGCGAACGGCAAGTGCTTACACAAAACCTCGATCGCGGCCGCACCACGCGCGGCGTGAAGACCACCGAACCCACGCTCAAGGCGCAGTTTGGCAACGGCGGTGTGGCCAATCCCATGGCCACGATCCTGCGCGATCAGGACACGCTCAAGCTGAGCGCCAATCAGGCGGATAGTATCGCCTCGATGAACCGCCGCTACACGGTGCGCCTCGACTCGATCTGGTCGCCGATCATGAAGCAGTTTGCCGCACTGCCCGATCGCTATAACCGCGATGTGGTGTACGATCGCTATCGCAGCGCACGCGAAGCCTCAATCGACCTGCTCATCGGACTGTCGCCGGCCATTCTCAACCTGCTTACGCCCGAACAGCAGCGTCGCTTGCCGCCCTTCGTTTCCAGCACGCTCGACCGTCGCTATCTCACGTCCATCCGCTCCGGTACCGCCGGCGGTGGGGGCAGCATCATGATGCCCGGCGGTATGGGTGGTGGCATGACGTTTGGCGGCGGCGGTGGCGGCGGCCAGCAGGTCATCATCATGCGATAGCGGTCTTCGCTCCTGCCGCACTCTCAGCACGCAAACCCACCACCCACCGCCGGGTCGTTCACATACCATGCCCTCTCGCACGCCACGCATCCTCGCAGCGCTGCTCACCACTGGCGCGCTCGCTTCTCCACTGGCCGCCCAGAACCGTCCCGCGATCACGCCGGTCAGTGCGGCCAAAGCCAGCACCACCGACTCGCTCGGCGCCATCAGTAACATCCGCGCGCTGCCTGGTGGCAAGCTGCTGGTGAACGACGCCAGCAATCGCCGCGTGCTGTTGCTCGACGAAAATCTGAAAACGATCGCCGTCGTCGCCGACTCAACCAGCAGCACGGCCAACGCGTACGGTCCGCGTCCGGGTTCGCTCATCGCGTACCGCGGGGACTCGACGCTCTTCGTGGACCCGGCCTCGCTCTCCATGCTGGTGATCGACGGCGCGGGAAAGATCGCGCGCGTCATGTCCGTACCGCGCGCCCAGGATGCGATGATGCTTGCTGCCGGCGTCTTCAACGGTGCCGCGTACGACGGGGCGGGGCGGTTGGTTTATCGCGGTATGCCGAACGTACAGATGCGCATGGGACCTGGCGCGGCCAACGCGGCAGGTCAGATGGCCGCACCGATCACACCGGATTCCATGGCGGTTGTGCGCGTCGAGATCGCGACGCGCAAGCTGGATACAGTGGGATTCGTCAAAATCCCGAAGACCAGCACCCAGATCAATCGCGGCGAAGACGGCTCCATGAGCATCAACATCGAAGTGAACCCGCTGCCCATCGTCGACGAATGGGCCATGCGCTCCGACGGAACAATCGGCATCATCCGCGGCAAGGACTATCACGTTGATTGGATCGCACCCGATGGTACGCGCAGCAGTTCGCCCAAGGTCGCGTTTGACTGGAAGCGGCTTTCGGACGATCAGAAGGTGGAGTTTCTCGACTCGGTCAAGGTGCAGCGCGAACGCATGATCGCAGCCGCACCGCCGGGGCAGCAGGGCGCAGCGGCGCTCGGAGCGGCCCTTGGTGGTGCGATGGGCACCGGCGGCGGCGGTGCACCGCCCGCCATGCGCATGGAGATGCGTGTCGCCGGCCCGGGCGGCGGTGGTGGCGCTCCAACCGCCATGTCTGCCCCCAAAATGAACGTGACGTACGTGTCGCCGAGTGAACTGCCAGACTACCAGCCGCCATTCTTTGCGAATGCGGCAAAGGCCGACGAAGACGGCAACATTTGGCTGCGCACCATTCCGACCAAACCCACGCCCGGCGGTGCGGTATACGATGTGATCGATCGGACCGGGCAGGTGACGCGGCGCGTCCAGCTTCCAGTCGATCGTACGCTCGTCGGTTTTGGTGCCGGTGGCGTAGTTTTCCTCGCAGCGCGCGACGGCAACATCACCAGGCTGGAGCGCACCATTTTGCACTGAGGTAGCGAATGCTGAAAAGCCTGTGGGTGCCGGAACGACTCTTCGCCTTCGCGATGTGGGCAGTGTCAGTCGCTTTCGCAGGCTTTCTCAGCGGACTCGGTGGCCGGATCATTGCTGATCTGCCAAAGACCACCGACGCGATTACGCGCGAGCAGTTCATGAATCCCGCGCAGGTCAGCGCGGCGCGCATCAGCCGTGATTCACTGAACAACCTGCAGCGGGAGCGCAGTGCAGAGCAGGAGCGCGCGCGGCTCTTGGCCACGTCTTCAGAGCAGGCGTATCGTTCCGCGCGAACGGAATTCGAAGCGTGGGTGTCCGCCCGCACCGCCACCACCGATCCGCGCCAGGATCCGGAAGTGCTACAGCGCACCCGCGCGCTCGACACGCTTGGCGCAGGCGCCCGCATGGCGCAGCGCGATGTGGAACGTCTCGATGCGCTCTTGCTCGAGACGTCGCAGGCGCTTGACGCCGAAGCCCGTGCCGAAGAGCAGCGAAGCACGGCGGTCGAGTCGCGCTTTCAACGGGCACTGTTCAAGCAGGAAATGAGCGTGTTTGCACTGCGGCTCGCGCTGACACTACCGCTGCTCGCACTGGCCGGCTGGCTCATCGCAAAAAAGCGTAAGAGCGAATACTGGCCGCTGGCGCGAGGCTTCGTCATCTTCGCGGTCTTCACGTTCTTCTTCGAGTTGGTGCCGTACCTGCCCAGCTACGGCGGCTACATACGCTACGGCGTGGGCATTCTGCTTACTGCACTCGCTGCACGCGAGGCGGTCCGCGCGATGAAGCGTTACCTCGCCAAGCGAAAGGCGGTCGAACAGCAGTCGGAGCGGGAACGCCGGCAGACCCTCGGTTTCGAGATGGCGCTGCAGCGCATGAAGAACAATGTCTGCCCCGCATGCGAGCGGCCCATCGCCGGCGCACCCGCAAACCCGTCCACCTTCTGCGTGTACTGCGGACTGCATTTGTACGACAACTGCGGCAGCTGCAACACGCGCAAGAACGCCTTCTTTCAGTACTGCCCCACCTGCGGCGTCACGACCGATGCGGCAGAGCACACGGCTACGGCCGGCGGCGCTCCGCCGAAGACCGACGTCACCACTGCTGGCCAAACGTGATCAGGGCGCGCCACGGCGCCACCTGATCCACCTTGCGCGTCGCGCCAACGAACAAACCGCCACCGAACAGTCGCACGCCCGCGGTGACACTCGCGCGAATGCCATCGGTGGCGCGTGACACCGGCAACAGCGTACCGGTCGAATCGCGCACCACGCCCAATCGCGCGACCGACGCGCGCGCCGCTTCGTTCGGCAGCTCCGTCCATCCGCTCTGCAGGCCGACGCTCAGCGACGGTGCGATTGCCGGCAGAAAAAGACGACCCACGCGCATTGGCTGACGCAGGTACGGTGTGTTGTACTGCAACTGTCCGCGCAGCGCGGCGGCACGTGTGCCGGCAAACTCTTTGTCGAGATAGCCCGGCAGGTTTTGCTGCCGACCCATTTCGAAGAGCTGCTGTGCCGGCGGCGTATCACCAAGCAGGGTGCCCACATCACCGCGCATGACCGCGACGAACGGCCCGAACGGACGGCGTCCGACGACGCGCGCCTCGAGGCGTTGGAACGCGAGCGTGCCGTCGCCACGCTCATAGGATAGCCGTGCGCCGAGCCCCGGCCGCATGAACTCCGCGCTGATGTCCGGGTGCCATTCGATCAGTGCAGCGCTGCGCAGATAGCCGCCCTGGTCGACGCCGCGGTTGGGGCGATAGGCCGCACCACCAAACGGGCTACGCAGGTAAGTAGCCGGCCGGAATCGATCGTCGGCCACACCGAACTCGCCACGCACGTTTACGGCACGCTTTCCCAACCGTGCCGCGACTGCCAGGGTCGCACTGCGACGATCGACGTAGTCGTACGGGTCGACCGAGGCGAAGAGCGCGCCAAAGGTATTCCCCGAGTCGAGCGGTACCCGAAAGTCATTGGTGTTGTCCAGCGATCGGCCGCCACGGAGTTCGAGCGTCACCGGACCGCGTGTGCGCTCGACAATCACACGACCGCGCGCCGTCCCTTCGTTCCACGCCCATCCGGCGTTGGCGCGCACCACCACGCCCGGCGCCACGTCACGCAACGAGGCTTTGATGCCCGCGCCGGTGTACCCGCCTTCCACGGGGTTGAAGTGAAAGGCATCGGCCGCGCGTGGCACCGTGTAGTCGCGGCGCGGCCGACCGGTCGCACGCCAGCGATCGGGGCCGACATCGTCGAAGTCGTCCGCGTGCATGCCCACCGAAAGATCGCCGATCGCACTACGCCACTCGCCGTATCCGCTCAGTGAATCGGATGGCGCAAATGACAGGCGACGGCGTGCGGACAGGCGCGTGGAATCGGCTGCCGCCAGTGATGCGGCGCTGAGTGTCGTATCGTTGACGTCCATCTGCGCAAACCGCGACACGATGCGAATCACCGCACGCCCGTCGCCAAGAAACGGCGCGGTGGCCTGCAATTCCACCCGCTGCCGCGCTGGCAGCCAGTACTCGCCCAATCGCTCCGCGTTCTCATACTCGATGAACGCGACCGCATCGACCAGCGCGGCACCGAGTGGCGATCGCTTGGCGTTGAGTCGCACGAAGTTCCCGCGCATGCGCACCAGCGCACCGCGCGATGCATCGAGATCGAGCTCGCCGTCGAAGAGCAGCACCTGCGCTTTTACATCGTCGCGCGGCTGCACGCGAACGTGCACGATCGGAATGGAACGGTCACCGGTCCGCATGGTGACGATCGTATCGCCACCTGTGTAGCGATAGTACGCGTCGCGATCGACCGCGAGCGGATGCACGGCCGGCAGCGTGTCGGAGCCATCGCGTCGTACACTGGTCGGCCGCGCAGAGTCGGCAGACGCGCTGCCCCGCGCGCCCGGCCTCGCGTTCTGACGCCGCACCACGCGCAACCGGTTGCCGTACAACGATGGGTTCAGCCACCCGGTCTGAAAGATGCTCAGCATCGAGAGGTTGGCGCCGACCTGTTGCGCACGGTATCCGATCACGTGCTGATCGTAGTAGCCCGTGCGCGTCCAGCGGAGGGCACTCGCCACCTGCTCGACCGCCGTGACCGCCTCTGTTCCTTCCTCGCGCCGCAGCAGCACGGAAATCTCGGTCTCCACGCGTGCCTTGTACGCCAGCAGATCCGCTGGCAGCACGTTGCGGCGACTCGCATTGCCCAACAGCGCCCGCAGTTCGGGCGCGGTGACCGCCGAGTCCTGCGCCTGCAGCAACGGCGCAGGGGCCGACACGGCCAGGAGCAGCATGGTCGCAAGGGCGGAGACGCGGACGCCACCGGATGAAAAGGCACAACGATGCATTGGCAACGGGGCTGGATTAACTCATCGACGCATGATCGCCCGCGCGAATCCATCGGGCACTCGACTTCCTACGCCACTGACCCCCAGCTGGTTGCAGCGGCGAGACTACACCACGTCATCGATCTGTTTCCGTTAGCGCCCCTTGGGCGCCGCCGGTACCCGTTCGGCCGCGGCGCTCCAGTCGTGCACCGCCTCGTCCAGCTCATCCTTGGCGTCGTCAAGATCGCGGCCCAGCTGCTGCGCCCGTTGCGTACCGGCGGGCGTGTCATAGAGCGAGGTGTCCTCCAGCGAATGTGTCAGGTCGGCGATCCGCCCCTCCAACACGCTCACCCGCAACTCCGCATCGGCCAGTTCCTTTTCCGCCTGCCGTAGTTTCTTGCGCAGGTCGCCCGACGACGGAGCGCTCGCGCCCTGCTTGCTGGCACGCGACGCTGCATTGGCCTGCGCATTCACCTGTGCACGCGCCTTCGCGCTCTTCTCCGATTCGCGCGCCGAGATATCGCGCGCATCCTTTTCCGCCTTCGCCTTTGTTTCGGCGCGCAGCTCTTCCCACTCAACGAATGTGCCCGTGAACACGAGCAGCTTCTGGTCGCGCAGTTCCCACACCTGCGTTGCCACGCCGCGCAGCACGGCACGGTCATGGCTCACGATCAGCGCAGACCCCTCATAGTCCTCGATCGCATCTTCCATCGCCTCGATCGACTCCACATCCAGGTGGTTGGTCGGCTCGTCGAGAATGAGCAGGTTCGACGTCTCGAGCGTCAGCAGCGCCAGTGCGACACGCGCGCGTTCACCACCGGACAGCGTCCCCACGGTGCGCTGCACTTCGTCGCCGCTGAACCCGAAGCGGCCCAGGTGGCCCTGCACCTGCCGGCGCTCCCACAGCGGACGCAGATCCGCGATCACGTCGTAGATGGCGGAGTCGAGCGGAAGATGCGCCAGATCCTGCCGGTAGTATGCGACC
>JBBQSM010000178.1:0-9178 GCA_038234895.1 Gemmatimonadales bacterium
CATTTCGGTGACAGTGCACTCATTGCACCGGAATGATGCGTCCGGTGACAGTCGCTGGACGGCTGATGTGCCGGATCGCCGTCGGTGCGTTACTCCCACGGATTCGGCACGGCCCGGAAGCGACAGCGCCACGAGCTCCGCACCATGCCCGCTCCTCCTGACGACGGCAGCCGATTCGCACCTGCGACGAGTGTCACCAGCAGAATCAGAATCGTGCAATGAGGTCACTGTCACCGAATCCCACCAAGCGCCGTCCAACCTCCCCTATTCGGGTCCAATGAATCGGACTCCGAACACCGCGTACAGTTCCGACACTGCCCGATCAAACCTGCGAGATGCTCTCAGTGTCGTAGCTTATTCCGGTAGAGTACCGGCAGCGTAAACGCCACAACCGAAAGATTGACGCCCGAGATAACGCCAGAGACATACCCGTAAAGCGGCAACGACAGCCACGGGATCGTCTGTGTCTGATTGAATTGCAGCACGAGCATGATCACCACACTGACCGAAACAACGCTGAGGAGCGTGCGTTGTGCGCGTTGCGATGCACTTGCGGACTCGACGCGATTAGCGAGCGGTACGGTCATTGCCATCTCCTATTTGAAGCGTTTGCAGGACCCGATCGTTGGTCCGCTGCAGCGCGGAGGCTCTTCGCCACCATTCGCGCAGCGGTAGACGTCGTCCTGCGCCCAATTATACTGCGCTTGGGCGGCCAGCATTCCGAAGCCACCACCCACAATAGCGGACGCTGCGACTAAAGACCCCAAACCGGCCGTCGTGACTGTTCCAATTATGCCACCGAAAACGACGGTGCCGAATCCTACGACGGCATAATCGCGGAGTGTGCTCGCTCGATCAGCTGCGGTACGGAGCGCACCGAGATCGCAGGGTGGAGGCGCGGGGGCTGGTGCTTGTGCGGAGAGCGCGGTTGGCGACAGGAGTGCGACCGCAGTCCGCGTGCATTTCGCAAGCGCGACGGACATCAACGACACCACGTACGACGCCTTCCGGTCGTCCTGCAATTGTTCGACGGCGGTAAACACGTTGCGGAAGTCGTAGATGACTTGCTCGCCTTGCTTGTTCCGAGAGACAAAGTAGTCACTCCGTAGCGCCGTGCCATCAAACCATGAGTTTCGTGAAACCACGAACGAGGTGTCCCCTGTCGCAACTTTGATATTTGCGATTTCGAGAATGATGCCGTTCACCGCTCGCTTGACGCGGAGTGAACCGCCGCCCGTGTCAAGCTTCGCCCACGGATGCTGCGCATCGCCTGCCGCGCTGGACGCCGTGGTTGCCACCAGGTCTGCTCCGCCGACGATCGTCCCACTTGACGACGACGCGCTCATCGAGCTCGAGTTGGCCGCGCCCGTTGCCATCGGTTCGCTGACGATGAAGCGCACCGTCGCGCCGTTCGGCCCAACCGGCACAGAGGCGACGACATAGCTTCCGGAAGTCGTCGTGTTGGTCAAGCTCACGTCGGCGACGCGAACATTCTTCGCACCCGTCGCAGTGGTTGTCGTGATCCTCGCGCTACCATGATACGACGGTAGCGATGCTGGCCCATCGTTACACGCGGTCAAGAGAAGGGCGAGGCACAGGGCGCGACCCACTGGCTGTGTACGTCTTGACGATATGACTGACGATCGTGGCGCTGCGGTATACAGGCTGCTGGTGACAGGCTGATCTTCGCGGGCGTGGCGCTGGTGCATTGGACGTTCCTCGTGTCGTGAGAAGTCCTGCGCGTATGTCGAACAACATGCATGTCGTGCCACCGGCTCAGCCGCTGCGGTCCGCACCTCCGATATTTAAGGCTGCCTTCGCGTCGTGCGCCTTGGGAGACCGCCTTTCCCAGAAGCGCTGTCTGCCGTGAAGGCACCGCCACAAGCCTGCAGCGGGTACATACGTACTGGGTGTCATGCTCGGCAGAAGGACCGCAGTGTCTTTCGTCGTCCACACTGGCAGTGCTCCAGCCAGAGCGTTATGGTGTGAAACATCACTATATCAACCGGTAACCCGGAACAGTGACCCCGCAAGGGGTCCCCTTCGCCACAACGAGAACGGAGAGCCACGCGAGGCGGTAAGACGCGGGAAGCGACCAGCGTGCCGGTGAAAAGGGCCGCAACGTTATGTAAAATCGGCACAGGCAGAGGAAGTGTGCCGCGCCTGGTTTCGTTGCACCAGTCACGACTATAGCGTTCACATCAGTCCGGATTGGCACCTGGAGCAGTGGCCGAGGCGGTGTGTTCGCGCTTGAAGACCGGTACCGTTCCAGCCAAGGTGGCGGCGTCTGATGGAGCAAGGCGCGGCCCAGTCACACACGCCGCGTATCGCGCGCCCGCACGCGCGGCCCAGCGCGTCCAGACGATGCCGTGATCGGCGCAGCCGTCAACGAGCCACGCGGCCGCGTGTGCCATTTCGTGGAGCGGCGTGTCATACAGCATCTCGTCATGCTCAAGCAAGACGAGCGTGAGCATGAGGTCGATGTCACTGACCGCACGCTTGCCCACGCGCGCCGGTGGTAAGGCCGCAGACGCCGAGCTGGCGCCCGGTGGGCGCGGTCCAGCGCAGGGGGAGATCCGCCTACAGGATGCCACCGAAGCGCGTGATGTTGAGGTCGGTGTAGGTTGCCCACAAGGCGTCCTGTTGCGCGACCGTGCCGACGCACCGCCGTCCCCGAATGAGGGGCACGCCGTGCTGATCAACTCATCGGCGCAGATACACCACTAGCTGCCCGAACGGTGATGGCGCGACGGCGGGCATCCAGGCGGGACGCGGGGGGAGCCGTGTGGTGCTGTGCGAGCGACTCGGCGAGCGCCGGAGCCTCATGGTCTGCGACGTCTGCGAACGCGAGGTGCAGCGTGATCGTCCGGGCGGTCATCAGCATCGCCCGCTTGCTCGGGCGCGGCGCCACCGAGAGTACGACCACGTGCGCCACTTCGCGCGCGCGCGAGCACATTATGCGTATCAGCGGTTGCTGAATCCGAGAGTGGCTGCGTCGGGCGGCATCACGTCGAGGATTACGTCATCCGCCGGTCGGACACGCACCGCCGCCGAATCCGTGATGAGCAATTCGGCGACCTGACCACCGACGAACACGAGGTCCCCGAGCAGCGGTCGGTGCAGGCGCGCCGTACGCAGCAGCCGGTCCCGGTTGGGGCTGCGTTCCGTATCCCTCACTCCGAATGTCCAGACGGCGCTGACGCCGCAGCGATTCGCTCTCGCAACAGCTGCTTTGCACGCGTGCGCTCCCGCGCTCGGCCGAGGCGCACGGCATCGACGAGGGTGAGCAGTTCGTACAGCGCCGGGTTCCGCGCCGCCGTCGCGGCCGCCCCGGCATAGAGAGGGACCACGCTGGCGCCACGCACACGACCCTCGACGCTGGGCCAGACCAGCGCCGCCTCTGTGCTGAATCCCTCGCCGAGCACGCCAGCCGCATGTGCGGTCGGCACCCCACGCGACTCCGCACCAGCGTCGGCAGGGAACGCGTACGGAACACCGGCGCAGAGAAATTCCACGAGTGCCGAACCGTGGACCTGCGTCGCGTCCGCCAGCGCCAAGCGAGCGCCCCGCAGGCGGCGGACGGCATTGTGCACCTCGCCTTGACTGATCCCGGTCGCCGCGGCGAGCCTGGCGTAGGTCAGCCCGGGCGTCAGCGCCAGTTGGAGCGCGACGGCGACATCCTGCGGCTTGAGGGGCGGCATCGATCAGAGAGACGCGGGGACGGGGACGCGTATTCACGTTTCATGAATCTTGAATACACGACGACGAAAGTCAACGTTGGAGGAGGTCAGTCTCGGGTCAGCAGATGGCCGCCGCTTCGTTGAGGGGTCGTCGGGGAAAGGTCGAACGTGCGAATCCCTTGGTATGCCGAGAGTTCGCCGTCCAGTATCGAGCTCGACCATAAAACGGTTATACCGACACATCTCCCAGAGCGTCTGCCCCTAAAATCAGAAATTTTCGCAGGCGCTGGCTGAGGATTCGCCGTTCCGGGCGCGGGAGTTCATCGCCGGGAAGGACGCGTTGACGCTGGCGACGGACATCCTGGCGCTGGACCAGGACGCGTTCAGTGCGGCGTTCCGGAAGTCGCCGATGAAGCGGGCGAAGTTGCCGGGGCTGAAACGGAACGCCGTGATCGTGATGGAGAACAGCGCGCAGCGCTAGTGTCCATTCAAGTCCCGACGTTCTTTCGTGAAAGCTCGATTCGCGGCGTTCCTTCGCGCACCGTCGATCAGATCGCGACCGTCGAGTCGGCGACAACGCGTCGTCCTTGCTGGCCGATGCACCATGTAGACCTAGCGGTTCCGTCGATCAGGGCGCCCGCGATTTTCCCGACAGTCTCTCGAGTGCCCGACGGCCGACAAATCGTGCGCCGTACTGCGCTCAGGTGCGAGGTGCGCCGGATGGCCGATGTCGCTGATGAGTGACGCAGAATCAACGTTTGCGTCTTGAGCGCGGCGCGGTCGGAGAGTGCCAAGGCCGGAAGCCAAAGGCTTGCCGACGGTTCGCATCCGGCTGCCGAGCTCGCACGCACAACGGCCATACCGAAATACCTCCCCATCCGCGTGTCGATGGACAACGATGTTGTCGGAGGACCACCCTGAGTACTCGCTCGCTGCGCCGCGCGCGAGGATTGCCGTGTCGGCAAATGAAGTATCGTTCTGCTCCTCGCCCGCCGCCTCACCACACTCTTTCGCCGGTAACGCGATGCCCTGGTATGATTGTATTCGAAGGGTTGATCGCACCTCGCTCCTCGTGTCATCGGTGTGGGCTGCCGGAGCCGCCGCGGGTGGAGCACGAATGGCGGGCGCACAAGGCGTACACATCCCTGACTCGAGGCGCATCGACGCGGTGTTCGCGGCGTACGATTCGCAGACGACGCCGGGATGCGCCGTCGCCGTTTTGCACCAGGACAGCGTCGTGTTCCAAAAGGCCTACGGGATGGCGCACATCGGCTTCGGCGTGCCCATGTCGACGGCGACGACGACGTGGATCCCGTACTCCGAGGCCCGCATCTTCACCGCGCTTGCCGTGGCAATGCTCGCGCGCGACGGGGCGATCTCGCTCGACGACCCGGTACGACGCCACGTGCCCGAGCTGCCCGCCTACGCCGGCGCGGTCACCGTGCGCCAGCTCGTGCACCACACGAGTGGCCTGGCCGACTATGGCTCGCTCAATCCGGGATTCGATCTGTCCGACCGGATGTCGGAGGACGAGTTCTTCAGGATCCTGGCGCGCTGGGGGAAGCTCGGCTTCCCACCCGGACGCGGCCACATGTACAGCAATACGGACTACGCGCTGCTGCGGATCTTGGTCGAGCGCGTCACGAACCGGTCCTTTCACGACGTCCTGTCCGAGCGGCTCCTCACGCCGCTCGGCATGCGTGCCACGCGGATCGGAACCGATCAAGGTCTCGCGACCTCGGCGCACGCACTCTTCCACGAGCCGATCGCCGGGGGCTGGCGCACCCTGCTCCGCTACCGCGTCTCGCCCGTTGGCGGCATCTCGGTCACCACGAGCGTCGATGACCTCGCGCGGTGGGCACGTGCGCTGCGCGATCCTACGAAGGGTATCGAGCCGCTCCTCACCTCGCTCGAACGCGGCGCGCCCGAATCCGCGCGCGCGGACGGCTTTGCGTACGGCATTCATCGCGGCGAGCAGTCGGGAATCAGGACAGTCGTCTACCATGGCGTCGGCGACTACAAGTACCTGACGCGTGTGCCTGACGCCGACCTCTCCGTGGTCACCCTGTGCAACGCGTACGGCGGTATGTCCAGCTTTGGGCCCGCCGTGGCCGCGCTCTTCGTCGGGCCCGCCGCCGGCGTGCGCGCGCCTGCCGCCGTGGCGCCTCCCGTCGCCGCAACGGTCGCCGTGCCGATCGCCGAACTGCGACGCTACGTCGGCGAGTACGTCCTGTTGGACGGACGGGATGTTGGCATGCGTTTCGACGTGCCCGACAGCGCCTTGGTCGTGACGATGCCAAATCGCCTCCCGGTCACCGCCCGTGCACTCGGCGACGGGCGCTTCGAGGTCGTGCTTGGCGCGGCCACCGTTCACCTCACGTTTGCGGCCTCCGACTCGACGCCGGGCGGCTTGCTGATGACAGGACGCGACGTCGCGACGGGCGAGTTCGCGGGCCCGCCAATCCGGCGCAAGGTGCCGCGGCCCGCGTCGGCCGCGACGCTGCGCGCGTACGAAGGTACGTACGTGGGCGATTCCGTGGACGCGACGCTTCACGTGACCATGCAGGGCGACCGCGCGATGATCGCGGGGCGCGGGCTGCCGCCGACCGAACTGCAGCCCGACACCGCAGCGGATGCGTTTCGCTTCTCCATCTACATCGCGCGGTTCCAGCGCGACGCGGCAGGCCGCGTGACACACCTCACGCTGGACGCGTCTCGCATAACGAACATGCGATACACGCGCCGGCAGGAGCGGTCGCGGTAGGAGGGCATGTCGCGACGGCCGCGATCAGCGCGTCATGCCACCACGCAGTGGTCTCGCGTCCCGACTGCCGGCGCGAGGCTCCGCCGCAGCTGAAGGCGCGACTGTAAACAACGTCTCCGTCGTCTACAATCAGGCGCGTGGCACTCGCGATATTAGCAAGACAGACGCGCCTCACGAGCTTCGCGTACGAAAATACGTCGCACTCTCTGCCGCGTCGGCCTGATTCATCGCCACCCGCATCGACAACGCATACAGTTCCGCTCCATCGACATGGAGCGCCGCGTCGTTGATCGCCAGGAACACCAACGCACAGGCCAGCCCCGTGCGCTTGTTCCCGTCGATGAACCCCTGTGCTTGCGACAGTCCGACCAGATACAACGCGGCCAGGTCGGCAAGATCGGCCAACGCGTCGTAGTGCCAGCGCTGCTGCGGACGCGCCAGCGCTGACAGCACGACGTGTTGATCGCGTACACCGTGCGCGCCACCGAACCGTTCGATTTGCTGGGCGTGGATCGCGAGCACCGTCGTGTCAGTGAGCCAGCGCGGCTGCGGTTGCACGGATTGCCCCTACTTGGCCAGCGCGCGAAACACCGCATCGTATTCGGCCATGATCTTCTCGTGCACGGCCAGCGCCTCCGCCGTTTCCGGCGTGTGCGGAACTACCCGAAAGCCTCCCATGCCATCCTCGATCCACTCGAGTTCCTGCCCCGGCGTCACGGAGAGCCGGCGCGCCACCTCGGCCGGGAGCGTGGTGACGACGGATGCGCCCTGTGCGCGGGTCTTGCTGACGAGAATGGCCATCGGGACCTCGAGGACGGAGATATACAGCCGATCATCCAGTATGTGTGACTAAAGTCACACTGTCAAGTTCGCACTCCGCTCGTGTCCTGATGTCGTCCCGTGCCGCAGGCACCCTGCCCCGTCGTCAGCGGGATCTCAAAACGGTCATACCGACACATCTCCCAGAGTGTGTGTCCGTGGAACGTGAAGTTCTCGCAGGCCTTGGTGGCGAATTCGCCGTTCTGGGCGCGGGAGTTCATTGCGGGGAAGGATGCGGTGACGCTGGCGGATGACATCCTTGCGCTCGATCAGGACGCGTTCAGTGCCGCGTTCCGAAAGTCGCCGATGAAGCGAGCGAAGTTGGCGGGGCTCAGGCAGAACGCGGCGGTGGTGCTGGCGAATTCCTGAAGCGATGGATTTCAAGCCGCAGCTTCTGCGCGTAGCATCGTTTGGCGCCGAGTCGAGGGGAACGACAGCGCTCCGCCTATGTGCTGGCCACGGCGAGCAAAGCGAACTCGCTTGTCCGTGGTGCGGTCGCGCGTAGTACGCTGGCGCACCACGGTTGTGAGTGTAATGGCAGGTGTTCGCTGGACGGCATGCGACACCAAAAGCAGGCGTACCTGCAGCGGCACTTACGCAGCATCCGCATCAAGAGTCATTACGCGCCGTATCGTGCGGCGCATGTTGGCGAACAACACGGCACCGACGGGATTGCGCGCCACCTGCACTGCGCGAACGCGGCACTGGAAGCAGATCAGACGGCCTCGCGACCGTTCACCGCTCGCCGTCCACCGTGAGCACCACACTTCCACGCTTCCGGCCACTTTCGACCCGCGCGTGCGCGGCGACGATCTCGTCGAGCGGCAGGCAGCGATCAATCAGCGGCGTGAAGCGTCCTGCGGCCGCCATGTTGACGATGGTGCGGAGGTCGTCCACCCGTTCTGCGACGGGGCCGACGACGGTGCGGTGGTGAGTGGTGAGTCCGACCCATGGCGCGCGGAGCATTTCGGGGAGCGTGGCGAGGACTGCGAGGTTCTTCCCGCGCGGCATGAGCGCGTCGCGCACCCGCTCGTACGGTGCGTTGCCGACGGTGTCCGCGATCAGGTCGTAGCGAATCCCTTCGGCGGCGAAGTCGGTGGTGGTGTAGTCCACCACACGCGCCGCGCCGAGGGACTGCATGAGTGCGGCATTGGCGCCGCTGCAGACCGCGGTGACCTCGGCGCCAGTAGCCACGGCCAGCTGCAGCATGGTCGAGCCGACGGTTCCCGAGGCACCGTTGATCACGACCCGCTGACCGCTGCGCAGTGCCGCGCGGCGGAAGAAGTCGAGCGCGGTGGTGCCACCAAAGGGGAGTGCCGCGGCTGACTCGTACGTCAGGTGCTGCGGCTTCGACACCACCACCCCGTCGGCGGGGACGCAGCAGAACTCTGCGTGCGCGCCGAGCCTGGTGCCGGCAGAGGCGATCACCGCGTCGCCCACGACGAAGGTGCGCACCGCGGTACCGACGGCGACCACGTCGCCAGCGAGTTCACTACCGAGGATCGGCTGACGCGGTGTCGTGAGGCCGACGGCGAGCCGGCTCATGAAGCCAAAACCGTAGGGAATGCTGAGGCTGCGCAGCCGCCAGTCGGCCGACGTGACGGTGGTGGCGCGCACACGGATGAGCAGGTCGTTAGGGCTGGGAATCGGCGTAGGCACGACCGCGAGCGACACCACCTCCGGCGGGCCATACTTCCGGTAGACTGCTGCCCGCATGCAGGCCGGCTGGGTCACGACTTCGGCCTGGATTTGCGCCAGGGGAGCGAGGAGGTCACGCCGAATCGGAAGGCAAGGAGATTGGCGGTGGAGCGCTTGGGGGCGAAAACGAGCGACCCGTCGGCGTTGTCGGTGATGCCTCCCTTGGTGAGGTATTCGCGCGCTCCATGTGCCTGATAGGCGACGCCGAGGTCCAGCG
>JBBQSM010000179.1:0-9177 GCA_038234895.1 Gemmatimonadales bacterium
CCCAGAACGTGCCGAGCGGCTGACCGGGAATGATGCGCTGCGAGTTGCGGCCCGTCTGACCCTGGCCGCTCACACCACCGCTGGCGATGAACTGCTGCGCGCCGAGGCTGACCACTTCGTTGCGATCGGCGGAGAGCACGAGGCCGGCGCTCAACGTGCGCGTCTGGCCGTCGAGGAGCTGCGCATCGATCGACGCTTCGAAGCCGCGATTGTTCACCGAGCCGATGTTCTGGAGCTGCGTCGGCACGACGGCCGGCTGCGGCACATCGACGGTGAGCAACAGGTCGGTCGTCTTCTTGTCGTAGAACTCAAACGTACCCGTAATGCGGTTGTTCTTGAGGCCGTAGTCGAGGGCCAGCGACGACTGCGCCGTCTGCTCCCACTTGAGATCCGGGTTGGGATTCTGCGTGGGAATGACACCCGTGTAGACCGTGTTACCGAAGACGTAGCGCGCGTTGCCGTCGGCACCGAGCAACGTGAGCGACGCGTACGGCGCCACACCCTGATTACCCTGGATGCCGTAGCCGGCGCGGATGCTCAGGTTCGAGAACAACGTCTGGTTGTCCATGAACCCTTCTTCGCTGATGCGCCACGAACCGGACACGGCAGGGAACACGGACCACTTGTTGCCTTCGCCGAAGCGCGACGAGCCGTCACGGCGCACCACGCCGGTGAGGAAGTAGCGGTTCTTGATGCTGTAGTTGGCACGCGTCAGGAACGAGGCAAGACGGCTCGTTTCGCGGAACGAGAACGGCGGCAGCAGCGTCGCGCCGGCACCAAGGTTGTTGTACGAGAACGCATCGGTCAGGAAGTTGCGCCCTTCCGCACCGAACTCGGCGACGTTGTAGTCGGCGTGCTCGTACCCGCCGGTGATCTCGAACTCTTGCGACTCGCCCAGGTTGGGCTTGAACGTGAGCAACGTTTGTACGGTGGCCGACGACACATCGCGGCTGACCTGTCGCGCGCGTCCGTTGAACTCTGCACCCGACGGGCTGACGGCCGGGAAGAAGTTCTTGCGCACGCTTCCCGACTTGTCCACGCCGATGTTGACCGAGCCGGTGAGGCTCGAGAAGAACGCGTAGGAGGCGGTGACGTTGCCGAGCGTACGGTTGGTGACGGCGTTGTCGGCGATCTGGTTGGCTAGCGCCACCGGATTACGTACCGACTGACGGCCCGGACCGACTTCGTAGTACGGGTTGCTTCCCGACTCCGCGAAGATCGGACGCGTGGGGTTGAAGTTGACCATGTTGTTGAACACGCCACCTTCGAAGCCGCCGGTGTTCTCAAACGGCAGATACTTGTTGTTCACCTGCGACGACGTGAGGTTGAGCCCGAACTGCAGCTTGCCGCCCAGCGCCGACGTGTTGGCATTCAACCGGCCCTGCAATCGCTCGAACCCGTTGGCGACGACCACGCCTTCCTGGTTCATGTAGTTGAGCGATGCACGGTACCGCGTCTCGGCCGTTCCGCCGGAGAAGGTCAGGTTGTGGTTCTGCGTCATCGCGGTCTGCGTGACCGCATCCTGCCAGTTCGTATTGGCGGTGCCGAGTCCCGCCAAGCGGCTCGCGGCAAGGCGGCCGGCGGTGACTTCACCCTGCACGAACGCGCGGTACTCGCTGCCGTTCAGGATGTCGAGCGGACGGGCGACGGTGGCCATGGCCGAGTAGCCGTCGTATTCCATCTGCGATGAACCGGCCGTGCCTTTCTTGGTTTCGATCAGGATGACGCCGTTGGCGCCGCGGCTGCCGTAAATGGCCGTCGCCGATGCGTCCTTGAGCACCGTGATGTTCTGGATGTCGCTCGGGTTGAGCAACGTCAGCGGGCTGCGTGGCAACGACGGCGTACCGCCAAGGCCGATACCGCCGGCTTCGGTTTCGACGTTGTTGATGGGCACACCGTCGATGACGTAGAGGGGCTCGCTGCTGGCACTGATGGACGTACCGCCGCGGATGCGCACCTGCGCGCCCGCGCCAGGCTCACCCGTGTTCAGCGTGACGTTCACACCGGCCACGCGACCGGCGAGCATGCCGTTGACGTTGGGCATGACGCCAACGTTCGCGTCCGCGCCCTTCACCGTCGCCACCGAGCCGGTGATCTGCTCGCGGCGCTGCGTGCCGTAGCCGACCGTGACGATCTCGGAGAGGAAGGCAGCCACCGGTTTGAGCGACGCATTGAGCGTGACGGTGCCGCCCGCGGTCACGCCGACCGTCTGCTGGAAGGCCCCGTAGCCGATGCGCGTAATACGGACGGTCACCGTGCCGGCGGGAACACCGGTCAACGTGTAGCCGCCGTCCACGCGGGTCAGCGTGCCGCGCTGAGTGCCCACGATGGTCACGGCTGCGCTGCCGATCGGCGCCTGCGAGGTGGAGTCGACGACTCTGCCGGAGATGGTACCGGTGGCGACTTGCGCGCTGGCCGGGACCGTCCACAGCATGGCGGCCGCAAGGACGCCGAGGACACGAACGAATTTCATACGCCGGGCCTGTTTAGAGGTGCGGTGGTGCACTTCGCTTCCGTCCACGCTCGGACAGGAAGAGTCGGAAGCCGACCACGCGGATCGCGGTCGAAACTTCCTGAGGAACGAGCAGGGCGTCGAGTCACGGCGCGTTGAACGGCATGCTGCTCGAAAGACCACGCAATGACCGGACTCGCGGCGCGCGATGCGGCTGTGCATCGGCGACAACGAAGGTCGTATTGGAAGGAGACAAGGCGCGACTCCGCGTGGTAGGCATTGGGTCAACGCACGGACGCACCCGGTGAGGCAGGGAGCGTTGACCGATTCGGATGCACACCGGGAGGAGGGCGTGACCGACACGGTATCGTGTGATTCCCGATCGAGAAAGGCAGGAGATTCCTCGTAACTGAGGAACCAGACTCGGTTGGGCACAGCATATTCGCTGCTCGGCCCAATCGTAGCACAGTGTATCTCAATGTCAACAAATAATGTGACGTTCGCGTCACAGCCCCGATTGGTACCAAACGTGCCATCGACGGACGAACGTCCCGCCGGTAGCATTTCCGAATGCCTCCGACCCGCAACCGCTCCACCCCTGCGCCGTATTGCGTACCAGTTGTGCTCGCCTGGCTTCTTGCCGCGTGCACCGTCACCACGCCCCACCTCGCGGCCCAAACGCGTCCGGTCCTCTCGTTCCCCGAACGCGGCCTTGATGAACCGTCCGCGTATCAGGGGTACCAGACGCGCTTCTTTCGCGACGGCGCCCGCAACACGCTGCAAGTCTATATAGATGAGCGCGCCTCGCGGGTCGTGCACCTGTGGGCCAACGCCGAGAACGAAAGCGTCGGCTTCACTGCACGCTCTGGCAAGGCTACGGTGGCGCTTAGATGGGCGGATAACGTCGCGAGTGTGTCTGGTTCTGCAGTCTCGCGACGACGCGCCTTCGAGTATCGACTCATAGCCGTTGCCCCCGTCGTGGATATCGGCTGGTTCCTGCTCGGTACGATGCGCGTCGAGCGCGACTTTCAGTACGAACGCCGCCAGTTGGCCCCGTTCGACAGCGCGCCATTCCGGCTCCCCGAATACGGCCGCCTGGTCTCGGCGCTTGGCCGACTCGAGCCCGCGCTCCGGCAACCGCACCTCCGACTGCTGAATGCGCCAACCCTCGGAGTGCTCGAAGCACGCCGACACCCCACCGTGACCGTCCTGCAACGCCAGGGCGAATGGCTGGCGCGCGTCACACAGCCCTCGCTGGATGGGCGTGACACCATGACGCTCGAATTTCGAGCGGATTCGCGGAGAGTGGTCGGGTCGCAGGCCGGCGATTCGCTGACCCTCCGCGCGCGAGCGGGCGGCGAAGTGCCGTTTACGGTACGCATTACGACGACGGGCACGCCACTGACCCCACTCACCCGAGAGGAGATCTTTACGACAGCGTTTCTACGCTTTCTGTCGCGGACGCGCGCGAGCGCGACGGATTCCGGTAGCGAGGCGGGACTGCGAGCCCGCAGGCTGGAGCGGCAGGTGCGCGGGGTGGAACTGCTGTCGTCTCGCGAAAAGCTCATGGCGGGTCTACCGACGTACGCCACGTATTTTGGACGCGACATGCTCGTTAGTGCGCTGATGATGCGTCCAATATGGCGTAGTACCATGTCCGAGGCGGCAATCGCCGCCGCCCTGCGCAAGCTCTCCCCGGATGGCCAGGTCAGCCATGAAGAGGCGCTGGGAGGGCAGGCGGTGCGAGAGTCGGCGGCGGAATACGCCACGCTGATCGACGCGCGGTTCGACGCGGTATCGAGAGGGGATCGCGCCACGGGCGACCGTCTGCTGCGGCAAGCCGCGGCAGTACTGCGCACCGCCCGACAGGTACGTGAGAACTACCACATGGTCGACGACGAACTGCAGTTGCCGGTCCTCGTCGCCCGCTGGATTACCGATCCGACCGTCTCGGCCTCGCGGAAACGCGCCTTCCTGCAGGCGGATGGTGGGGGAAGCCACCGGGGCACCAGCCGATTGGTCCTGGTGCTGCGCGAGCTGGCCACCGTGGCGCGCATGACGGCGCCCTATTCGGCGCGGCCGGAGCCTGCCAATCTGATCTCGTTCGCGCCCCGCGATGTGACGGGGAGTAGCGCCGGGAATCCCATCGCCTGGTCGTCGTCAAGTTGGCGGGACAGCGGCGTGGGCTACGCCGGCGGTCGTTGGGCCATGGACGTGAACGCGATCTGGGCTCCCCAGGCGCTCGAGTCCGTCGAGCGCATCCTGATCACGCTGCGTTCCCTCAGACTACCGGTCAACGCGCTGCTTTCGTCCGATGCTGTGCTCACGACGAACGACACCTTCCGGACGTGGGTCAGCAATCCGGAAGCGCTTCGATCCGCCATCACGACCTGGAGCGATGCGGCGCGGCATTTTCTCGTGACGCGCACGCCGGATGCGGTGCGCGAGGCCACCATGGCCAGAATCGCCGCGATGCCCGCCGAGGAGCGCCAGTATTGGAACGGGCATCTGGCACGCACGGGCGCCAATCGTGATTCGCTGGAATTTCTGGCTGTGGCACTCGACGCGTCGGGAGCGCCGATCGCGGTGGCCAATACCGACCCGGCCACACGCCTCTTTCTCGGGGAGCGGGAAGGGGAGCCCATGTCCACCGCGCCACGCGACCGCGCACGAACCCTGCGCGACGTGCGGCTATTCACACGGGCATACCCGGCCGGGCTACTCGTGCCCGACATCGGGCCGGCCGTGGCGAACGATGCCTATGCGCCGCCCGCGGTCTGGGACGCCTTTGTGAAAGATCCGTATCACGGTCCGCGCGTCATCTGGGGACGCGAAGTCAACCTGTTCCTGCTGGGCGTCGCGGAACGCGTGCGTGCGGCGCCACGTCCGCCGGGCGTGTCACCGGCTGGACGCGCGTCCGGAGTTGGTGCGCCGGATGCTGCCCTGGACGCGTATCGCCGGGAGCTGCTTGACGCGATTGCGACGGTGCGTCGGGCTGTCGACGCGTCCGGATTTCACAGCGAGCTGTGGAGCTACGGCTTTCGAAACGGGCGCGTCGTCCCCGAACGCTACGGCAGCGGCGCCGACCTCCAATTGTGGAGCACCACCAACCTCGCCGTAGAGTTCGCGCTCTCTCGACTGCAGTCGCCGCCTCCGCCGAAATGACGGAACCAGAGAGACTACCAGAGAATCCGCCGGAGAGTCAGCGCATGGCGGGCACGCCGCGGGATGCCGGTCTGTGTGTCGTGCGACGCGGCGAGGTCGCGGACGCGGCCGTTCTGGCTGAGCTTGGCGCGCGACTGTTTGTGCAGGCGTACGGACCGACGCACCCGGAGCCGGAGCTCACCCGCTATCTGTCGCGTGCCTTTGACCCGGCGATACTGTCGCGCGCGTTGTCCGATCCGTCTGTGTGTCTGCTCGTGGTGGACGCGCCCGACGGCGGGCCGATCGGATATGCCTGGCTCAGCCATGGCGACGAGATCAGCCGCGCTGATTTGCCGGAATGGGCGTGCGCGAAGCGGCCGCTCGAGATCGATCGGTTTTATGTCGAGGAAACGTGGCACGGTCGCGGGGTCGCGCCGCTGCTGATGGCGGCGTGCATCGATGAAGCGCGGCTGCGGGGGGCGGGGGTACTCTGGCTCGCCGTCTGGCAGGAGGCGCCGCGTCCGCAGCGGTTCTATGCGCGCATGGGATTCCGTGTCGTGGGAGCAACGACGTTTCACTTCGGCGCACGCATCGACCACGACCACGTCATGCTGCGCGAGGTCGAGCCGCTGGCGCACACCACAGACTCGTCGGTCGGCTATTCCGTGGGTTTGTAGCTGAGTTTGTAGCTGAGTTTGTAGCCGAGTTCGTAGCCGAGTTCGTATTGCGCCGCGACGCCTGCGCGCATCGCAGCCGCGCGCGTGCAATCGCCCTCGATAGTGGCTACAATCGGGCACCCTCATTCGGAGCGAAATGCGTGAGTGCGTTCAAGCCGCAGTCCATCAAATGGCCCGCCGACCGCGCGGTATTGCTGGTGCACGGAATCGGGGACGCGAGCGGTGCCGGTGCCGCTGCGTTCCCCACGGCGCAGTTGGCAGCAGCGCTTGGCGATGACGCCGCAAACGTAGCGGTCTACACGCTGAACTACGACTTCATCAATGACTGGGCGGTTCGCAAGACGAATCTCGCCGCCGGCATCGAAGTGCTGGGCAAAGCGGTTGCGACACACTTCGCCAATGCGGAGCTGTCAACGACGCTGGCCAAGTATTGCGGCGATGTACTTTGGCCGATCTTGCACCTCGACACACGCATGGCGGTTCGCGATGCGTACATCGCGCAGTTGCAGCAGATCGTGCTGGACTGCGGCGAGGCTGCGCTGGCCCGCGGACACGATCCACTCGAATATCGCGTGAGCATCGTCGCACACAGCCTCGGCTGCTTTCACACCTACGAGGCATTGCACGCCGCCGTGCGCGAACCGGAGTACCGGTTGCAACCGGGCACCGATCTGACGCAACTCGAATGCGTGGTGCTGATGGCCTCGCCGGTACAGCTCATTCGCTCAGTGGCCGGCGATATCGGTGTGTTGGTGCCGGACAGGAACGGTCTGTCCACGATGGACGCGGCCGGACTGTCGCTGCCATCGCAGAAGATGGGGCGCAAGAGCGTGCCGGCGGCCCGCCATTTTGTTTCGGTCACGGGTTCGCAGGATCCGGTCGGCGGGCATCTGTTCGGCAAGCAGCAAACCTGGGGCTTCATGTCCATCGCGGGGCAGCGCACGCAGATCGTGACGCAGTCGCTCGTGGGTGGCGATACGGCGCAGGCGCTCACGCTCGCACTCGCCGCAGGTGACGGGGCGGGCGCCGCGCTTGGCAGTGTGATCATCAATCCACACTCGTGGACGGCGTACGTGAGCACGGAAGCGTCATTGCTCCGGGAGGTGCTCGCATGAAATCACGTACTGCGGGATCACCTGCCGAACCGGCACGGCAGACGACGGGTGCGTCAAGACGCTCCGAAAGGTACATCACGCTGCGTCACATAACGAGCACGTTATGCTTGCTCGCGTTTGCGTCCGTACTGCCGCAGCGCGTAGCGGCGCAAGCGACAGACAGCGCGCGCGTGGTGCAGACGGTGCTCGCGGACACGTTGACCGTAGGCCACTACTGCGCCGTGGTGCGCAACGCGATGTCCCGCGACGCGGTGCAACGATTGTTGGCCGACGACCTGCCGTTGGTGGAGGCGAAAGCCGAGCGGGTGTGCGACCCGCGGGTAGCGCCCTTGCTGCTGCGCTCACTCACCGGGCAGGGTGCCGTCTCGCTGGCGGCCGTCGCCCGTACGCGCCAGAAGGCCTACAGCGAGGTGGCGGCCGCGCGACTGGATACGGCGATGCGCACGTTGCGTCCGTTGCTGCGTTCGCGCGACGTGCAGCCCACGATCAACGCGGCGCTCGGCGATTCGGCGGCGCAGGTATTTCGCGCGGTCCTCGATGCGCCGGCGCTCTATTTCACGGCCGCCGCGCTGGACCGGTCGCTGGAACGATTGTCGCGATACGAGCGCAAGCTGGGATTGCAGTCGCCCAAACTCAACGCCATCGAAGTGCTGCTCAACTACTCCGCGCAGCGCTGGATGCCGGGATTTGCGCCATCGATCACGCGCGGCCCGTCGCCGCTCGAACTGATCGCATCGTATGTACCGGCGTACGCCACGATCGACGGCCGGAAGTTGACGGCCGTCTCCGCGTCCGAGTTCGGTGTACGCAGCTACCTGTTCGGCGACCAGTGGGGGAAAGACGGCAAGGCGGGACTGCTCAAGCCGGCCTACTGGTCCATCGGCGCGCTGGTGGCGAGTGATCGCAACGGCGCACTGGCTTGGCCGTGGGATGGTCGCACGAGGACCGGAGCATTCATTGGCTGGGGTGAGCTCAAGGTCGGCTACCTGCCCGGGCGCAAAAGCTCGGTGATCGTCACGCGGCAGCTGCAGTTCATTCCGTTCGTCTTCTAGAGCGGCGGCGTCGGCCGACTATTCTCCGGGCATCTGACGCGTTGCGCAGCCCACGCGGTGCGCAACAGCGTGTCGATCTGGGCTATGGCCTTCACTCGCCGCTCAAACCATGAGCCACCGATTCGCACGAACGGCGCGTTGAATCGTGTCAGCGTATCCACGAACAGCTGCTGCACCTCCTCGCGCCGGTCTCCACGATCGCGCACGTCATCGGCCACCCACGGCACATCGATGTCGAGCAGTAAGTACAACGACGGCAAGCGCCGCGCCGCCGCCTGTTCCACGAACGCGGGACAGCGCCCGAAGTAGTGCTGACAGTACACGACCGTACTGAGCAGATCCGTGTCGTAAATGAGCATCGATGTCGCGCGCGCAATGTATAAATCTTCGCGCGCCATCTGTCCGCGCGCGATTGGTTCGTGGTCGCGCTCGTCGATGGGGCGATCCAGGCCCGCCGCGTAGTCGCGTACGAACTCGGGGACACATTCCACGCCGTAGTGTGCCGCGAGCTCCGCCGCCAGCGTAGTCTTGCCGACCGACTCGGAGCCGGTCAGTACAATGCGCGTGAGCTGCGGACGAACGAGCGCTTCCATTGTATGTGGCCGAGGATGGCGAGTGCAAAGAAGATCGCGTACAACAGAGCAGTGAGTCGCAGGCCGCGCACGAAGAACACGCCCACGTACACGGCATCGAGCAAAATCCAGAGCGTCCAATTCTCCAAAAGCTTCCGCGTCATC
>JBBQSM010000180.1:0-9050 GCA_038234895.1 Gemmatimonadales bacterium
AAAAGCGCGAGAGTGCTGCGCACCTGTTGCGGTGCGAGCGAGAGTTCCGTCGCGACGCGCGCGACGATGTCGGAGGCAAGCAGTTCGGTCATGTGCGCGGAACGTATGCGCATTGCGAAACGAATTCCACGGCTTGCGCGACGGCGTGTTGTCGTGCTGGAAAATTTCCTGTCGAGTGCGCACCGGGGCCGCCGTACGTCGACGGCGTGTCACTCGTCGTCGAGCTGCTCCTCGAGCACCTTGATCTCCGCGCGCTGTGTCTGAATTCCCAGCCGCAACCGACCGTGAATGCTCATGTATTGATTGGCCACCCACACCACCGCCAACCACGCCAGCAGTACACCGCGCCAGTCGTCGAGCAACAGATGAAAGCCCGTCAGCAGCACAACCCCCAACGACACGTAGTGGCTGAAGCAGTACTCGCAGGTGCCCAGATAAAAGAACTTGCGCACCCACCAGCGCGCGTCCTCGGTGCTGCGGCGCGTGAAGTACTCGCGCGGTTCACGAAACAACTCCTCGTGCGTAACGGTCCAGGCCACGCACGCCACCGGAATCGCGACGGTAAACAGCCAGACGAGTTGCGTGCCGAGCGGCATGGTCAGCTCAGAAACCGACGCGCCAACTGCTCCAACCGATCGTCCTTGGCGCGCTCTGCCTCGGCGAGCACTTCCGCGACGTACGGCTTGAGCACCGGCTCGCCCCAGTAGTAGCCCGTGGCGCGCTCGGCGAGTTGCGTTTCACCCACGCGCGCCGCCTCGAGCATGGCGCGCGCAGCGACCCGATCGTAGTCCGGATCGTCGCGCGGTGGTAGATCGTAATTGCGACGCGGCATTTCGCCTTCCGCGTCGTCCCGCAGGAATGCACGTGACATGATGTTCGTTTTGGTGAAATCAGTTGCAGCCGGCGACCGCGCTCTCCCAGAGCACATGCCAGCCGCTGCGGTCGCGCGATAGAATGGCCGCGCCAAGTGCGATGCCGTCGTCGCGACCAAAGAGCAGTCGCACATCGCTCGAGCCGACCGCGCGAAACGCCATCAGCGGCTCCGCAACGACCAGCTCGTCTTCAAGACCGGAGGCGCGCTCGTGCCACGCCACCGTCCACCCGCGCGTGTTGTCCCCGACTGCGTCCACCACCATCACCAGCCGTTCTTCTTTCGGATCCGCTTCCTGATTCACGCGGCGCGCCAGCGTCGCCACGATGAACGTCGTGTCCAACCCACGCGCACGGTACGCGCGCAGCACAACAAACGGCAATCCGCGAAACGTGGCGCTTGTATCGTCCTTGAGCGCAGAGGCCAGTCGGGTAAGGTCCGCCGCCAAACGCATGGAGTCGCGCGAACCCAGCCCTTCAATCGAATCGAGCGGGATCGCCGTCACCCGATTGGCCTGAAACGCCGCGGTCCACGGTGGTACACCCGTGCCCGCGTCAGTGTCCAAGCGCGCCACCGGCCAGGCGGTACAGCCGGGATCGGTCGTCGGTGCTCCTCCCACGGCCAGGCGCGCAATTCCCACACGTCCGCTCCGCGAAAACAGCTCCATCCGGCCGTCCGCCATTGCACGCCCGACACCGGCGGTATCCGACACGGTCAGTTCGGAGGCGTCCGCACGCAGCAGCGAACCCGACACGAGGCCGCCGTCCACCGTAGGCAGCACTATGAACGAACCGGACGCCGAGTCCCAGCCGGTGACCTCGACCACCGGACGGGCGCTGTCCGGGGGGATAAGGCCGGGAACGGTCGGAAGCGTGTCGACGGTCGCCGCCGGACGCTCGCGATCGCACCCCGCCGACAGACTCGCCAGCAGCACGAGCACGGCAGCGGCACAACGGCGACGCGATGGAGTCACAAGTTTCCCGGTATTGCTGGACAGACGGTGAGTCGACACAGACAATAATCTGCCCGATACGCCCTCCCTTTACGAGACTCTGCATGACATCTGTGCGCCCTGCACCACGCCTGCTCAACGCGCTCGGCCTGCACCGGCGCGAGTTGCGCGCATGGGCCATGTACGATTGGGCGGTGTCGGCGGCGCAGACGACGATCATGACCGCCGTCTTTCCGATCTTCTTCGTGAAGGTGGCTGCGGCCAATCTCACCGACGTGCAAGCGTCACAATGGTACGCCAACGCCAGCACCGTCGGCGCCATTGTCATTGCACTCCTGGCACCAGTACTCGGCGCACTCGCTGACTTCCGGGCGGCCAAGAAACGATTTCTCGTCGCGTTCATGCTCATCGGGGTCGCCGCCACCGCATCGATGTTCTTCATCAGTCGGGGCGAGGTGCTGTTCGCGGCCATCGTCTTCATCCTGTCGCTCGGCGGTGCGGCGGGCAGCATGACGTTCTACGAATCGCTGCTGCCACACATTGCCAGCGCGGAGGAAATGGATCGCGTCTCGACGGCGGGCTATGCGCTGGGGTATGTCGGCGGCGGCGTGCTGTTGGCGCTCAACCTGGCGTGGATCAGCAATCCCGGCGCTTTCGGCCTGCCGTCTGGTGAGGGACTGACGGCCGAGCAATCGTCGTTGCCAGCGCGACTGGCGTTCGTGTCCGTCGCGGTGTGGTGGCTGGTCTTCTCCATTCCGCTGTTACGTCGTGTGCCCGAACCACCGCGCACCATCGAACGGGACGAACGCCCCACGCAGAATCCGTTCACCGTCGCGTTCACGCGGTTGGGTGAAACGTTGCGCGAGTTGCGCGGATACAAACAGGCGGCGCTGGCCATGCTCGCCTTCACGATCTATAACGACGGCATTCAGACCATCATCAAGATGGCCAGTGTGTACGGCACCGAGATCGGCATCGGGTCGTCCGACCTCATCACCGCCATTCTGCTGGTACAGTTCATCGGCATCCCATTCGCTTTTGCGTTCGGTGCACTGGCCGGCCGCATCGGCACCAAGCGTTCGATCTTCATTGGACTCGTGGTCTACGCCGGCATCTGTGTGCTTGGCTACTTCATGACGTCAGCGCGCGAGTTTTATCTGCTCGCCATTCTCGTGGGCATGGTGCAAGGCGGCACGCAGGCACTTAGTCGCTCGCTGTTCGCGAATATGATCCCGAAGCATAAGAGCGGTGAGTTCTTCGGCTTCTACTCCGTCTTCGAAAAGTTCGGTGGCATTCTCGGCCCACTCGTCTTTGCTATTGTCATCGGGCAGAGCGGCTCGAGCCGCGGTGCGATCCTGTCGGTGATCGCGTTCTTTGTCGTGGGCGGCGCACTGCTGCTGTTCGTGGACGTTCCCGCCGGCGAACGTGCGGCGCGCGAGGCGGATGCACGACTACTCAGCGCGTAGCTACGGCGGCGCGGGTCACGCCGGATCGTCGCCTGTCACCAAGCTGTCGTCTGGCGGTGGCAACACCGGTCCGGCCAGATCCCAGTGCCACGCCTCGCGCCGGATTTCCGTGCGCGGATCTTTGAGCGGCTTGTACTGCAACCGGTGCTCGGGCATGCCCAGCATGCGTCCGTAGTCCAGCAGTCGCGCGCGATCGGTGCTGACCATGTGCACCATCGGCCGTCCCTTCCAGACGTGCCGGTGCAACCACAGACCGCCATTCATTGCGTGAATCATGCCGGTACGACGTCGCACGAACTCGCGCGCGCCAGCCTGGCGGTTCACCGCGATCATACGCTCGTGTCGGCGCGCGTCGTTCCGGTCGTCAACAATCAGTGGCAGTGTGCGATCGGTCATGCGAAAGGTGTACGGTGATGCGAAGCAAACGGGGTCCTACTGGCAGGTGATCTTGCCCTCGGTGTTCGCCGGCGCGAGTGAGGCGGCACCGCCGTAGTACACCGCGCAGGTGATCCCCACCGCCTGCGGATGTGTGGTTTGCGCCGACCATCCCAGCGGCCCCGATTCCACGATTGTCAGCAGAACGCCGCGCGACGGCGTGAAGTTCACCTGCGCCACGTTGCCGGCGTACTGCGAGTTGTTGTAGTAGAAGTCCTCTTCCGCCGACGCGAGGTTGTGCAGGTCGCTCTTCATGGTGCTGACCTGCGCCTTGCCCTTCGTGGACGAAAACTTCGGGATCGCGATTGCCGCCAGGATACCGATGATCACCACGACGATCAGCAGCTCGATAAGCGTGAATCCCTTCTGAGAGCGGTTGGCGCGCATACGCAGTCCTCGAAATCGGCCATGACGCGGCGACGGTAGACCGTCACCCGGATGTGGTGGGCCGGGACTCGCCCGGCGCTCACTCCGACTGAAAGGCAACGACGGTGCCGTGGCGATGACCGCCACGCAAACAATTGCTGTATAACGAGTTGAACGGGAATTCCGCCGCTGTGACGGCCCCACGGACAGGGCAGTGCGGCGCACTCCATGCAAAGTGCACGACTCCAAGAGGCGCCGCGTCGTGCAAAATCGCGGGCGAATTCAGGACTTGGCGGCCACCCAGTCGTCGCCGATCCCCATCTCAACCAACAGTGGCACGTCGAGTAGCGCGGCGCCTTCCATCTCCCGTTTCACCAGCGCGCGCAATGTCACTTCTTCATCGGCCGGCAGCTCGAAGATCAGTTCGTCGTGCACCTGCAGCAGCATGCGCGCGCGCAGTCCCTCCGACGCAAGCGCGTCGTGAATGCGAATCATCGCCACCTTGATGAGATCGGCCGCGGAGCCTTGAATGGGCGCGTTGGCGGCCACGCGTTCGCCAAACGCTTTGATGTTGCGGTTGCGGTCCTTGAGCTCCGGGATGTAGCGGCGACGCTTGAAGAGCGTCTCCACGTAACCCTTGGCCTTGGCATCCACCACGCACTGCTCGAGAAAGGCCTTCACACCGGCGAATCGCTCGAAGTATGTCTCAATGAACGCCTTCGCTTCGGCGTTGCTGATCTTGAGCTGCCGCGACAGCGCGAACGCGCCCTGCCCGTAGATCGTGGCAAAGTTGATCGTTTTGGCGCGGGCCCGCATTTCGCTGGTCACGTCGGCAATGTCGACGCCGAAAATGATGGCCGCGGTCTGCTTGTGAATGTCACCGCCCGCCTTGAACGCACTGACGAACGCCGGATCACCAGACAGATGCGCGAGCAGCCGCAGTTCGATCTGCGAGTAGTCAGCGGACAGCAGCTTCCATCCCGCGCGCGGCACAAAACCGCGGCGGATCTCGCGGCCCAGCTCACGACGCACCGGAATGTTCTGCAGGTTCGGATCGGTGCTGGACAACCGGCCCGTTGCCGCGACGGTCTGCCCGTACGACGTGTGCAACCGCTGATCGCGCGGATGCACGAGCCTGGGCAACGCATCGATGTACGTGCCTTCGAGCTTGAAGATCTCGCGATACTCCATGAGCAGCGTGGGCAGCGTATGGCCTTCTTCGGCCAGCTCCTGCAAGACGCTCGCATCGGTACTGGGGCCGGTGGCCGTCTTCTTCTTGATCGGCAGGCCAAGCTTCTCGAACAGGATCACGCGCAGTTGCGGGTTGGAGTTGATGTTGAACTCCTCCCCCGCTTCCACCCAGATCTCTTTCTCGACACGCTCGCGTTCTGCGCGGAATCGCGTCTTGAGCGACTGAAACCAGTCGAGATCGATGGCGATCCCCTCCCACTCCATATCCGCCAACACCCGCACCAGCGGCGTCTCGATCTTCGCCATCAGGTCGAGCATATCGAACTCGGCCAGCTTTGGCTCGAAGATCGCGCGCAACCGCATGGTCACGTCCACGTCTTCGCACGAATAGTCGCGCGCGGCATCAACGGGCACGACATCGAACGGCAGTTGTGAGCGTCCCTTGCCGCACAACTGATCGTAGGCCGTCATCGTGTGGCCGAGAAACTCGAGCGCCAGCAGGTCGAGTCCGTGCGAACGACGTCCCGGATCAAGCACGTAACTGGCCAGCATGGTATCAAACGCCAGTCCAGCCAACTGCACGCCGGCGCCGCGCAGCACGAGCATGTCGTACTTCGCGTTCTGTGCAATCTTGAAGACGGTTGCGTCCTGCAGCAGGGCGCGCAGCGGTGCCATCTCGTCGGAGCTGAACGCCGGCAGGTTCACCGGCGCCTCCACCCCTGCGCTGATGCGACGACCGGCAAGGCCGGCATCACCCGACAGCAGCGCGAGATTGCCGTCGCCGTTGTCGAGCCGGTGTGCGAACGGCAGGTAGTACGCCTCGCCCGGCGCCACGGCGATCGACAGGCCCACCAGCACCGCGCGCATGGCATCAACGCCGGAGGGTGCGCCAGGCTCCTGCACCGTTTCCGTATCGATCGCGATATATGGCACCGCACGTGCGCGGGCGAGCAACGCGTCGAGCGCGGGGAGTGTGTCCACGGTGACGTAGTGGGCGTCGGCCAACACCGCCACACCGCTTGGCGCCATCACGACCGGCGGCGCGTCGGGGCGCGCCGGTCCGTTGAATGCGAACGCTGGCGTTATAGAGGCGTCGTTGGGCGTCGCGGCGACAGCAGGTGCCGTGGTGACCGCCGCGACGGTGCCAGACGTGCCAGCTGCCGCGTCGCCATCAAACAAACTGGGCACACCAGACGACGCGGTTCCCGACACAGCAGGCGCCTCGGCCGTGGCCGGACCGAGATCCTTGAGCATCGAGTTGAATTCGAGCTCGAGAAACAGATGACGCAGCGCCTGCACATCCGGGTGGCCCACGCGCAACGCGTCGCGATCGAGCTCCACCGGCACGTCCTGACGGATGGTCACCAGCAGCTTGGACAATCGCGCCACGTCAGCATGCTCCAACAACGCTTCCCGCGGCCGTTTTTTGGTCACCTCGGCGGCATGCGCGAGAATGTTCTCGAGTGCGCCAAACTGCCCGATGAGCTCCTGCGCCGTCTTTTCACCAATGCCTTTGACGCCGGGCACGTTGTCCGACGTGTCGCCCACCATGGCGAGGTAATCGATCACGAACTCGGGGGCCACGCCCAACCGGTCGTTGGCGTTCTCCATGCCCACCCACGACTCGTCAACACTGGCCGGTCCGCCGCGCCCGGGATTGAGCAGCCACACGCCGGGACGTACGAGTTGCTGGAAATCCTTGTCGCCAGATACGATGACCACGTTGTAGCCGGCGTCCACGCCAAGCCGCGCCATCGTGCCGATTACATCGTCGGCTTCGAAGCCGGGGACCGCGAGCACGGGCACGTCGTACGCCTTGAGCAGCTGCATGATGCGCTGCAGCCCCTGATCGAAATCGGCCTGCAGTTCGTCGGTCAGCTTTTCGCGCGTGGCTTTGTAGTCGGGGTAGATGTCGTCGCGAAAGGTCGCGCCGGAATCGTGCACCCATCCCAGCAGCTCGGGCTTGTGCATCGCCAGCAGCCGCTTGAGAAAGTTGGCGACGCCCCAGGCGGCGGAGGTGTTTTCGCCGCGACTGGTGTTGAGCGGGCGGGTCAGCAGCGCGAAGAACGCGCGATAGATCAGCGCGTAGCCATCAACGAGAAAGAGTCGCGGCGCGACGGGTTTGACGACATCGGTCACGGACGGCTGGCCATCCGACGACGGATCGCATTCTGCAGGTCGTTCATCTGTTGCGGGTTCAGGCGCCAGCGGCCGAAGCCGGTCTGGTCGAGGAAAACGAGTTGCAACCGCCACTCGCGATACTCCCACACCTGCTGCCGCACGCGCGCGTTCGGATCGTTGGCGCCGGAATCGTAGATGTTGTCCGGATCGCCGAGCCCGACGAACGCGATGCCACGATCGGAGAGCCAGCCCATCTGGGCATCGTCGCGAAAGCGGATGTTCGCCGTGCGGATGCGCAGAAAATAGTCACGGAGCCCTTCATGTTCGGCGGTCGCCGGAAACGGGTCTGTGCTCTTGAGGAACTGCGACCAGAGTTCGGCGCGCTGTACCGCCGTGGCTTCGCGCAGGGATTTGAGACGGTCCGGCGTGGTGAAGTAGCGCAGGTAGGTCAGCATTTCCTCGAAGCTGGCGATCGGCAGATCGTCGCCCAGACTGACGAAAATGCGGGTGCGGGCCGTGTCGGCACGGCCGGTGGCGCTGACTTCGAGGGTCGTCACGCCGATGCCCATGTTGGCGACGGGCACGCCCAGGGTGAGGTTGCGCGCGTCACCGCGGGTGATCAGGGCGACATCCTTCTCCCACATGATCTGTTCGCCTTCGCCGATCAGCCGTGCATGCACCGTGGTGGGCGCTTCCGATCCCACCGCCTCGATATAGACCGGCAGGACGGAATCGACGCCGAAGGTGACCGTCGCCCGTGGGCGGGCCAGCAGACGGGGAAGCGAGTCGGCGTTGCCGCGCGGAATGACTTCGTAGACCGGCACCAGCGATCCGATGGCGCCGGCGGCGAGACGCGGCACCACGATCGCCACCTCTTCGGAGGCGGTGCGGATGCTGGACTCGTCCTTGACCGAGACCGCCATGGTGTAGCGACCGGGCGACAGTCGCAGGTACTGCTGCCAGATGACGCTTTCGTCGGTGCGCGACGTTTCGCGGAAGGTGGGAACGCGCACCGTTTCCCGGGCCTCGATCTGCCGAACGACCGAGGGGCCCTGTCGCACTTCCACCCGCACCGTGTAGCTGGCCGCGTAGCGCTCACCCTCGCGTCCGAAGCCCAGCGAGCGCGACGGCATGGACAACGCGATCAGGGTGAGCGTGCTGTCCACCGTGGGCGCGCGCAAAAACGACACGGAGGACACAAAGGGAATCGAACCCGCGCCGGCCAGCAGCCCCATGCTGCGGTAGAGACGCTGCATGTCGCCTGCGACGGTTTGTCCGCCCACAGCCGGCACGCCAGCCCCACCAGCGCGAGGGCCTGGTCCGCCGCCCGGTGGAGGCACTCGGCCGCCTCCGCCGCAGCCGGCCAGAACGCCGATTGCCAGAACGATCGCTGTCCACGGTGCGCGGCATGGCTGGGCGACGAGCCGCCGGGCCACCCGCGAACGTGACGCGAGCGCGGTGAGTCGGACGTGCAGCGATGCCTCGGATGGCATCGGATGCTGCTGAGGCATGCGGCGGGAGACTCCCGGCTGTGAAAGAGAACGCGACAGAGGACGGCAAGGGGTACAGCAACGGTTTGTACCGTCAATGTGCAGCGATGGTCCGGCAGTTTCGCTCAATGGCGCCACGAATCTCGTTACAAAAACCC
>JBBQSM010000181.1:0-8983 GCA_038234895.1 Gemmatimonadales bacterium
GAGGGACCGAAGGCGCAAACGATCACGATGAACATCGAGCGGTTCACCCTGGTGGGCGCCACGACCCGGCTGGGCATGCTCACAGCGCCGCTGCGTGCGCGCTTCGGCCTGATGCACCAGCTGGCCTTCTATCCGGAAGACGAGCTGGAGGTCATCGTGCGGCGCACCGCCGAGGTCCTGAAGGTCGAGATGGACGCGGCCGGTGCCCACGAGATCGCCAAACGGTCGCGCGGCACGCCGCGTGTGGCCAACCGCCTGTTGCGGCGCGTCCGCGACTATGCACAGGTGCGCGCCAACGGCATCATCACCCTCGACGTGGCACAGGCGGCGCTCACACTGCTCGACGTCGACCACTTCGGCCTCGACGACATGGACAGCCGCCTGCTGCGCGCGATCATCGAGAAGTTCGACGGGGGGCCTGTGGGACTGAGCACGATTGCCGCCGCCATTGGCGAGGATGCCGGCACGATCGAAGAAGTGTACGAGCCGTTTTTGGTGCAGCACGGCTTTCTGCAACGCACGCCGCGCGGACGCATGGCCACCGCGCATGCGTACCGTCATTTGGGTTTCGTCCCACCGGCGGGTTCGGCGGAACAAGCGGCGCTCTTCTAGCGTCCAACCGCGTGGGGTGATGCGGCGACATTGGTCGCGTCCGAATGGTTCGCCCTGCACGTTTTCGGTGACGGTGACTGCGCGGCCAGGCGGTATCGTAGAAGTCGTCAGACAGTCAGATCCCTCGCGTCCATCCCATGTCCGCTGCGCCGCCCACCCGCGAGCGTCTCGCCCGCACACTTTGCTGCGCCACGCTGCTCGTCGCGTGCTCCGTCGCGGCGTCCCGTTCGCCGTTGCACGCGCAGGAGGTGCCTTCGCGCGAGGTGCCGTCGCGCGAGGTGCCTTCGCGCGACGTCGCGGCAATCGCCGACTCGATCGCCGCGGCCGGCGACACCACACGCGCCTATGCGTTCCTCGACTCTGCACTGCGGCGCGACAAGTCCAATGCGGCAGCCTGGCTGCAGTTTGGTCTGCTCAACTGGAACATGGCCAAGTCCAAGCGCAACGCGGCCTTCATGAAGGACACGCGCGCCATCAACCTGTTGCGAGGCGCCGACAGTGCGCTGCGACTGGCCACGCAGTTTGCGCCCGATAGCGCGCGCTATTGGCTCACACTGAGCCGGTTCAACCTCACGTCGGGGCTGAGCACGATGCGCTTCGCGTCGAACGGACAAGTGGGCAACGCATTCGATGCGGCCACAAAGACGGGCGATCGGCTCAACCTCGCGGTCGCGGCCGATGAAATGGGGCTCATCAGTTGGCGTCGATACGAAACGGTCGCCAATCGCGCCCTCACCAGCGACAATCAGCGCGTCCAGATCGGCATGTTCAACAACTGGTCGCGTGACAAGGCGCGCGACTACGTCAACAGCTTCGCCAAACGGATCGAACCACCTACGGGAAACAACGACTTCACACAGGCGCTCGAGTACTTTCGCCAAGCGCTCGACGCCGATCCGACCAACCTTCGCATCGCTCGGCATCTCTTCATGGCGCTGGGCGAACGCGGACGATGGGAAGAAATACGCGAACTGGCCCGTGCACGCGCCAGGAGCTACCCGCTCGACTACCAGTCGCGACTGGCACTCGGCCTGGCGCTACACCGCTTGGACGATGACAAATCGGCGCAATTCGCGTTTGACAGCGCGTTCACGCTGATGGATGACGACGAACGGCAGCGCCTCACGCGCTTTACGCGCCTGCTCCGGCCGCGCGAAACCAAAGAAACGAAGGGCATGGTCGGCGACACGGTGTCGTATATGAAACTGCCGCCGCCGCAGCAGCGCGGACTTGAGGCGATGTACTGGCTCATGAGCGATCCGCTCACGCTTACCAATGAGAACGAATACCGGCTCGAGTTTCTCGCACGGGTGGTGTTCGCCGACTTCCGCTGGACGAATGAGGATTTCTCGCTGTTGGGCGCGGATACGGACCGCGGCGACGTGCACGTGCGGTACGGCCCGCCGGATTTGGAGATGACCATCCCGGGCACCTCCGCGGGTACCGAGGGCGGCGTGACCTTGGTGTGGGCCTACAAGAACGGTCTGGTTTTCTTCTTCGATCTGACCCCGGGTTTTGGCACGGCGCGCTTCGCGTTCAGTGACCGCGACAACATCGATCAGATCAAAAGCACGGTCCCGGTGTCGTGGGACAATGTCACATCCACGCGTGTCCTCGACACTATTCCGATTCGCGTCACGCGGTTCCGCCGCAGCAGTGATTCCACGGACCTCGTGGTCGCCGCCCGCATTCCGGTCGACTCGCTCGTGCGCGGTCTCGATGTCGATCGCGCGCCACTCGACGTAGACATCCGCATCTTCGATCAGTTCGTGCGCGTGCAGGGCGTGGAGTCGGTGCAGACCAGCGTCCGTCCAGACTCCGCCAACGGTCCGGTTGGGCGCACCTGGACTCGGCGTATCGGCCCGGGCATCAATGTGGTTCGCGTCGAAGCCCTGCAGGCCGACAGTCGGCGCGCAGCACGCGCCATGACGCGCGTGGATGCGGAAGCAAACACCGGCTTCGGTATGAGCGACATTCTGTTCGGCGACAATCCGAAACCGCGCGACGCGACCGCGCCGGCCACGCGCTGGACCGACATCGCCGTCGATCCCAATCCCGGCATCTTCCGCAGCGCAGCGCCGATCGGACTGGTCTGGGAGTTGTACGATCTCGAGGCTCGCGACGGTCAGCTCAAGTACCGGCTCGCGGTCACGGTGGAACGGGTCAGCAAGGGCGGCGCAACGCGGCTTGCCGCGCGCATGTTGGACGGACTCGGACGCACGGTCGGACGTGAACAGACGGGGCGCGACCGACTGACGATCAGTTTCGACCGCACAGTGGCCAGTGCGCCAACGGTGGTGGAGTATCTGTCGCTCGACCTCTCCAATCCACCCACCGGCGAGTACCGGTTGCGCGTGGAGATCACCGATCTCGCCACCCAAAAGAAGGTCTCGCGTCTCACACAGTTCCTCATTCGCTGAGCGCGCACGCAAGTTCGTCACGGTCCGCCAGCGCGCAATGTGCATCCAGCGGTTGCGCACTGACGACCGATCGATTGTCTTTCGCGGCTGGATGATCGTCGAGCCCGCCGCCTCCGTGGACATGTCTGTCCGTGTCGCCGGCAGCCGTACGTCGGATTACGACTACGCGCTGCCGCCGGAGCGCATTGCGCAACGTGCCGTCGAGCCGCGCGATGCGAGCCGACTGCTGGTGGTAGACCGCGCCACCGGCTCGCTGTCGCATCGTACGTTCCGCGATATCGCCGAGCTCATTCCGCCCGGCGATGCGATCGTCGTGAATACCACCCGAGTGTTTCGCGCGCGATTGCTTGGACATCGCGACAGTGGTGGGCCGGCCGAAATTCTGCTGTTACGTCCTGTCGACGACACGCATTTCGAGGCGATGATCCACCCGGGTGGCAAGCTGCGACCGGGCCGGTTCGTCACGATAGCGCCAGGCTTCCGCGTGGAGATCGTGGACACCACGCCGCGTCGCACGCGCATCGTTCGTCTGCACACAGAGGGCAGCGTGCATGCCGCGATCGAGCAGCATGGACACGTGCCGTTGCCGCCATATATCGAGCGCGCGGACGAGCAGGACGACGCCGCGCGCTATCAGACGGTCTATGCCGAACAGGCCGGTTCCGTGGCGGCGCCGACCGCCGGTCTGCATTTCACCCCGGAGCTGCTGACGCGTCTTGCACAGCGTGGAGTCGAACGCGTGGACGTGTTGCTGCACGTCGGTCCCGGCACGTTCCGCCCCGTGCAGGACGACGATCCGGCGCTGCATGTCATGCACGAGGAGTGGTTCCACGTCAGCGAGGATGCCGCGCGACGTATGAACGAGGTCCGTGCGCGTGGCAACAAATTGTGGGCGGTCGGGACCACCAGCGTACGCACCCTCGAGTCGGCAGCGACCCCGGACGGAGTGGTCGAACCGATGCAGCGTGAGACGAGCATCTTTCTGCGTCCGCCCTACACGTTCCGCGGCGTGGATCATCTCATCACGAACTTCCATCTGCCGCGCTCCACGCTCCTCATGCTCGTGGCTGCCTTTGCCGGCTACGACCTGACGATGCAGGCGTACAAGACCGCCCTCGCGGAGCAGTACCGGTTTTATTCGTATGGCGACGCGATGTGTGTGATTTGATGGGCCGGAAATCGTGGGCATGGTAACGCCCCCGTTTCACTTCACGCTGCAGGGCACCGAAGGGTCCGCGCGCGCCGGTGTCTTCAGCACGCCGCACGGCATCGTGGAAACACCGCAGTTCATGCCGGTGGGCACGCTGGCGTCGGTCAAGGCACTCGACCCGGACGATCTCACTCGGCTGGGCGCGACGATGATTCTCGCGAATGCGTATCACCTGCATCTGCGACCCACCGACGACGTGGTGCGCACCATGGGCGGGCTACACCGCTTCATGCATTGGAACGGCCCCATCCTCACCGACTCCGGCGGCTTTCAGGTCTTCTCGTTGGAAGGTCTGCGCACCATCGGCGAAGAGGGCGTCGAGTTCAAAAGCCACCTCGACGGCTCGCTGCACCAGTTCACCCCCGAATCCGTCATGCGCCTCGAGCGCAATCTGGGCGCGGACGTGATCATGCAATTCGACCACGTCGTGCCCGGGCAATCGCCGGAGCCGCTGGCGCGCGAGGCGATGGAGCGCAGCATCCGCTGGCTTGATCGCTGCCGCGCCGCCTTTGCCGATCTCGAGCGGGACGACCCCGACGCGCCATCGCCGCAGCAAGCGCTCTTTCCCATCGTTCAGGGCGGAATTCACGCGCCGCTCCGGCAGGCGTCGGCCAGCGCGATCCGGGATATGGCCGACTGGGCCGGCTACGGCATCGGCGGGCTCTCGGTCGGCGAGGCCAAGCCCGACATGTATGCCATGATCGAGGTGGTGGACGGTGTACTGCCAGCGGACCGTCCACGGTACCTCATGGGCGTCGGCTTCCCCGAGGATCTGGTCGAGGGGGTGGCGCGGGGCGTGGACATTTTCGACTGTGTCGCCCCCACGCGGATGGGGCGTACGGGCGCGTTTTTCACCACCACCGGGCGGCGGAACATCAAGAACGCCACCTTCCGGCTCGATCCGGCCCCGCTCGACGAGGAATGCGGGTGCGTGGCCTGCACCCGCTTCTCGCGGGCCTACCTCCGGCATCTCTTCGTGACCGAAGAACTGCTCGGACTCCGCCTGCTCAGCCTCCACAATGTACATTTCCTTGTCGCGCTGATGCGTGACGCACGTGCGGCGCTGCTCGCCGGTTCATTCGCGGGCTGGAGCCAGGACTGGCTCGCCCGCTATCACTCCCGATCGACTCCGAAATGATCGTTCCCGTTTCCGCCTCGCTGATCGCCCTGCAGGCTCCGACCAGCCAGATCTCGTCCATGATTTTCATGTACGGCGCGATCTTCGCCATTTTCTATTTCGTCCTCATCCGCCCGCAGCAGAAGCAACGCAAGCTGCGCGACGAACTGGTGCGCGCCGTGAAGCGGGGCGACGAGATCGTCATGATCGGCGGTATCGTCGGCGAAGTCGTACACATCGCCGCCAAGGATACGCCGAACATGGAAGACCGCATCACCATCAAGTCGGGCGACTCACGCATGATCGTCGAACGCGGCCGGATCGAGCGCGTCGTCACGGCCACGACACCCTCCGCCTGATCCGTCCGTGTCCCTGCTTGATATTCACGTCCTCGGCTCACCCATCCTGCGTCAGGAAACCGAACGCGTGGAGGGCATCACCCCCGAACTGCGCCGTCTCGTCGACGACATGTTCGAAACGATGGAGAAGGCCAAGGGCGTCGGGTTGGCGGCGCCCCAGGTCGGGCGTCGCGAACGGCTGGCCGTCGTGGACGCCGACGATGTCCGGCTCGTGGTGATCAACCCCGAGATCATCTTGCGCGAAGGCAAGGAAAAGGGGGAGGAAGGGTGCCTTTCCATCCCCGACGTCTACGCAGACGTCGAGCGGTCAGCCCGCGTGGTCGTGCGGGCGCAGGACATCGATGGCGCGTTTTACGAAGTCGATGCAGCCAAGCTGCTGGGCCGCTGCCTGCAGCACGAAATCGACCACCTGCACGGCAAGATGTTCACGGACCGGCTGAGCATTCTCAAGCGGCGTGCGGCCATGCGCGACTGGGACGAGGAAAAGCTGAAATATCCGAAGTTGGTGCGCGTGCTGCCGGTGGGCGATCTGCCCCCCGAGCGCGACGCGGACTGAGGCGGGACGCGCGCTCCGCGCCGCACATGCGCATTCTCTTCTGGGGTACCCCTGATTTCGCCGTCCCCGCGCTCCGCGCGCTGATTGGCGAGGGGCACGACGTCGTGGGCGTCGTGACGCAACCCGACAAACCGCGCGGTCGGTCGCGATCACAGCTCGATCCGTCACCGGTCAAGCAGGCAGCGCTGGCGGAAAGCATTCCCGTGCTGCAGCCGGAAAAGCCGCGCGGTGACGAGTTCATGAATGCGGTCCGCGCGCTGGAGCCCGACGTTTCGGTCGTGGTGGCATACGGGCGCATTCTGCCGCAGGCGGTGATCGACCTGCCGCCGATGGGCACGCTGAACATCCACGGGTCGGTCCTGCCCAAGCTTCGCGGCGCGGCGCCGTTGCAGGCCGCCATTCTGCAGGGGTTCACCGAGACCGGCATCACGATCATGCAGATGGTCCCGGCGCTCGACGCGGGCCCGATGTTGCACGTGCTGCGCACGCCGATCTCCGCCGACGAGACCTACGGTGATCTGCATGATCGTCTGGCCGAGCTGGGCGCGCTGGGCATCGTGCAAGCGCTCGCGCTGATCGAGGCCGACGTGGCTGAACCGATCGCGCAGGATGATGCCGAGAGCACGTACGCCCCCAAGATCGACCGGGAGTTGGCGCGGCTTGATTTCCGCGCCACGGCCACACAGGTCTCGCGTGTGACGCGCGCCTTCGATCCGCGCCCCGGCGCCTTCGCCCGGCTGCGCGACACCGAAGTGAAATGCTTCGGCGTGCGCGTCGTTGGCGACGGCACCGACGACGCCCTCGACGATCCCACACGCGCCTCGCCGCCAGGCACTGTGCGTCTCGCCGATGCCGACGGGCTGCTGGTCCGCTGCGGCGTGGGCGCGGTACGCTTTACCGAAGTGCAGCCCAGTGGAAAAGCGCGCCTCACGCCCTTGGCATGGAGCCGTGGGCGTGGCGTCGCGACGGGCGACCACTTCGAGCTGCCGGAGTAGCAACCGTCGCACGACAGCCCGCGTCGCCCCGACTATCTTTCGGCCATGATGCCGGTAGACGGGCCCGAGCAGGGTGTGCGCGCCAGAAAGGCGCCTGTAGAAAAGTCGAACGGAGGGAGCACCTCACGGGGCTCGACCGTGGGCGGCGTGACCGAGCCGCGTACGGCGGCCGCCCTCGCGCTTGCGGATATGCGCGCCGGATCGCTGCTCGACGCTGCCTTCGAGCGGCGGGTGGGTCCGCTTGATGCCCGCGATCGCCGCTGGGTGCAGGAACTGATCTGGGGCATGCTCAGACGCCGCGGGTGGATCGACGCGGTACTCGGCGTGCGTGTCCGTGGCGGCATCGCCAAGCTCGATCCCGACGTGGCCGATCTCCTGCGACTCGGCACCTATCAGCTCATTGCCATGGGCAGCGTGCCGGCCTATGCCGCCATCGCGCAAACGGTCGAACTGACCAAACGCCGGCACGGCATCGGCGCGAGCAAGCTCGCCAACGCCGTGCTGCGCCGCGTCGATCGTGAACGCGAAGCGCTCGACCCGCCAGTGCCCACCGACGCGATCGAAGCGCTGGCGCAGCAGTACTCGCATCCGCGCTGGGTCGTGGCGCGCTGGCTCGATCGCTGGAACGCGGCCGATGTCGAGCGACTGCTCGCCGCGAACAACGAAGAAGCGACGATCACCGTGCGCCCGTACGGCGTGGTGCGCGAGCAGCTTGAAGCGATGCTCGAGGGCGCCGGCGTGGTGACACACGACGTGCCGTTGTTGCGTGAGTCATTGCAGCTGGCGCCCGGCGTAGCGCTTACCGAACTTGGCGCATTCAAACAGGGGCTGCTCTTCGTGCAGGACCCCGCCGCGACACTCGTCACGCAGTACGCCGCCGTGCCCGCGCAAGCCGTGGTCGCCGACCTGTGCGCCGCGCCGGGCGGCAAGGCGCTCGAACTGTCGCGTACCGCGTCGCTGGTCATTGCGGCAGACCGGAATCGCACGCGGATCGATCGTATGCTCGTGGGGCTCGGTCGCGTGGACACGCACAATCTCGTGCCGTTGGTGGCCGACGCACGTTTTCCGGCAATCGAGCCGGTAGATGCGGTATTGGTGGACGTCCCCTGCACCGGGACCGGCACCTTCAAGCGCCACCCCGACGCCCGCTGGCGGCTGCGTGTCTCCGATTTTGCCGTGCTTGGCGCGCTCCAAAAGCAGATTTTGCGCGCCGCGGCGACCATCGTGAAGCCGGGCGGCCTGCTGATTTACAGCACCTGCTCGCTCGAGCTCGAAGAGAATGACGATCAGATCGCGTCGTTTCTCGAGAGTCACCCCGAGTTCACACTCGAAGCGCCGCCCGAGGGTACCGTGCCGGCTGCGGTGCTCGATGGCGCGCTGCTGCGCGTGTTGCCACAAGACACCGGCACCGACGGTGCGTTCGCCGCGCGACTGCGCAGGGCGTTCTGATGGCCGCAGCCCGGCGTGCGCGCGGAGGGCCCGCTTCGCTGAAAACGTGGCTGATCCGCGCCGCCGTGGTCGCGACCGTGGGACTGGCGATCGGTGCCACCGGCGGCGTGATCGGCGTGCGCATGCTCGAACCGGGACGCCCCGAACAAGGCGATTCGCTGCAGCTCATGCTCGACAGCATCGCCAACGGCACGGCGCAAAAAACGCCTGCCATGGTGGCCAGCGACGAACGCGCCTCCCGTCGCAGCGCGGACAGCGCCGAGGC
>JBBQSM010000182.1:0-8972 GCA_038234895.1 Gemmatimonadales bacterium
GATTGCGTTCATGCAGGATCGGATCGGAAATCCCGGCGTGCTCGCCTCCGCCACGGTACTCGGCTTGACGGATATGGACGCACTCACGGTCTCCATGACCCGCCTCGGCGCGGATGTCTCACTCACGCGACTTGCCGCACAGGCCATCGGCGTAGGCGTGCTCTCCAACACCGCACTCAAAATCGGACTCGCGCTCGCCCTCGGCGATCGCGCGTATCGCACGCGTACCGTCGCGGGACTTGGTGCCCTGGGCGTAGCGAGCGCTGTCGGACTCTGGTTCGCATGGGCGTGACGCGGCTCCCCACTACTCCGCGCTCCGCCACTCCGCTTTCCGCGACTCCACCGTCGCGCGTCGTGGTATCGGTGACGGCGCTGGGTACGGGCGTGCGGGAATCGGTCGAGAGCGTGGGTACCGGTGCACGCTTCGTACGCGATGTCATTGTCGCCATGCGCGACGTCCAGAGTTGGGCGCCCATGTTCACCCTGCACGCGCGCACCCTCGGCGTCGGATCGCTCCCGATCGGCATCTTCATCGCCATCTTTACCGGCATCGTACTCGCACTGCTGGCCAGCTATTCAGTCGGCGACATCGTGCCGCCGTATTTCGTGGGCACGCTCGTACAAAAGACCGTCACACTCGAGCTCGCGCCCGTTCTCACCGGCCTCGCACTGGCGGGTCGCGTGGGGGCGAATATTGCCGCGGAACTCGGTACCATGCGCGTAACCGAGCAGATCGATGCTCTCGAAACGCTCACGTTCGACCCCATGAGCTATCTCGTGGTGCCGCGCGTGCTCGCGTCGACGCTCATGTTTCCCGTCGTCGTCGGTGTCGCCATGCTCGTTGGCGTGGCGTCGGGCTGGCTGGCCGCGATTGGACTGCTCGACGTGACGACCCCGCAGTTTCTCAAGGGCGTGCGCGTGTTCTTTGTTGATTTCGACGTGCGCTACGGACTCGTCAAAGCGGCAAGTTTTGGTGCCGCCGTCGCGCTGATCGGTTGCCGCGCCGGCCTCACCACCATGGGCGGCGCGCAGGGCGTGGGACGCAACGCCACGCGCGCGGTTGTCATCTCCGCTGTGATGATTCTCGTGCTCGATGCCTTCTGGGCCGTGGTCTGGTTGACCAGACGAACACTCAAATAGGTCAGTCCCGTGCTGCGATCTCTCCTGCGATGAATACTCCGATGACGTGCCGATGAGTTCCGAACGACGCACCAATGATTTTCTGGTCGGCGTGACTGTCCTGGCCGTGGCGGTGCTGCTCATCGTCGTCGTGCTCTGGGTCCGGCAGGCAGATCTTGGCGGACAAACGCGACACATCATTGCACGCACGCGTGATGTGGGCGGCGTGTCGTTGGGCAACCCGGTCGTCATTCGCGGCGTCCGCGCCGGTCAGGTGGAAGGAATCGCCCTCGGCGAGCGCGGCTGGGTGGTATTGCAGTTGGCCATCGACAAAGGGGTCTCCCTGCCGGCCGATCCGATGGTCCTGCTCGTCGCGGCGAGTCTCTTCGGCGAGTGGCAGGTCACGATCGCCGATGCGAGTGGGGTGCCACCCGATCGTGAATTGCGCGCCGCACTCGCAGAAGCGCGCACGGCCGGTGATACCCTGGCCGGCGCCGTGCTGCCGGACATCGCACAGCTCACGTCGGTGGCCGGGCGCATTGCCGGCGACGTAGCCAAAGTTTCCGATCGCGTGCAGGTCGCCTTCGACGACAAGGCAGCAACGGAGATGCGCGAATCGATCCGTAACTTCGCCATGCTGTCCGCAGAACTCGCACGCACCGTCGCGGCGCAATCAAAGAACCTCGATCGCATCAGCACAGACGTACAGGGCGGACTGCGCACAGTGAATGTGGCAGCCGAGAACATCAATCGCTTCGCCGGACGCCTCGACTCGGCAACCAGTCGCGGCGAAGTGCAACAGATTGTCGCCAATTCACAGAACGCCGCACGCGAGCTGATGCAGGCGACCGCGGCACTCCGCAAGCTCTCCGAAGACGTGGACCGCACGCAGACACGCCTCTCCTCGGCCGTCTCACGCGTCGACTCCGTGCTGCTCAAGGTGAACAGCGGCCGGGGCACACTCGGCCTCATGGTGAACGACCCGCGCCTTTACCAGAATAGCGATTCGCTTGTGTCTGAACTGCGCGCGCTCGTGGCCGACATCAAGAAAAATCCGCGCAAGTACGTGAACGTGCGCGTGTTCTGAACGAGTGCGTTTATTTCAAGCTACTTGAGCGCTGAGTACACCAGCGTCTTGAACTGGTCACCGAGTTTGGCCGTCGAGCCGTACACGTTCGTGTAAATCAGTCCGATCAGCTGCTCCTTGGGATCGGCCCAATAGGTCGTCGCGAAGGCGCCACCCCAACTGAACGAACCCAGAGACAGCGGCGTGGCGGCATCGTTCTGCGGCGTTTCCAGCGCGAAACCCAACCCGAACGCCGGCTGCAACGCGCCGACTTGGTTGGCAAGCATCATCTCCACCGTTTTGCGGCCGAGCAAACGCACGCCGTCCAACTCACCACCGTTGAGAAAGAGCTGCAGAAAGCGCGCGTAGTCTGCCGTCGTGCCCGACAGCCCCGCGCCACCCGAGAAGTACCGGAGCGGACGCGCCGGATAGTCCGGATGCATGCCGCCATCGGCCGTGTGCGACGACGACAGCTTGCCGTTCCGCTCGCTGTGCAGTGCGACCAGCCGTGCGTGTTTGTCATTCGGCAACGCGAACCACGTGTCGTTCATGCGCAACGGCACGAAAATACGTTGGCGAAAAAATTCATCGAGCGGCTTGCCGGAAAGCACCTCGACCAATCGCCCCAGCACGTCTACACTCAGGCCGTACGTGAAGCGCTCGCCAGGTTCGTGCTTCAGTGGCAACGTGGCCAGTATCTTCACTTTGTCGGCGAGTAATGCATCGTCGGTACCGATCCCCGACGGCACGCCCGCCTTCGCGTAAATGGCCCGGAACTCTTCGCTGCCGATGGCGGGATAATCGAGCCCCGACGTGTGCGTGAACAGCTGCCGGATGGTCATGCGCCGCGTAGCCGGCCGCGATTCGAACGTGGAGTCGGCCGCGTTGAACTTCGTCATCACCCGAGCTTGCCTGAACTCGGGGAGATAGAGCGACACCGGATCGTCCAGCTGGAACCGTCCTTCTTCCCAGAGCATCATTGCGGCGAGCGACGTTACCGCCTTGGTCTGCGATGCCATGCGAAAGATGTCGTCGCGCGCCAACGGCACTTTGGTGGCTAGATCGCGAGAGCCGAAGGCTTTGTGATACGCCACGGTGCCGTTGTGCATCAGCATCACGACCGCCCCGGGGATCTTTTCGGTCGCGACCAACCGCTCCACCATCGAATCGATGCGCGCCAGGCGAACCGGGTCGAAGGGCGCGATCACCGGCGTGCCGACCGTCGAGCGCGCAACCGCCGGCGCCGACCGTTGTGCCTGCACCGGCAGCACCGGCACCGCTATGGCGAGCCCGGCACAGAGCGCGGCGCCGAACGAGAGTGACGAGGACGTACGAGTGTGACGGGACATGGCGGGCGTTGCTGGCGTGAAGTGAACTCGCTGCGAACAAACTACAGCGAATCCACCGAACCGCCGTCTGCCGCTACCGACGCGCCGGCACCGCCAGGACCGCGCACCGGGCGGTACGGAGTACGCGCGTTGCCACCGAGCCCACGACCAGCCGCTCCATGAAGCTGTGCCGCTGCGTGCCCACCGCGATCAGGTCGGCGTTCTCCTGCTGCGCGAAGGCCAGGAGCGCTGGTGCCGGATCGCCGCGCACCGTGATCGTCTCCACCTGCACACCAGCCGGCGCGTCGAGCTGCGCCCGCACCTTCTCGAACAGCGGCGGCAGCGTGCGACCGTACTCGGCGTCCCACGCCTGCCAGTCGGTGGACGGATGCTCGAAGCGCGGCCGCACGTGCACGAGCGTCAGACGGCCCTGGGTCCCCACGAGGAGGAGCGCGAGTCGCGCGGCCTCCACACTCGCGTCGCTGAAATCGAGCCCGACCACCGCCTGCTGCGGCGCCAATGGGAAATTCGATCCCACCGCCAGTACCGGCACGGAAGACTCGCGCAACGTGGCCAGCGTCGTTTCCGTACCGAACAGCCGGTCGAGCGGATTGTGGCGGCCAATCCCCATCACCAGCACGCTCGCCCCACGCCGCGCCGCTTCGGCGGCCAGTACTCGCGCCGGCTGTCCGATCAGCACCTCGGCAGGCCACGACGGTTTCTCCGCAGCGGCAATCGAGACGGAGCGTCGGACGTCGTCGAGCATGGAGACGCGCCGCATTTCGTCGAGCTCCATCGGGACCGGGAGTACGTCCATGCCGGCCGCAACGCCAGGTGTGGGCGCACACACACCCAGAACCTCGATATGTCCGTCGAATGCCGCGGCTGCACATTCTGCCGCGGTGAATAGCGACTCGTGCGAGGCGGGCGCACCGTCACAGGCCACGAGGATTGCTCCCCGCTGCAGGTCCGGATCGTGATGCACATGGGGTAACGCGTCGTTTTCGATGACGGACATGGGAGCGATCCTCCGGGGCGGGAGCGCACATCACTCCACCAGCGGAGCGATGTGACACGCCTAAGAGGGTCGCACCGTGCGTCGATTCGCTCTATCGGGGAGACCAGTGTCTCTCGTCAGGGAATGTAGGACATGCGCGCGCGGTATCATCGTATGCTCGCGACCCGCTAGAGCGCCCAGCGCAGACTGCGCGCCACGCCGTCCAGCAGGCGGTGATCGACCGACCGCTCCCGCCACATCGCCGCGGTAATCTCGGTGCTCTGCTGCAGATCGTTCAGAAAACTCCGTTCGAGAGACGACGCGCAATCGTCGTCGAAGAGCAACAGGTTGCACTCGGCGTTCAGCCAGAACGAACGGAAGTCGAGATTGCTCGACCCCACCACACTTGCGTAGCCGTCCACCACGATCGTTTTCGCATGCAGCGTGGCCGGCTCATACTCAAAGATCCGCACACCACTCGCCAGCAGCGGCGCAAAGGCGCCGTGTCCGGCGTGTCGCACCAGCGGCACGTCGGCCAGCGGACCGGGCAGCAGCAATCGCACATCCACACCGCGCCGCGCCACCCGCGCGATCAGGCGCAGCGCGCGCGTGGGCGGCGCGAAGTACGGCGTGGTGATCCACAGCCGCTCGCGTGCGCCACCCATCAACGCGGAGAGCACCGCCAGCATTTCACGCTGCCCGCGGCCTGGCCGGGAATCGAGCACCACCACCGCATGCTCCGCCTCCAGCGTTGACTCCGTCACGCGGAGGACCCGCCGGCCGCGACGGCGGTCGCGACGCAATCCCATCCGGCGCGCCGCGCGAGCGCGCAGCGCCTGCGCGCTGAACGCACGCAGACTCGCCAGCGGCGGTACCACGATCCCCTCGCTCCACGACACGTACTCGAGACCCGGCAGCGGCGCCCCGGCCGCGCGGTCCCACCCTTCGGCGAACACGGCGGCGAGCTCCCGTGCCACCGTGCCCTCCACGCGCATGAACGTGTCGCGCCATGCGTGCGTCCCGCTGCGGATCGAGGAACCGTACTCCTCGCCGATGTTCATGCCGCCGGTGAATGCAACCGCGCGGTCAACCACGATGATCTTCCGATGATCGCGCCGCAGCGCCTCGAACGGCTTGTGCCAGACGCGATGAAAGCGCCGGACCTGCACCCCGCGCTTCTCAAGCTGCCGCCAGAACGCCTCGTCGGTAGCCGCGGAACCGATCGCGTCGGCCAGCACACACACGCGCACTCCGCGCGACACCGCGGACGCCAGCGCGTCCGTCACGCGGGTGCCGATCCGATCGTCGCGCAGGATGTATGTCTCGAGCAACACCTCCTCACGCGCGTCGTCGATCCCCGCGACCATCGCATCGAAGGCCACACTGCCGTCCACGTACAACGCGACGGGCGGGGCTGCATGAATCGGCCCGCGCTCAATACGCTGCACCAACTCCATGAATCCAGGGTCGCGCACGCCCTCGTGCAGGGCCTGTGCCAACGACCACGCGCGATAGCGGCGCAACTCGCGCGGCAGTGCGTCAGCCGCCATGTTGTGATATGCGATTCATCATCCGTCTGTTGGTCAATGCAGTGGCCCTCTGGTGTGCCGCCAGATTCATCGACGGCATCAGCTACAGCGGAAGCTGGCAGGGTCTTGTCGCGTTGTCACTGGTATTCGGCGTGGTAAATGCGTTCATCCGCCCGGTGCTGTCATTCTTTTCGTTCCCGCTGCAACTGCTCACACTGGGCTTGTTCACGCTGGTGTTGAACGCGCTCATGCTCATGCTCACTGCCTGGCTGGCGGCGCGCTTCGACATTGCCTTCACCGTGACTGGATTCCTCGCCGCACTGCTGGGCGCTATCGTCGTCAGCATCGTCAGCATGGTCCTTGGCGGGTTGCTTTCGGACGACGACAACAACGACTGACCACCAGCGCGGGCGTTCCAACCACGGCGCTGTCAGCACCACCGCCTAGACTGCGGTGACAGGTTAGCACTGACTGCGAAGACGTGCGCGGACCGTCCGCGTGCCGGACACTCTCGATTGCAACTGTATGGCGCCCCACGACAAGCTGACCCGTTGGCTGGATCTCATCGCCACGCTCCTGCGGCGCCGTCAGCCGGCATCATTCGAGCAACTCGCCAACGATGTCCCCGCCTACGCCTCGACTGAGACGAAACGCGAGAGCGTCCTGCGGACCTTCGAGCGCGACAAGGACGAACTGCGACGGCTCGGTATCGCCATCGAAACGATCACCGACGCATCGGCGGGTGAGAGTCTGTATCGCTTGCGCGCCGATGCCTTCTACCTCCCGTACCTCTCGCTCTGCGACTCGGAATTTCCGCGTCGGGTCGACCCGCGGCTCGTCCAGCGCCCGCAGGGATTGGGCTATCAGGGGCTGTCAATCTTTCCGGTCACCCCCGACGAACGGGTCACACTGCGGCGCGCCGCCTCGCGCGTTCGCGCGCTGGGCAACAGCGCGCTCGATCTCGACGCCGAATCGGCGCTCCGCAAACTGGAGTTCGATCTCGGGCTGCTGCCGATCGCCGAACCATTGGTCACCACGAGTGCCGTCGACACCACGGTCTTCGAACAGCTCGGCGCCGCACTCGACGATCGCAAACGCGTGACCTTCGCCTACCGGAGCATCGGGCGTGACGTCACCGGCAGTCGCACCGTGGAACCGTACGGTCTCGTCTTCATGACGGGGCATTGGTATCTCGTCGCCCGCGACGTCGCCGGGAACGCCATCCGACAGTTCCGGATCAGTCGAATCGGGAGCACGAAAACCAATAACGCCAAGCGTCAGCAGCCTGACTATGAGATTCCGGCCACCTTCGATCTGCACGCGCACGCGGCGTCGCGGCAGGCCTGGGAGCTCGGCGACGACGAGGCCGTCGCCGTGACGGTACAGTTCCGCGGAACTTCCGGTCAGGTGCAGCAGGCGATGCAGTTCGGCAATGTGGCACACGACAGCGCACAGCGCGTGTTTGCGGTGCGTCGACGCGAGCCGTTCCTGCGATGGCTGCTGACCTTCGCCGGCGACGCGCGACCGGTCGCCCCGGACGCCTACGTGTCTGAGTGGCAGGCACTCGTGCAGCGCACGATCGCCGCACACGCCGGCGCAGACGCGTTACCACGCACTGCCACGGAGTCGGCATGACGCGCGCCGACGAACAATTGCAGCGATTGCTGCACGCATTTCCCCTCATGGCGGATGAGCCCGACCTCTCATTGGCCACGCTGGCCGAGCGCGTCGGAACCAGCGCGGCCACCCTGCGTGCCGACTTCTCCGCACTCGATCGCGACGATGTCCCCGCCGGCTGGGTCGACGCGATCCAGGTGTTCATTTCGCCGCAGAGTGTGTCCATGCGGTCGATGCACTTCAAACGCCCCATGCGACTGACCGGCCCCGAAGTCGCGGCGCTCCGTCTCGGCCTCGACATGCTGGTGCAAGAGCTCCCGGCCGACGAACAGCGGGTGGTGGAGAACGTACGCACCAAGCTGCAGCAGCTGTCCGCGCAACGCGTCGAAACGGCGGTCGATCGTCGTCGGGCACAACATGAGCCGACGAACGCGCTTCCGCCGGCTGCCGTGCGTCTTCCGGCCACGATGGCCGTGGAGGCGGCACGCGATCATGAGCTGGAGCGGCTTGCCATTTTGCACGATGCGCTGGAGCAGTCGTGTGCGGTCGACCTGAGCTATCAGCGCGCCGATGCGGAGGCACCAACCGCTCGGCGGGTTCGTCCATACGCCATGGTACGCGCCGCAGCCAATATCTATCTCGTCGGGCATTGCGAGCTGAGCGACGGATTGCGGGTGTTCCGTCTCGACCGTGTGGTGGCCGTCGTGGCCACGGCCGATCGCTTCCACATACCTGCAGATTTTTCCGTGGAGTCCGTGCTCAAGTCGGGGCGCGTGTTCTCGCACGACCACGACGCATCCGACGAGCAGCTGGTCGTCCGCTACGGGCCCGCAGTGGCGCGCTGGATCGCGGAACGTGAAACGGAGCGTGATCAGTGCACACTCCACAGCGACGGTTCGTTGTCTGTGCGCTATCCGCTCGCCGACGCGGCGTGGGCCGTGCGCCACGTGCTGCAGTATGGCCCCGACGCCGTCATCGTCTCCCCCGACTCGCTGCGCGCCGACGTGGCGCGTGCGCTCGAGGCCATGCTCGATTGAGCTGACCGGCCAGCGCGTAGTCAGCGCTTGGTCAGCGCGTCACCACACGAACCATCCGATGAACAGCTGACAGAACAGCGCGCCGGCCAGTGTCATGCTGAAGCCCCAAATCATGAGGCTGCGAAAGAGCTTTTTCGGATCGGCACCGGCCGGTAGTGCGGCCACGCACAGTGCGCCGATGGTGGAGAGCGGCGAGACGTCCACGATGGCCGCCCCGATATTGATGCTCAGCGCGATTTCGAGCGGATTGCCGCCACCAAGCTTTTGTACCAGCCCAGG
>JBBQSM010000183.1:0-8842 GCA_038234895.1 Gemmatimonadales bacterium
GGTCGCCATGATCACGATCAACGACACCGCCACACCACGCTTCCCCCACGCCGTCAGCGGCACGAACTGCGTCACGTAATCCGCGGCGGCCACGGAGAGCGTCGCAATGGTCCCGGCACCAATCACAAAGAACAGCGTCCATCCGTACAAAAACGCCGGGAACCGGCCGAACGCATCGCGAATGTATGCGTACAGACCGCCGGCGCCCGGATCCATGCCACCCAGCTCCGCGTACGACAAGGCACCCAGCAGCGACAAGATCCCGCCCACGAGCCACACGAGCAACGCAATCGGCATCGACTCGCCGCTCTGCCTGAGCACAGAGGCCGGCACCAAGAAAATGCCGCTCCCGATCACATTGCCGATCACCAGCAGCGTCAGATCCCGGCTGCCGAGCGTACGCTTGAACGGATCCGTCATGCAGGTACCGGAGAGGGAATAGCCACGAATAGCAGGGCTCGGGCGCGCCAAACATCCCCCGCGGACGCGCCAGGCGCCATACTCCGGCGTGCTCCCCCGCTCCCCGTCCCTCGCCCCGACCCGCCATGTTCGCCCGCTTCGCTCACGCCATCGTGCGACCGCCCGCACCCAACTTTGCCGACGGACTCACTACGGTCGCACTCGGCGCGCCCCACGTACCGCGGGCGCTGCAGCAACATGCGGCCTACTGTGACGCACTCACGCGCAACGGATGCACCCTCATCCCGCTGCCGGCCGATGCGCAATATCCAGACTCCACCTTCGTCGAAGACACGGCACTCATTCTGCCCGGCCACGGCGCGATCATCACACGCCCCGGCGCCACGAGTCGCGCCGGCGAAGTCCACGCCATTCGGGACGCGCTCACACCCGTCTTCCCCGACCTGCCCGCCATCACAGCCCCCGGCACACTCGACGCCGGCGATGTCTGTGAACTCGGCCTGCACGTTTTCATCGGCATCTCGCACCGCACCAACGCGGAAGGCGCCGCCCAACTCTCCGCCTGGCTCACGACGCACGGCTATTCATCGAGCACGGTGGACATCCGCGAGACGCCGGGCATTCTCCATCTCAAAAGCGGCGTCTGCGCGCTCGATGGCTATCGCCTCATCGCGATTGCACCGCTGGCTGCGCATCCGGCGTTCGAAGGTCGTGACGTGCTGACAGTGCCCGACGGCGAGGAATACGCCGCCAACTGCATCCGTGTGAACGACGTGCTCTTCGTCCCCGACGGCTATCCCCGCACCCACGCGCTCCTGCGCGGGCTCGGCTACACGCTCGAGATACTCGACATGAGCGAGTTCGCGAAAATGGACGGCGGGCTCAGTTGCCTCTCACTGCGATTCTGACGGCGCACCCTCACGCGCCATCATCCTGCTCGGGCGGAAAGCAGGCGCGCAGCTCCGGCGGAATGCGCGTGATACGCCCTGTCGAACGACTGAGCAGACACCAGAGTGTGCGGCCGCGCGCCAGCACCACGCCGTCCGCGTTGCGCACGATGGCGGTGAACCGTTCGAAACGACGCGAGTCCACGTCGCCGATCCAGGTGCGCGCCGTGATCGCATCGCCCAGCACGGCGGCCTGCTTGTAGTCGATCTCGTGGCGCGTGGCCACCCAGCCATACGTCGCCCGCAACGAGTCGGTGGCGTTGGCGACCCAATGCGCGATCGCCACATCCTGGATCCAGCGCAGATACACCACGTTGTTGACGTGGTCCATGTCGTCGATATCGTCCGGGCGCACGACTATGGGAATCTCGAAAGCGGTCATACCTGTAAAGATTACGCGTTCGACCCCCGTCGCGCGCGCAACCATCGGCGGTAGCACGAGTGGACGTTGCTCCGGCGGCAGTCGCGCCAAGGACTTTTCGGGGGCGATCCGGCGCGACGAAAGGCGCGCCAGCATGGACAAGACGCAATGCCATCCGTTAAGCACCCTCGCTGGTGGTTCGAGCGGCCTGCCCGGGATGTCGAGTAGAATTTCCGCCTGCGATGAACGCTCAGCACTGAAGCATGCGCGCGTGATAATGTCGCCCTTGCACACCGCATGTCGTGACGCGCATCGTGACGCGCTTGTTGTCTTCGCGTCACCGGCAATTCGCAACAGCGTGCGAGAAGCCTCTGCGGATGCACGTCATCTCCCGAACAATTTTCTCCATGAACACTCCCCACTCCAACACACGAGGGCGGTTCTCCGCGCTCGTGCTCCTCTGCGGCGCTGTGCTGCTGGCCGGTTCGGCCGATGCACAGACCTCCACCGCCCCCACCCAACGACGCGCCCGCGTTGCCGGTCGTGTCACCGATGCGGCCAATGGACAGCCGGTCGCAGGCGCCAACGTGCAGATCGTCGGTACCGCCTCCACCGCCACCACCGGGCCGGACGGACGTTACGCGATCGTCAGCGCACCGGTCGGCATCTACGGGGTCGAAGCCCGCCGCATCGGCTTCGGTAACGCCGTCAAGGCCAACGTCCGCCTCATTGCCGACAGCGTCATCACGCTCAACTTCGAACTGCTCACCAACCCGCTGCGTCTCACGGAAATGGTCGTGTCGGCCACGGTCGACCCGACCTCCGGCCTGAAGACGCCGTACACGGTGGACAAGCTCACGGCCGCTAACCTCCCCGTCGCGCCGACCACCTCGGCCGCGGGTGCCATCATCGGCAAGGTTGCCGGTGCCACGGTCATCGCCGCCAGCGGCGCGCCCGGCTCCGGCGTGAACATCCAGCTCCGCAGCCCCGTCTCGCAGTTCAACTCCACGTCGCCGCTCTTCGTGGTCGACGGCGTGTTCCTGAACTCGACGCAGGTGGTCACGACGCAGGACATCGAGTCGATGGACATCGCGAGCATTGAAGTCATCAAGGGCGCCGCTGCAGCTTCGCTGTACGGCTCGCGCGCGGCCTCGGGCGTCATCTCCATCACCACGAATCGTGGCAAGGGACTCGCGCTCGGCCAGACGCAGATCACCGTGCGCAATGAGTTCGGCCAGAACAACATCGCCAACGGACTCGTGAAGCCGCAGTCGCACCAGTATCTGGTGAACGCGCAGGGGCAGTATGTGAATGCCGCCGGGGCCGTCGTACCGCGCACGTCTCGTGTGGTGCAGCCCAACGGCATCATGGAGAACTCGTACATCGACCCGTTGTACAACCACATCGATCAGTTCTTCCAGCCTGGCGGTTTCAACACGCAGACCATCACGCTGCAGCAGAACGGCGCCGCGACGAATTTCGGCCTCGCCTACACGCGCAACCAGCAGCCGGGCGTTATCGAAAGCTCCGACGGTTATCAGCGCCAGTCCATCCGCGCCAACGTAGACGTGCGCGTAAAAGACAAGCTCCAGGTCGGTCTCTCGGCGTTCCATCAGCGCGCCAGCGAAGACCCGTCGTCGGTGACGTTCTCCGACCTCTATCGCATCAACCCCGATGTGAACCTGCTCGCCGCGGAACCGTTCGGCACGTCCAAGTACGTCATCATTCCGGACTCCACCGAACTGCGCACCAACCCGTTCTACCGGCAGACGTTCAACGACAACATCACGAAGCGCATGCGTACGCTGCTCAACGTGAACTCGTCGTACCGTCCGGCCAGCTGGTTGTCGTTCGACGGCTTCGCCAGCTACGATCGCGGCGACCGCCAGGTCACCAACTACATCGCCCGCGGCCTCACCAACACCAACGGCGACGGCACGACCATCGGCTCGCTCGTGATCGCGGATGATGATGTGGACGGATTCAACGCACAGGGCGGCGCTACGCTCATCAAGGGCTTCGGCGGCCTCACCAGCCGACTCTCGCTGCGTGGTGAAATGCAGCGTGAAGTGAACCCGTACCTGGAAACATCGGGCACGGACTTCACGATCACGGGCATCAAGGACATGGACGTGGCTCGCACCAAGACGGTGTCGTCGTCGCTCACCGACCGTCGCACGCAAGCCGGCTTCGCCAACCTCGGTCTCGACTAGAACGGCAAGTGGGTCGGCGACGTACTCGTGCGTCGTGAAGGCAGCTCGCTCTTTGGTCCGGCCGGTCGCTGGAACACGTTCTATCGCGCGTCGGCCGCCTGGCTGATGAGCGAGGAAGACTGGTGGCCCATCGAGAGTCTCAACCTGTTCAAGCTGCGCTACAACATCGGCACTGCGGGCACGCGCCCCGGCTTCGCCGACCAGTACGCCGCACTCGGCATCGACGGCACCGGCGCCGTGACGCGTCAGGCACTCGGCAACCCGAACCTCCGCCCCGAGCTGTCGCAAGAGCAGGAATACGGCATGGACCTGATCTTCAAGAACCGGATTCAGACGTCGCTGGTGTACGTCTCCAACTACGCCAAGGACAACCTGATCGGTTTGCCGGCGCCGGCGCTTGCTGGTTTCAACACGGTCGAAACCAACATCGGCAAGGTGACCGGCAACACGATCGAAGCCACCATTCAGGCGCAGCTCCTGAACAACCCCAAGGGCATTCAGTGGGACATGCTGCTGGTTGGTGACCGCCGCCGCAATCTCGTGACCAAGTTCGGTCGCACGTGCTACACCGACGGCATTTTCAATCGTTGCGAAGGCAACCGCCTCGGCACCATGTGGGGCAATCGCAGCGTGCGCGACAAGGCGAAGCTCCTGCCCGTGCATGCCAATTCGCAGGGCGCGTTCGACGTGAACGACGAGGGCTACGTCGTGGCAGTGGGTAACGGCAACACGTGGCGCGATGGCAAGGGAAAGAATCTGTGGGGCACCACGGTCGCCGTCGACGGCCGTAACTACGCTTGGGGCCGTCCCATCTTCGAAATCGATCCTGCAACCGGCCAGCGCTGGTACGGCCAGATCGGCGATGGCAATCCGGACATGCAGTTCGGTTTCGGCAATACCATCCGCTACAAGGGCTTCCGCATTTACGGCCTGTTCAACGGCCAGTTCGGCGGTGACATCTACAATCAGGTCAGACAGACGCTGTACGCCACGAACGATCATCCCGACGTGGACCAGCGCAACAAGTCGGACGAGACGCGCAAGAACACCGCGTACTACGCCACCGGCATCGCCGACGGTAACAACAACTTCGGCCAGGCCTTCGTCGAGAACGGCAGCTACGCCCGACTCTCGGAGTTCACCATCGGCTACACGCTCAACGCGCAGAAGTACGGCGCCTTCCGTGCGCTCGGCGCCGAGCGTATTCAAATCGACATCATCGGACGCAATCTGTTCACCATCACGAACTAGTCGGGTCTGAATCCGGAATCCGGCAGCCCGAACAGCCGCATCGATAATACCGTGTATCCACTGCTTCGCACGTGGACGCTCGCCACCACCATCACCTTTTGATCCGGAGGACGACCAACATGAATAAGATCCGTTCCTCCGTTGCCGCACTCGCGGCCGGCGCAGCGCTCCTCGCGTCGTGCCAGTCGCTCGAAGTCGTCAATCCCAACACGCCCGACATTGAAGTCGTGTACGGCAGTGGCCAGAACCTCGAGGCCGCGCTGATCGGTTCGTGGCGCGCGTTTTGGGGCGTCGCGCAGGGGTCGCGCACCAACGGCACCTACCCGGTCAAGCAACTGTCCATCCTCGGCAACGAGATGACCAGCGCCGACCTGGGCGATGCGTTGAACGCCGTCACCGCCGAGCCACGCTTCCCGATCGACAATCGCGATCAGGGGGGTTGGACCAACCGCAAGCCGTGGTACGACCTGTACGAGTCGATCGCGTCGTCGCGTGAAGCGCATCAGGCCATCGCGGTGCGTGGACTCAAGGTGGGCGTGGTCAACGCGACTACACCCGATGGCGCCGACACGCAACGCGCACGCGTCTTTGCCAAATTCATGATCGGCGTGAACACGATCTACCTCGGCATGCTCTTCGATCAGGCCTTCCTGAACGACGAAAAGACCGATCCGGCTGTGTACGACTACACGCTCAAGCCGTATCAGGAAGTCACGGCCAATGGCGTCCGCCTCCTCCGTGAAGCGATCGTCGAAGCCAGGGCCGGTGCCACCTTTACGTTGCCCAGCACGTGGATCAACGGACAGACGATCACGCGAGACGATCTCGTACGCATCATGTATTCATACATCGTGCGTGCGCAGGTGTACGGCGCGCGCTCGCCGGTCGAGCGCGCCGCGGTGAACTGGACGCAGGTGTTGGCCCAGCTCGATTCGGGGATCACGCGCAACTTCTCGCAACAGGCCGAGCTCACCATCGCGGCCACGTCGTCCTCGTACTACCAGTACTCGTACCTGCAAACGAACGGACGTACCAACACACGACTGGTCGGCCCTGCGGATACGTCTGGTGAGTACCAGCGGTGGCTGGCGCGGCCGTTGGGCTCGCGCGCGCAGATCACCGTCGTCACCCCGGACCGTCGCATTCATGCGGCGTCGGGCCCCACGGTGGCGGGCACGCGCTTCGCGTATTTGCCTACGCAGTCCATGTCTACGGTGAACGGTACGTACATGCACAGCCGCTACCGCAGCGTGCGCTATCTCGTGGCGCCGTCCAACAACTACCACACCACGGGGCTCATCCACACGATGTCGGTGGACGAGATGAAGTGGATTCGTGCCGAAGCGTTGCTGCGCCTCAACCGGCAGGCCGAAGCGGTGGCGTTGATCAACCCCACGCGCATCGCGGCAGGGTTGCCCGCGGTGACGGTCGCTGGACCGCCGGCTGGCCAGGCGTGCGTGCCGAAGCGCGAAGACGGTAGCTGCGGCGACTTGTTCGACGCGCTGCAGTACGAGAAGCGCATCGATCTCTTCCCGACCGAAGCGATCATTGCCTTCGCCGATGCACGTGGCTGGGGCAAGCTGCTACCGGGCACTCCTATTCACTTCCCTGTGCACGGGCGCGAGTTGGAGCTTCTCAAGCTGCCGTACTACACGTTCGGCGGCGGCGGACTGGGAAGCGCGCCGTAACTGGCGCAACGACCCAGCCGTGAGCGCTGCGTGACCGCAGTGCGTGTTGGTTGAACGCAGAAGGCGATGAGTGAACAGCGGAAGCTGAACACTCATCGCTTTTTGTTTGCCGCTGAGCAACGCGGTGTGCTTCGCCGTTGCTGTTCCCCTACTGTACTTCGCTCAGATTGGCACACCCGAACCCGCCACGATCCGCCGGTACACTCCCAGGCGCGAACACCCGCACGTAGTACAGCTTGCCCGGCTCGAGCAGCGGAATCGTGGCCATGCCGTCGCCGCTGCCGTCATTGCGCGACAGGATCTGCCGAAACGCTGCCGCTGCTGCGACCGGTCGGCCTTCATCGCCACAGCGTCCCGCCACGATATCCCACGCGATTTGCCGATTGATCGGCACGGCGCGAAGCGAGAGACGGGCGCGCGACTCCTTGTCGTTGCGGGGCTGCACCGAAAGCTCTGCGGCGCCGCGCAATTCGCCGAGCTGCGTGATGTTGGCCGTCCACTTACCCGTGGGCTTGGCCATCGCCGCGGCGTCCTGCGCCTGAAGCGTCGACGCCATCGACAGCGCTACAATGCCCGCGAACGCGACGAGGCGGCACGTGCCATAGTGAATCGACTGAATGCGAGAGATCATGTGGGTGGGTACGGGAGAGACAATCGCGAACCGGCAGTGTAGTGAGGCAGTGTAGCGACGCATGGTACCCGCGGTCCAGATGGGCGTTCATCTGCCAGACCGGTGATCAGCGCATGCAGCTATGCAGACGCCGTGGTCGGCCAGCGCGGCCCGCTACTTGCAAAGCTCGTGGTCGTGCGTCGCGGCTGACGGCGCGCACGAATTTCTCATTCAGGAGACACAACATGTCCGACTTGAAAGACGAAGGGACGAAAGATCGTGTCGAAGGCGCGATCACCGAAGCAACAGGTCGCGTGCGCAGTGCTGCGGGGGAATTGACCGGTGATATGAGCGAACAGCTCAAGGGCAAGGGTGAGCAGCTCAAGGGCAAGGCACAGCAGGCTCTTGGCAAGGTCGAGCAGAAGCTTGGCGATGAGCCGAAGCGCGCCGACTGATTGCCCGCGTCGATGCTGCATCGGTGCATTGCTGGGACCTGTACGTACAGTAGAAAAGGGTGGCCAGTGATGTGGACGCAGCCTGCTCAATGAGCAGATTGTTTCCCTGCACGGCGTGATTTTGCGCGCGGTTCTCATGGCCGTGCAGTCCGTTCAGTTCGTCGACCGCCCGCGAACTGTTCACACCAGTGATGAATTGCTGTTCTCATTGCTTGCTACCGGTTCGTGAGATGTTCGGTGCACCCGTCCATCGCCGCGGCTGTGATCGGTGCTGCGCCTGATCCCCGTATTGGCCGCGTATTTCCGGCTGCGGTTGCCGCACGCGCGCGCTCACGCGACATTGCACTGGCGAGGCGGACTCACAATGCGGGTTGTGCGCTGCGGCACATATGTCGTGTGCGACGTGTACGTGGACTACAGGCAGCGCCGCGAATCGCGCTCGAGTTTTCGGAATGGCCGGCAAGTGCCGTGCGACATCGCGATCCGCCGTGGCTCGTCGGAACGACGCGTCTGATCATCCCTGACACCGTAGGATCCGGAGGTAGAGCAATGATGCACGACTCCTTCTCCCGAGTTGCCGCTCGATGAGCGCTCGTGACCAGAGTATCGAGCGTCAGTCCGCTTATCGGACCCCGAAGTGGACGTTCAGCATCCTCACGATCCCGTCCCGGGTCGATTACATCGACAAATTGCTCAAATCGCTCGAATCGTTGCCGGATAAGCAGCGGTTCGAAGTGGTGGTCGTGTACAACGCGCCCACGGACGAAGAGCCGATGACGATCGAGGCGCGGCTGCATCGCATGGCGCCCTCGCTCTCTATTCGCCTCTACGTCAACAGCTCCGAACCAACGATCGGCAGCGGCCGCCGCATGCAGTTATCGGTCTGTCGCACCCCCC
>JBBQSM010000184.1:0-8785 GCA_038234895.1 Gemmatimonadales bacterium
GAGTACGGCAAGAAAATCTGGAATGAGATTGATCAACATCAACGACCCGGACGCGGGAGGCCGGCGCGATCATGCTCGCCGAACAAGACGCGGGAACATAGCCCTCGCACGCGTGGCGAACAAGACAGGTCGTTCCCGTCCGAGGCAACATCGTGCGTACAGGGTCAACTCCGCGCGGGATGCGGCCGACACTCCAAGTCGACCCCCGCACGATGGACCGGACCATGACCACTCTCAATCTCATCGACCTCACCTGCCCTGTCTGCGAGAACGCGTTCCGTTCCCAGACTGTCGTGGCGACCAACGCCTTTGGCGGGAAGCGCACCGATTTCCACGAACGCGCCGCCGGCATGCAGCCGCTGCCGTACTTCGTGCACATGTGCACGCACTGCGGCTACGCCGGTGTGGAGCGCGACTTCTCGGACGAAGTCGATCTGGGTGAGCGCCTGCGCGATCGTGTGCGCGGCGAGCTGGCGCGGTCGTTGCAGCAGGAGCTGCCGTCCGGGTCACTCAAGTACGATCACGCCGCCAAGGTGGCGGAATGGCAGGGGAACGAGCCACGCTATCTGGCCGACCTCTATCTCCGCGCCGCCTGGTGTTGCGTGGACGAACGCGACACCGAAGCGGAGCGGTACTTCCGTCGGAAGGCGGCGGCGCGGTTCGCCGAGGCACTGGACACGTTCGACGGCGTGGCGATCGAGGAGCGCGCCGTGCTCACGTATCTGATCGGCGAGTTGTGGCGCCGCATCGGCGACGACGCCCAGGCGCGCGAGTGGTTCGATCGGGTACCCGACGAAGTCACCGAGCCCATGGCGCAGGCGTGGGTGCTCGAGGTGGCGCAGCAGCAGCGCAAGTCGCCGCGCGAGTGGTTCCAGTAGACTGACCCGGTCACCTCGCTCGATCAGCGCGTCGCAGTCGTCGGGGTTATCGCGGTCAGCGCGTTCCGAACAGCCGATCGCCCGCGTCGCCTAACCCGGGCAGAATGTACCCCTGCGCGTTCAGCTCACGGTCGAGACAGGCCGCGAGAATGGGAACGTCCGGATGCTCCTGCGTCAGCCGGCGCACGCCCTCGGGTGCCGCGACCAGACAGAGAAAGCGAATGCGCGTGGCGCCCGCGCGCTTGAGCGAATGCACCGCTGCCGTCGCACTGCCCCCGGTGGCCAGCATGGGGTCGAGCAGTAAAAAATCCCGCTCGCTCACATCGCCCGGCACCTTGAAGTAGTAGTCCACCGGCTCGAGCGTGTCGTGGTCGCGATAGAGACCAATGTGTCCCACGCGCGCTGACGGCATCAGGCGCAGGATCCCCTCGACCATGCCCAGCCCGGCGCGCAGGATCGGCACCAGGGTGAGCTTCTTGCCGCGCACCACCCAGCCGGTCGTGTGCTCGAGTGGGGTGTCCACCGGCGCCGGATCGAGCGCCAGATCACGCGTGGCTTCGTAGGCCATGAGCATCGCGATCTCGTCGACCAGCTCCTTGAACTGCTTGGTCGGCGTACTGCGGTCGCGCAGCAGCGTCAGCTTGTGGCGCACCAGCGGATGATCCACGACGGTGAGCATGGGGAACGGTGGAGCCGTCTCGGCGAACATCGCGATGGCAGTCGAGAGAGGAGGACGGAACGAAAGACCACGTGGAATGCCTGCAGCAACGGTAGCGTGCAGCCCGTGGCACACGCTACCTTCGCCGGCATGAAGGAATATCAGGCGGTGATCATCCGGCTCACACGTCACGTCCGCGAAGACGAAGACGCGTTGACCGACCTGCTGAACGAGCGCAGCCGTATGGGGTGGACGCCGGGTCGGCTGGCGCAGGACGGCCAGCGCATGACGATCATCTTCGAGCGCGAACTGCCGCCGACGGAGTAGCGACCGGTGCCCCGGGCGGCGCCACAAGCGCCCCTGCGCGACGATGCGCGTGCCATGGCGCTCATTGCGCAGTATGGACGGACAGGCACGGCGTTTCAGCTGTTGGGGCGGGGGCTCGCGCATTGGTTCGATGGCGACCGCGGCATGGTGGCCTACTTTGACACCGGGTCGGCCTGGGTGGCCGCCGGGGAACCGATCGCCGCTCCCGCCGACACCCTCGCGGTTGGCGAGGGCTTCATCGACGCCGCAGCGCGGCATGGCAGACGGGCCTGCTTTTTTGCCACCGAAGGCATTCTCGCGTCGTCGCCGCGATTCCGCCGCATGCAGATCGGCGAGCAGCCGGTGTGGGATCCGATGCAGTGGGGCGACGAAGTACAGGGGCACGCATCGTTGCGCGAACAGCTGCGGCGCGCGCGCGCGAAGGGCGTGACCGTACGACGCCTTGTCCCAAGCGATTTTGCCACCACGGCGGCACCGCTGCGTGCGTCCCTCGACGCGTTGGTGACGCGCTGGCACGCGGCGCGACCCATGGCCGCCATGCACTTTCTCGTGGACGTCGCTCCTTTTGACCACGCGGAGGCGCGACAGGTGCTGATCGCCGAGCGTGAGGGAGCCAATGGGGTGCGCGACGTGGTGGCGCTGTTGTCATTGGCGCCGGTGCCGGCGCGCGGCGGCTGGCTGTTCGAGCACCTGCTGCGCGACCCGGCCGCTCCCAACGGGACGTCTGAGCTGCTCATCGACACCGCCATGCGCGCGCTCGCCGACGACGGGGTGCGGTGGGTGACGCTAGGGTTGGCGCCACTATCGGGCGAGGTGAACGCGTGGCTGCGGGCGGCACGGCAGCTCTCGCGCCCCTTCTTTAACTTCGCCGGGCTGGCGGCCTTCAAGCGCAAACTGCGTCCGCGCCAGTGGGAGCCTATGTACCTCGCGTTCCCACATGAATCGGTCGGCGCCGTGGCCATGTTGGATGGTCTGCGCGCTTTTGCCGACGGTTCTGTCTTCCGATTTGGGGTGCGCACTGCGTTGCGCGGACCGACGCCGCTGTTGCAGTTCCTCGAGTGGTTGCTGGTGCCGTGGACACTGTTGCTAATACTCGCACCGGTGTTTCCCTGGTTTCCGTCGCGCGCGGTGCAGGTGGCGTGGGTCTGCTTCGACGTGGCGCTCTTTGCGGCGATGCGCTGGCAACGTCACACGCGCGAGCGCTGGCTGGCCCGAGTGGTCGCCATCGCGTTAAGCGCCGACGCCGTGCTGACGATCGTCCAAGCGGTCTGGTGGAACGCGTCGCGCGTGCGCGGCGCTGCCGACGTGGCCGTGCTCATGGTCGCCTGCACCGGGCCGCTGATTGCCGCGGTGGTGTTGTGGGGCGCGGTGCGACGTATGGGCGCACTACAACAGCACCATGTGCGCTAACCACGCTGTTGGAGTGCCCACGGCAAGCGGGTGGCGGCGTTAGGTTGCAGCCATGGAACGGATCTGCGTGTATTGCGCCTCGAACGAAGGGGTGCGCCCGGAGTACATGAAGTCAGCGCGCACCATGGGTCGCGAGATGGCCGAGCGCGGGCTGGCCGTGGTGTATGGCGGCGGGCGCACCGGCCTGATGGGCGCGCTGGCCGACGGGGCGCTGGAGGCGGGCGGCGAAGTGATTGGGGTGATGCCACATGCGCTGGTGGAGCGCGAAGTGGCGCACAGCGGCCTCACCGCGCTGCGCATTGTGGACTCGATGCACGAACGCAAAGCGATGCTCGCCGAGCTGTCGGATGCGTTTGTGGCGCTGCCGGGCGGACTGGGGACACTCGAGGAGTTGTTCGAGACGTGGACCTGGGCGCAGCTTGGCGTCCACTGCAAGCCACTTGGGCTGCTCAACGTGCTGGACTACTGGAAACCGCTGGTGCAGCTGATGGCGAACGTCGAAGAGGAAGGTTTTCTGCGCGGGGCGCCCCATGAGTGGCTGGTGGTGGAATCGGAGCCGACCGCACTGCTCGATCGTCTGCACCTCTTCACGCCGCCCGAAGTGCGTCGCTGGCTGCGACTCGGCGATACCTGATCGACGGCACCTGCGCGATTCCCGGACTGACTCGAACAGCATATGAGCCCGGTGCGAACATCTCCTGATCGAAGCGGCGGACCCGTAGTGCCCGCGCTGGCGATGCTGACAGCGGCGACGGGAGTACCCGGGTTGTTGGCGGTGTTGCTGCACATGCCCGCGCTCGGTCAACCGCAGCTTGGATTTTCCGCGGTGCGTCCGCTGAGTAACGCGCTGCTGTTCGTGTGCGCGGCCGGCCTGTTGCTGCTGTGGCTCGGTCGACGGACGATGGCGATGGTCGCGGCGGCGATCACGCTGCTCGCCAGCGTGGTGGGGTTGGTGGTCGGTGTCGTCAGTCCCGAACAACCGTTGGGGATGGCCGTCGTGGTGTCGATCATGTTCGGATCGTTTGCCATCGCCTTGGGCATCACCGCGAGAGCGCCGTCGGCGCATCGCACGCTGGTTATTGTTGGGTCGATCGGCGCGATGCTGCTGGCGATTGCCGGGGTGTTGGTATTGGCCGAGCTGGGCGATCTGCTGCAGACCGCGCTGGGACGTCGCATCGCGCAGGTGTCGCTGAGTACGCTGCTCGGACAGATCGCGCTCAGTGCTGGGTTGCTGCGTTACGTGGCGGCGCAGGAACCACGCGGCGTCGCGCCGCCGCGATGGCTGCCAGTCGCCGTTGGCGTCACTGGCGCACTGTTGATGCTGGTGTTCTGGCAGTCGTTGATCGGTCGTGAAGAGGCGGAGTCGCGCGCGCGTGCAGAGATCGCGTCCGACGCGGTGCAGCGCGCCATCCTCCGTCAGTTCGATGTCATCGAACGTTCGGTCATGCGCATCGGGCTGTATCTCCAGTCGGCCACAAGTGACGTGCCGCTCTGGGACACCTCGGTGTCGCGGCTGACCGCAGAAACGGTGGGTCTGCAGCGCGTGCTCTGGTTCGATTCGACCGGTAGGATATTGCGCGGTACGGCGGATACCTCGCTGGCGCCGGGACTGGCGTCGACGTTACGCGAGTGGGTGCGCGACCGGTCGATATCCATGCAGGTACGCGCCATTGAACCAACCGGGATTGTGCTGGTGCATCAGGTGGCCGAGGCACCAACGGGCGCCGCCGTGCTGACCGCCTTCGTGTCCGAGGCCGCGTTGCTGGCTGATTTCACCAGCGACACCAGCAGCGGTTTCGCGATTCGCGCCTTCATCGGGGATTCGCTCGTGGCGGGGCGCGCGCGATCTTCGCGCGGGGCGGTGTTACGCTCCGATCTGCAATTGGGTGAGCGGCATATCACGCTGACGTTTACGCCTGATCCGGTGCCGGTGCGATCGACGTTTCCTGAAATGCTGTTGCTGCTCGGCTTGGCTGTGGCCGGGTTGGCGGCTGCGACGTTGTGGCAGTCGCGGAAGCGGTGGGAGCAGGCCAGCGAAGTCGGGATGGCGCGCATGCAGCGTGCGATTGAGCGGTCGACCGACGGTGTCTGGGAGTTGGATTTGCTCAACGGCCATGCGCATCGCAGTGGGGCGTTGGTGCGCGCGCTCGGCTACGATCCAGCGTTCATCAACGGTGATGCGTCCGTCTGGTCCGCTCTCATGCACCCTGACGACGCGGCGCGTGTGAGCGATGCGCTGCGCGCGCATATTCGGGGAGAGACCGAGGTGTTCGAGTGCGAGTATCGCGTGCGCGCGAGCAACGACAGTTGGCACACGTTCGTGGAACGCGGACGCGTCATCGATCGCACCATCGACGGACAGCCGGCGCGATTGCTTGGCATTTCCGCCGACATCACGGAGCGGGCGCTGGCCAAGGAAGCGCTCGAGCGCGGCGAGCGCCGATTTCGCGCGATGTTCGACAGCGCGTTCCAGTTGCAGTTGCTGCTTGATCTCGACGGCACCATTCTCGAGGCCAACCGGGCGGCGGCCGATTTCGCGGGGCGCTCCGTGGAGGAGATGCGCGGCACCACGTTCGCCGGACTGTCGTGGTGGAACGCAACCGATGGCACGCCGGCACGGGTGCAGGAGCGATTCCAGCGGGTGGCCGGTGGGGAGACGACGCGATTCGAGGTGGCGACGCGTCGCGCCGATGACACCGATGCCACGACCGATTTCTCCATGCGGCCGATTCGCGATGCGAACGAGCACGTGGTGCAAGTACTGGCCGAAGGGCACGACCTGACCGATCGCTCACGTACGCAGGAATCGTTGCGTCTGATCGGGGCACTGACCACGATGGGGCAGTTGGCGGCGCGCGTGGCCCACGAGATCAACAACCCGCTGGCCGGCATCCAGAACGCGTTTCTGCTGGTGCGGGATGGCATTCCCGAAAGCCATCCGCACTACCGTTTTGTGGGGGCCATTGAGCGTGAGATCGCGCGGATCGCCGCCGTGACGCGGCAATTGTACGAGACGTACCGCCCGGACCAGGAGATGAGCGCGCAATCGTCGGTGATTCTCGCGATCGGCGATGCCGTGAGTTTTCTCGAGCAGGTGAATATCTCGCGTCAGGTGCGCATCACCACCGATGTTTCACGTGCGCCGTCACTCGTTCCGGTACCGGATGCGTTGTTGCGCCAGACCCTGTACAATCTGGTGCAGAATGCGCTCGATGCGACGCCGCCCAATGGTGCCATTGAGGTGTCCGCCGTGGAAGAGGACGGGTGGTGCGTGATCCGTGTGGCTGACGAGGGGCCCGGCGTGCCCGAGGACATTCGCGAGCGTATTTTCGAACCATTCTTCAGTACAAAAAACCGATCGATCAAGACCGGTGGGATGGGCATCGGACTCTCACTCGTTCGGCAGTCGGTGCTGGCGGTCGGCGGGTATGTGCGGGTACATGATCGGCCCGAGGGCGGCACCATGTTCGAGGTTCGTCTTCCCATGCAACCTATAGAAACGGGGGTCCTGCGATGAGCCGTGGGCGTATTCTGATCGCAGATGACGAAGCGACGTTTCTGAACTCCACGGCCGAGCTGCTGCGGCGTGAAGGCTACGAGGTGGTGACCGTCGAAGATGCGCCGTCGGCGGTTGCGGCGATCACCAAGGAGGCGTTCGATCTGCTCATCACCGATCTGGAGATGCCGGGGAACGCCGATCTGGATCTTGTACAGCAGGTGTCGCATTTGAGCGGCGGCCTGCCGATCATCATCATCACCGGGTTTCCGTCGGTTCGGTCGGCCGTCGCGTGTATTGAACTGCCGGTGACGGCGTACCTGGTCAAGCCGGTGGACTTCGCGACACTGCTGGCCCGCGTGTCGGGAGCGGTGGCGCGTTTCCGTTCGTACCAGGTGCTGCAGGACGCGGAATCGCGACTGCGCGACTATCGTCGCACCCTGGAAGCGCAGCCCAAGCCGCCGGGTGGCGACCCCAAGACCGGGATCGATCTGTTTCTGGCCATGACCCTGCGGAGTGTGATGGGGTCGCTGTCCGACCTCGAGCAATTGGGACAGGCGTTGGCGGGAAAGGGAGGCGGGCAGCAACACCCCTGTCAGCTCATCAATTGCCCGCGCGGCGCGCAGCTGCAGGAGGCGATCGAGGAGACGATCGGCGTGCTGGAGGAGACCAAGGGTACCTTCAAGTCGAAAGCACTTGGTGATTTACGGCACCGACTGGAGCTACTCGCGAAGCATGTCTAGCGCTGCAGGTCTTGAACTTCCCCGGTCCGGAACCATACTTCTTAGTGTGGGGTTAGAATGACAGCGCATCGACGGTAGATGCAGCGCTCACGTAGCACCACGCGGTACCGTTCGCTTACCACCAGCAGTTGCAGCACGACATAGGGCCGCTTTGAACGGCCAACCTTGACGTCCGGGAGCAAGACCCGGTAGTCGAAGGCGCGAAGGTTTGCTCGAAGTCGAGCATCCGTCGCGCCTTTTTGTTTTCCATTCGCCAGCTACGGGGATTCATATAATGACACACGCTGCGCTGTTCCAGCCGTCCACGCGGTCCCGCGTCCGTCCCGACTCCGGGTCGAGCGTAGTGCCTCGGGTCTCCCGTGCGCGCAGCGGTGCGCTGCCGGCGATGGAGCCCGACGAGCGCGACGCGCCCGATCGGCTGCAGCGCATTTTGATCGTCACTGATGATCTGGAGACCTTGGGGACGTTACGCGCGGCGTTCGAGGCGTCGGGTCGTGAAGTGCTGCATGCCTCGCGTCTGTTGGGGCTGCTGGAGCAGGTCGCGCGTGCCCAGATCGATCTGTTGATCACCGACCAGACTCTCCCTGATGGTGACGGGTTGACGCTGCTCGATGCGATGCAGCGGTCACACCCGAAGACGCTGACGGCGTTGCTGACCGCCCCTGATGCGCCCCATTCGCCGCGCCAGGCCTTTGGCCGTGGCGCGTGCGATTACTTGCCGAAGCCGGTGCGCGCGGACGAAGCACTGACGTTTATCCGTCGTGCGGACTCGATGCGCGAGATCCGGCTGGCGGCCGCTGAGCCGTCGGCCGATCTGGACGCCGGATTCCGGGGCATGCTGGGCTCGACACCGGCCATGCTTGAGTGCTTCCGCATGATCAGCCGCGTCGGGCGCACCGATGTCACGACGATCGTGACCGGCGAGAGCGGCACTGGCAAGGAGTTGGTGGCGCGCGCGCTGCACGACGAAAGCGCGCGGCGACACAAGCCGTTCGTCGCACTCAATTGCTCGGCGTTGCCGTCGGAGCTGGTGGAGAGCGAGCTGTTTGGCCACACCCGCGGCGCATTCACCGGCGCGGTGAAGGATCACGCCGGCCTGTTTGAATCCGCAAATGGCGGTACGCTGTTTCTTGACGAAATCGGCGATCTGGGACCCCTTGCCCAGGCGAAGGTGCTCCGCGCGCTGGAAAGCGGCGAAGTGATGCGGGTTGGCGGCACCAAGTGCACGCATGTGGACGTGCGGGTGATCGCGGCGACGCACCGTTCGCTCGAT
>JBBQSM010000185.1:0-8573 GCA_038234895.1 Gemmatimonadales bacterium
CGCGGCCGGGGCAGCGTACCAGAGCACGGCGAAATAGTGGCACGCGCTGCCGCCCATCACGAACACATGCCACACCGGATGCGACCAACTTTTGCGCGCCAGGTAGAACACACAGCCGCCGGTGTAGAACAGTCCGCCCGCTGCGAGCAGCAGCAAACCCATGGTCGGCAGGGCATTCATGAGCGGCTTCAGCGCCACGATGATCAGCCATCCCATGCCGATGTACATGGTCGTGGACGCGCGCTGCCATCCCGGGCCGAAGAACACCTTGAACAGCACGCCGAGTGCGGCCAGCGTCCATACAATGCCAAACAGTGTCCATCCCCACACGCCGCGCAACACGCCCAACGTGAACGGGGTGTAGGTGCCGGCAATGAGCAGGTAGATCGCGGCGTGGTCCAGCACACGCAGCCGCTGCTTGAGTGTCGGATGCGGGATCGCGTGATACAGCGTGGATGCCGCATACAGCGCGAGCAGCGTGGCACCGAAGACGCTCGCGCCGATGAGCGTCAGTCGCTCACCGCGCGCTGCTGCGGTGAGGACGAGGATCGGCACGCCAATCAGACTCGCGACAAACCCGACGCCGTGGGTGGCAGCGTTCGCGATCTCTTCCCGCAGCGTGGCTACGCGGTCTTCGCTCATCTCTGAAAGCTACCGCCGACCCCGCACGAACGCGAAATGCCGCACATCCGGCTGCACCTCACCTGTTCTGCTTGGTCCAGACAATGATGGCACCGCAGTTGTTGGTCGTGATGAACTGCGCCGGCACGGTCTGGGCACGCGAATACACCTCGATGCCGTACACATCCTCTGCGCGATAGAACGTGATTTCATCCGTGGATGACTGCCGCCCATCGAGAAACACATCGGGCATGCACACCGATGCACCGCGCGTGATGAGAATGCTGGCAAGCACCCCACGACGCTGCACCTGCAACGCAGGCAACCCCTGCAGCGCACTGGCCATGTCTGTCCGCCCCACTAACTCCTTTTCGCCCACGTAATAGCCAAAACCGGTTTTGCGACGGTCCTCGAAGGCCTGCCGCACCGCGCTGCTCTTCCGGTCTGCCACGACGTTCACGCGCGCGAGCACTGTCGCGGGCGGCATGTCAAGCGTGACGTCGGTGACGCGTCCCGGTCGCAGGTCGACCTGCGCGGACAGCGGCCCATTGCCCAGTTTCAGCACGCGCAACAGCTGCGTGCCCGCCGGCAGGCCCTTCACTTCGAATCGTCCCTCGACGTCCGAGCGTCCGCTCGTATCCGCGCTCGGCAGTGTGATCAATGCGTTCGCGACCGGCACGCCCTTCGCGTCACGCACGAGTCCCCGCAACGTCGCCGTGCCGCGCGGTCGCGCGCGAATGCGCAGCACCGGTGCGCCCATGCGGCTTGGTGCGCGCGGCGTCGAGTCGATCTCCGGGACGTGCATCTCGCTGCTCACGTAGAAGTCCCGCCGGCTGATGCGCGACACGCCGATTTGTAGTTCCGCGTTCCCCGCGGCCAGTGCTCCGGCACCGATCTCCACCGTCAGTGCCACATCGGAGGGCACACCGCAGGCGTAGTAATTGCCTGTGCTGTCGGTGCGCGCCACGCTCACCGGACGATCCATCGCCACCTGCGTCCCCATCGATTCGATCGACCACCACGACACGATCACGCGTGCGCCCTGCAGACGCGCATCGTTGGCCGCATTGATAATGCTGCCATACACGATACCGCTGTCGCCCCGTACGGCGATCGTGCGCGGACAGAGCGAGCGCCAGAGCGTGAGAAACGACGGCGTGCCCAGCACCAGCGTCGCTTCTTGCCCTGCCTGCACCGTGATGTCGCGGCCGAGCGTGAACAGCCCCAGCGAATCGAGTGCGGGGGAGGAGAAGGTGACTGAGCGAGCGCCCGCCGGTACACTGTCCAGTGTGAACAGGCCGCGATCGTCCGTCACACCGATACGCGACGAGCCGGACACGAGCACCACGGCGCCGGCCAGTGGACGATTGTTCAAACTGTCGAACACGACACCGCGCACACGGCCAAGCGACGGCGCCACCGGCTCCTGCGCAGCGAGCGGGCACGCGCCGAGCAGGAGTGCGAGTGTGGCGCACACTGTGCGAACGCGCATCATCGATCCGCTCGCATCGTCAGTGCCGGCTCACTGGCGAGAGCCGCCCGTTGTGCCCGCACCGGTCGAGACCGACGCCAGCAATCGCTGGACGAAACCGTCCACCGCGCCGTTCTCGATCCACCGCACCACAGCCACGAGATCGTTCACCGGATCCACATAAATGATGTTGGTGCCATTGCCCACGTGCACGAATGCTTGCGGCGGCCCGCTCTTCACGTACTGGCGATCGGTGTTCAGGAACCAGTTCATGTAGCCGTAGGTGGGCTGCGCCTTGGTCGGCGTGAGCGCCTGCGTGACCCACGCGTCCGAGAGCAACTGCTTCTCACCCCACTTGCCGCGGCGCAACGTGAGCAAACCAAACCGCGCCATGTCATGCGCGTTGATGAACAGCCCACCGCCCCAGTGGCCGCCGCCGCTCACGCTTTGCACTTCACGTCCATCCAGTACGATCCACGAATTGTCGTACCCGTACCAACGCCACGTACGCGACGCGCCGATGGGGTCCAAAATCTCGTCGCGCAGCACTTCCGGCAGCGGACGACGCCACACCTGCAGCGCCGCCAACGCGAGCACATTTACGCGCGTGTCGTTGTACTCGTAGGCGCTCCCCGGCTCGACGCGTGCACGGGTGGTCCACGTCGCCGACTGCTGCGAGGGACGGTCGGCCCATTCCGGCTTGCCCCAGAGCGTGCCTTCCCAATCGCTGACCTGTCGCAACAGATGATCCCACGTCAGCCGCCGGTTGTGCGGCGTGTCGAACGGACGAAGCCAACGCGCATCACCAGGCCAATCGGCGGCGAGTCCGGTGCCGTTGGGTCGCGCCCGCATGATCGGCCCCACGGCTTTTGAGACGGTGTCGTGCACACTGCGAATGAGGCCGCGATCGACCGCCAGTCCTACCACGGTGGAGAGCATGCTCTTGGTCACGCTGTGTGTCATCTCCACCGCGGACGGATCGCCCCACTCTGCCACGATGTAGCCACCGCGCACGATCACACCGGTCGCATCGCCGCGCGGCGCGATCGGACCGATCGGATCGCCCAACGGCTCACGACCAAACGTTTGGTAGTGATTGAGCTCCAGATCACGCGTGTTCTTGCTCTCCGAAGCGATCGCGAACCTCACCGCCTCGGCGAGCTTGGCCGAGTCGAGTCCGGCGGCGTTGGCCGACCGCTTCTCCCAGGCACCGGCCGCGGGGACGTACGGGACGGTCGCTCCGCGCTTCGCCTGCGCGAACGCTGGCGGCGACCACGCGGCGCCAGCGATCGCCGCCGCACAAACCAGTCGGACGCGCGTCACGCGCCTCACGAAATCGGCCCCTTCACCTTCACCGACCCAATCACGCCCGGCACCTTGTTCGCCTGCAGCAGTGCGTTGAACGCGTTCACATCGATCGTTTCCACCTGCTCCACTTCGGCCTTGAGCGCGCTCCACACCTTCTCGAGTTCAACGAGACGGTCACGCACCGGCTGCGTCACGGTCGCATTCCCTTCCACCTGGCCCAGCAGAAATCCGTATTGGCCGTTGATGCCGTTGGCGTAGTTGATGATGTCCTGTCCGTTGCCAGCCTTGGTCGTGAGCCGCGGATCGAGCTTCTCCAACTTGCCGCTCAGTGCGCGACCGGCTTTGGCGATGGTGTCCGGCGCATTCGTTTCCTTCGAGCGCGTCACGTACCCTTGCACCTGCGTCCGCAGATCGCGCACACGCAGCACGGCATCGTGAATCTCGGTGATACGTGTGGCCAGCAGTCGCGACACGGAATCACGCTCCGCCACCACCGTGGCCGCGACGTCGTTGCGCGGGTCAGGCTTGATCTCGAGCGCAGAAGTCCGTACGACCGTTTCGGTACCGCTCTTGAGCGTGAGCCGCACACTGTACATTCCGGGTGCCACCCGTGCCCCACCATCGCTCGGCGCGCCAAAGAGCAGCACGCCCGGCAACCGCGTGGGTGCCGCACGACGCAGGTTCCACGAGAACGCATTCAGCCCCGGCTTGACCGTCAGCCGGTTGACCGTGTCGCCCTTGGTCGTGAAGGTGCGAACGACCGCGTTACGTGCGTCGAGAAAATCCAGCGTGATGGTCGCTGCCGTATCCGGCGCACTGGCAAGACGGAAGTTCACTGTCGCGCCGTACGGCGGATTGCGTCCCGCGTTGCGTGGCGCACCAAAGCCGCCGCTGCCGGCCAGTATTGCGGCGCGCGGCGTGTACAGATGCATCGCCGCCTTCTCGACGGAGTCGGCGCGCTGACGCAACACCGACAGATCGTCCAGAATCCAGAAGGCACGCCCTTCGGTCGCGGCAATGAGATCGTCGTGCTTTACCTGCAGGTCGGTCACGGGCACCACCGGGAAGTTGCCCACGAACGGCATCCACTTGGCACCCGCGTCGTACGACAGGTACACGCCCGTTTCCGTGCCCGCGTACAGCAAGCCTTTGCGCACCGGATCCTCGCGCACCACACGCACCGGCTCTCCATCACGCAGACCATTCACGATGCGCGTGAACGTCGCGCCGTAGTCCTTGGACACGAACACATGCGGCGTCGGGTCGCCCAGCCGATCTTTGCGGAACGACACATACAACGTCGCGGCATCGTGCGGCGAAATCGCAATCTCGTTCACCAGTCCGTCGCCCCACGCGGCCGGCGTCACGTTCGTCCACGTGGCACCACCGTCGCGCGTGCGCTGAATGAGACCGTCATCCGTGCCCACGTACATGGTCTTGGCATCGTGCGGCGACTCTTCAATCACCACGATCGTGGCGTACACTTCGCCGCCGGCGCCTTCGTTCGTGATCGGGCCACCGCCCCATCCCTGCCGCGACTTGTCGTTGCGCGTCAGGTCGGCCGAAATGGGTGTCCAGTTCTGCCCGCGGTTGGTCGTGCGAAAAAGCACGTTGCCACCATGGTACACAACCTTGTCGTCGTGCATCGACACTTCAATCGGCGCCGTCCAGTTAAACCGGTACTTCGTCTTGTCCGTGGGCTCGGTGAGGTTCATTTCGGGCCACGGCATGATCGCGCTCACCACACTGGTGTTCGCGTCCATCTCTTCGATGATGCCCTGGTAGCAGCCGCCGTACACATAGCGCGGGTTCTTCGCGTTCACACCCATATTCGCGCTTTCGCAGCCGGGTCCTTCCCACCAGTCGCGAATGCCAATGCTGCCGCCTTCACTGCGCGAGCGGATGATCACACTCGAGTTGTCCTGCTGACCGCCGTACAACTTGTACGGGTAGGCATCGTCCACGGCCACATGATAGAACTGCGACGTCGGCTGATTGTCCTGCGAACTCCAGCTCTTGCCGCCGTCGAGTGAAATCGACGCGCCACCGTCATTCGCGTTGATCAGATAGCGCGAATCGGTGGGGTTAATCCACAAGCCGTGATTGTCACCGTGCGTCGCCGGCACGTTCGCAAACGTGCGCCCGCCATCGATGCTCTTGAGCAGCGGTGCATTCGTTACCCACACCACGTCCGCGTTCTTCGGGTCGGCCGTGACATTCATGTAGTACCACGACCGCGTCTGAATCAGCCGGTCGCTCGACTGCTGACGCCACGTCTTCCCGGCATCGTCGCTGCGAAAGAGTCCGCCCACTTCCGCTTCGACAATCGCGTACACCCGATCCGGATTGGCCGGCGACACCGACACGCCGATCTTCCCGACCAGCTTGGGCAAGCCTTCCTGACTACGCGTCCACGTGTCGCCGCCGTTCACCGACTTCCAAATACCGCTGCCCGGGCCACCGCTGCGCACAGTCCACGGCGACCGCTGATGATCCCACATGGCCGCGTACAAAATGCGCGGGTTGGTGGGGTCCATCGACAGATCAGACGCGCCACTGTTTGCGTTCTCGCCCTTGAGCACCAGCGTCCAGCTCTTGCCACCGTCGGTCGTGCGGTAGATGCCGCGGTCAGGCGTGCCCTTCCAGCGGTCGCCCTGCGCCGCCACGTACACGACATCGGGATTGTTGGGATGAATACGGACGGCCGAGATCTGTCGCGTGGCCGTGAGCCCGATGTGCGACCAGGTGCGCCCCTGATCGGTGCTCTTGTAGACGCCGTCGCCATAGGTGGACGACTGTCCGCGAATCGCATGCTCGCCCATCCCCACATAGATCACGTTCTCGTCGCTCGGCGCCACGGCAATCGCGCCCACGGAACTGGTCTTGAACTGCCCGTCGGAGATATTGCGCCAGCTGTTGCCCGCGTCGTCGGTGCGCCAGAGACCTCCACCGGTGTAGCCGGCAAAGTAGGTCATGGGGTTAGAGGCCAGACCGACCGCCGCCACCGACCGGCCGCCCCGCCACGGGCCGATGTTGCGCCAGGACAGCGCGGAGAACGTGGTCGAGTCGAGGGCAGGCATGGCGGCGCCCAAATTGGTCGCCTGGCGGGCCGCGGTCGGTCGGCCGCCCGCCTGTGCCGGCAGGGTGAGCGCGGGAACCAGCAGCGCCGACGCGGCAACGACACCACGGAGCGCGAGACGAACAGACGGAGATCGCATATGAGGCGGGGTGAGGGGACCCTCAAAGATAGCCACGAATGCCACGGACCTGCCGATACTCTGCTGCATGCGATCCACCGCCCCGCGTACGCGCCGCGCCTCCGACATCACTGCCGCCCGGCTGGGGCGCGCGACGCTCGGCTATCTGGCCGTGATGATGGGGATCATCACACTGGCGCCTTTCCAGTTCGCCGCCGCGCCGCTGCATGGACTGACGTCCATCTGGAGCTGGTCGGATCTGATCATGAACGTGGTCATGTTCTTCCCCTTTGGCTTCGTGTATCAGCTCACCCGGCCGGCCGGCACGCCGGTATCGATCGGACGCGTGCTGCTGCTGGGCGCCGGGCTCAGTGCGGCCGTCGAGATCTCGCAGCTCTTTGAGGCCACCCGCTACTCATCGTTGTTCGACGTGGCCACGAACGCGGCCGGCGCGGGGCTGGGCGCCTGGGTTTATACCGTCGCGGTCCGACGCATCGAAGGCGAGAATGCCGTCCGCTCGCTCGCGCTCGAGCTGCCGCTGATGGCGTTGGTGTATCTGCTGGTACCGCTGGCCTGGCTCATGGGACTGGTCGGCGCCGGTACATCGCGCGCCTGGTTCGTCCTCCCCATCGCGCTCTTTGCCGGCGGTATTCTGGGCACCGTGCACGCAGCCTATCTCTCTCCGTCACGCGGCATTGCGCGTGGCTGGCTGCTGCTCGCGGCCTTCGGTTGGTTTGTGGTGGCGCTGCTGCCCGCCACCCTCGGCGACCCGCGCCTTATGGCGGGCACCGCCGCCCTCACCGTGGGCAGCGCGTGGTTGCGCAGCATTGCCACGGCGCGCGCGCATCGCCGCGCAGAGGCAACCGCCAGCAACCGTCGCTTCGAACTCCCCACGCTGCGTCTCGTGCTGCCGCTCTTCGCGGCCTATCTCGCCCTGTCGTCGTTGTGGCCGCTGGACACCGCCACCGCGCCGTTCCAGTTCACGCTAGCACTCCTGCCACCCGGCGTCGCCTTCACCAACCGCATCATTTATCTGATGCTCGAGCACATGGCGGCGTTCACCCTCGTGGGCTACGTGATCGCGGAGTTCTACGGACGCGATCTGCTGCGCTACCGCGACATCGCACCACGCGTGCTTGGCTGGGGCGGCGGCGTATCGCTCCTGCTGGAAGCAACAAGAGGCTGGCACCCGGACTACGGGGCCAGCCTCCTCATGCTCGCGTTCACGATTGGCGCCTGTGCCTTTGGCGGCGGACTGTATCAGTTGCAGCGCGATCACGTGAAGGCGCTGCTGGCGCGGCGAAACCGACCGGTTCTCAGCGCGAATCGCGCGGCCTGAATCGACGCTTCCGTGCGCGAGCGCGAGAGGCAACTTCGCCGCAGTACCTGCGACTCCCCTCGACGACCTCACCAATGGAACGCACTCTCCTCCTGCGCACCATGGCGCGCACCGCTACGCTCCGTGCTGCACTGCTCGTGGCGGCCATCGGGTGTGGTCCGGGTAACGCCGCCGACACGGTATCCGACACAGTATCCGACTCTCGCTCCGACATGGCATCCCCCGCAGAAGGCGCGAACCGCTACCCGCTGTACATCGGGACGTACACGCAGGGGTGGGCCTGCAACGAAAAGCAGGACTGTACCAGCTCGGGCATCTACCGTTCGGTGTTCGATGCCAGCAACGGAACGCTGTCACCCGCCGAGCCGGTCGCCACGACGGTGAATCCGTCATACGTCGTGGTGCACCCAAGTGGCGCATTTCTGTACGCCGTGAACGAAGTGGGCGACTACGGCGGCGAATCCAGTGGATCGCTCACCGCCTATCGCGTGCAAGTCGATGGTGCGCTCACCGAGATCAACCGTGTGTCATCGTTCGGTGCAGATCCCTGCTACGTCTCGGTCGATCGCTCCGGTCGATTTGCGTTCGTTGCCAACTACAGTGGCGGCAGCGTTGCGAGCTACCGTATCGCCGACGA
>JBBQSM010000186.1:0-8505 GCA_038234895.1 Gemmatimonadales bacterium
GGCAAACCGCAGAGAGTTCAGTCGCATGCGTGGGACACTCCGGACATTGGTGATCAGGCGGGCTGCAACGGCCATTGCTCGATGCTGCCGCTCAGGGTGGTACCATCGTGCACGAGATACACCGTGCCGTCGGTGTAAGACAGTTCCAGTTTCATGCGACGATCCAGCCGTTCGACGAACGCCGCGATCAGCTCCCGATCTACCGCGTACACCGCAATGGATTCCGCCTTGTGAATGCGCTCGCCGGCGAGCTGCCGCTGCAGCTGGGCCGGATCGCGGTGCGTGTACACGACCACACGCGGCGACGCCTTGCTGGCCTTGTGCAATCGCGCGGCATCGGGCGCCCCGATCTCGATCCACACCTTGAGCGCACCGGTGAGATCGCGCACCGCCAGCGATGGCTCGTCGGGATCGGAGATGCCGCGCGAAAAGGCGATGCCTTCCTGGTACTCGAGACAGTACGCCAGCAGACGCGTGACGAAATACTCCGCCGATTCCGACGGGTGCATCGGCACGCGCAACTGCAACGTTTCGTAGACGCCACGATCCACATGCGCGAGCTGGATCTCGAACACGTACATCGTGGATGAAAGCGCCACTCAGCGACTCACGCGACGTACGTGAGCCAGCCGAACGTGTCCTCGGCGCGACCGTGCACGATGTCGAGGAAATCCTTCTGCACCTGCAGCGTGATCGGCCCCGGCTTGCCACCGCCGACCCGAATGCGATCGATGCTGCGCACCGGTGTGAGCTCCACTGCGGTGCCGGTAAAGAACACTTCGTCGGCGGTGTAGAGCATTTCGCGCGGAATGGCCTGCTCGCGGAACGGAATACCGGCGCGTGCCGCCAGCGCGATGATGCTCGAGCGCGTGATACCGCTGAGCAGCGTCCCATCCAACGGCGTGGTGATGAGCGTGCCGTCCTGCACGAGAAAGACATTCTGCCCCGCCCCCTCGCTGACCATGCCGCCCGGTCCGAGTGCGATCCCCTCGGCGTAGCCGTTGGCCATCGCTTCGGTCTTGATCAACTGTCCGCTGAGATAGTTGCCGGCGATCTTGGCCAGCGACGGTACCGTGTTGGGCGCCATGCGATGCCAGCTCGACACGCACGCGTCTACGCCGGCGGCCAATGCGTCCTCGCCAAGATATGCGCCCCACGGCCAGCAGGGGACGTACACTTCGATGGGGCTGTCGTTGGGCGCCATACCCATCGCGCCAAGTCCGCGCACCACCATGGGGCGGATGTAGCAGAACTTGACCTCGTTCTTGACCACGACTGCGCGACACGCCTCGATGAGTTCATCCATCGAGTACGGAATCTCGGTGCGATAAATGTGGCACGAGTGAATGAGCCGCTGCAGATGCTCGCGCAGCCGGAAGATGGCGCTCCCCTTGGGCGTGCTGTAGCAGCGAATCCCCTCGAACGCCGCCGAACCGAACTGCACGGAATGACTGAGGATGTGCACATGCGCATCGGCCCAGGGAATGAAGCTGCCGTTCTTCCAGATGTAGGGCGTTTCAGGAATGGCCATCGAGCGTGTTCGCGAAGAAGTGTGAACGAACGTGAGGAAATGAACGAGTGAATGAACGAGTGAATGAGTGAACGAATGACGCGCGGAGCTGCTACAGCAACGTGCCGACTTCGCCGCCGTCCACGCAGATCGCCTGACCATTCACAAAACCGGCGCGATCCGACGCCAAAAAGGTGATCATCGCGGCGAGTTCGTCGGGGCGACCGAGTCGCTTGACCGGAATACCGGCACGCCAGCCGTCGTACACGGCTTCTTTCGACGCGCCGGTGCGCGCCGTGGTGGCGCTTGCCAGATCGCCCAGCCGTTCGGTATCGGTCATGCCTGGCAACACGCTGTTGACCGTCACGCCATCCACGCCCACGTCGGTGGCGAGCGTACGCAAATAGCCGGTAACTGCCGCACGCAGACTGTTGCTGAGCACGAGCGCGTTTACAGGATACTTCACGGCCTTGGAGGTAATGGCAACGACGCGCCCCCACTTGCGTTCACGCATACCGGGCACGAACGCACGCGTAAGTTCAACGACGCTGCGCAGCAACAGATGCGTCGCCTGCTCCCACGCCGGCCACTGGTGTTCCATCGGGGCACCGGTTGGTGGACCGCCGGTGTTGGTGATCAGAATATCCACCCGCCCGTAGTGCGCCATGACGCCGTCGACGACACGCGCGATCCCCTCGGTGGTGCTGAGATCGGCAACCACGGCAAAGACCGGTACGCCGAGCGCTTCGAGGCGCGTGGTGGCGCGGGCAAGCGAGTCGGCGTCGCGCGAGCAGATGGCGAGACTGGCACCTTCACGCGCCAACTCTTCGGCGGTGGCGTACGCGATACCGCGACTCGCACCGCACACCAGCGCCACCTTGCCACGAATCCCGAAGTCCATGGCTACTTGGTCTCGCGCAAATACTGGTCACTGCCGTCGAGCCAGTCAGCGCGCGGCGGATCGAACACATCCACGTCCAGCGTATCTTCGAGCGCTTCGGCGCGGTGGCGCACATGCGATGGAATCACCAGCACTTCACCGGCGTGCACATCGGTATACACGTCGCCCGGCGCATCCGCATGCGCGCCGATCCAAAAACGCAACGTGCCGGAGAGGATGTAGGTGAACTGCTCGTTGTGATGATCGTGCGCCGGCACGATGGCGCCCTTCTTGAGCAACACATGCGCGAGCATCATCCGCTCCGAGGTGATCAAGCGACGGCTGATCAACGGATTAAGCTCTTCGAGGGGGACTTCATCCCACACCAACTTGCGAACGTCGGCCATTTGCGTCGGGGTCAGAGTCTGGAGAAATGCTGCAGCTGCGAATGACATGCGGCACGCACGTTGATCACGCGTCACCGTCGAGATAGACCGACTGCTGGATATGGCGCTTCTCGTGGATCTCGTCGAGCAAAAAGGCGGCAAGCGAGGCGCGACTGATACGGCTGCGAAGTCCCACGGTGAGATCGGTCGCGGCCCGTACACGCGTTGCTTCGGTGCTATCGGTGAGGCGCGGCGGCTTGATCAGCGTCCAATCGAGTTTGCTGGACCGTACCACGCGCTCCTGCGCCGCCCGGTCGTCGGCCTGCTCTTCATCGCCGATGCGGCGGATCGCGAACTCCAGTGTGCGCATGGGAATCGAGAGGTTGGCGGCACTGTCGCCGATCATCGCACCGGTCAGGCAGAGTAGTCGCCGCTGCCCCTGCGCCTGCATGCCCTCGATAATCGCCTTCGTGGCCTTGGCCGTGAAGACATGGCGCGCCTTGGGTCGCGGACCGAACAGTACGACCACCGCGCTCGCCCCACGTAGCACTTCGCGCACGGCCGTCGGATCGGTCAGCGCGCCAACAATGACCGTCGCCAGCGGCGGCGCCTCGTCCTCGGGGGCCGACCGATAGTGCAGTCGAAGCGAAATCCCCGCAGCGCTGGCCGCGGTGATGAAGGCGCGACCGGCGCGACCAGAGGCGCCGAAAACCGAAATGATCATGGTGGAGACGAAGTCGTGGACGAAACATGACGCGCAGCGATGAACAGGGACTCCGCGAGCTGCCGCGCGGTCTGATACGAACTGCCGACCGGACGCCACGTCGTCAGACTGTCCGAGCCGCGATATCCGAACCGCAGCCCGTTGCAAATGGCCCACGACCCGTTCTCCGCTGGTACGACATCCCACTCCAGTACGGCGCGCTGAATCCGCTGGCGCGCCACAAACCGGTCCCGCGCCTGCCGGTCGATGTCCTGTTCGGCCACGGTCACCACCTCGGCGCGCCCAACAACCGTATCGCCGCGCGTTTCCGACGGAAGCAGCACGAAATCGGCGAGGAGCGTCGTGGGAAACCACGACCCGCCACCGTCATCGCAGGCCGGATCGGCCGCCAGCGCCGACATACCGCCCGCGCCCGCCTCGCCGGTCTCCTTCACCTCGCGTGCCGCCGACAGCCACGACGACAACGCCCGCTCCGCCTCCCGCACCGTCGTGCCGTCCAGCGTCTGGCGCGTCGCAGCCGCCGAGCGCGCATCCGCAGACAGCGCAGTCGCAGACAGCGCATCCTCCGCGGCCGCATTGGGCGAGCGCTCGCTGACCCGGGAGCAGGCGGCGAGAGCGCAAAGGGCCAGCAGCGCGGCCGAACGACGGCTCACAGACGGAAGGACGGGCGGAGGGAAGGAATGCGCACGCACGCAACATGCACCCTGACCACCGATCACGGGAGCGCCGGACCCGTCGGTTGCATTACTTCCCATTGTTGCCGTTCGCCCACATTCGCGGCGCACGATCGCTGGGCCCCCGCCACGCCATCCCCCGGAGTCGCACGTCGTGCTACGCCCCGCTGTTCCGTCCGACATCGACATCGCGCAAAGCGCGCGCATGCGCCCGATCACCGACGTCGCCGCCGATCTCGGACTCGCCCCCGACGACATCGACCAGTACGGACGCTTCAAGGCCAAACTGCCACTGTCGCTTGCCGCGCAGCCCGCACGCGGCCGGCTTGTGCTCGTCACCGCCATCAGCCCCACGCCGGCTGGCGAAGGCAAGAGCACGGTCAGCGTAGGACTCACACAGGCGCTCCGCCGCATCGGCACCAACGCGGTGTTGTGCATGCGCGAACCCAGTCTCGGTCCGGTCTTTGGCGTGAAAGGCGGAGCGGCAGGCGGCGGCTACTCGCAGGTGCTCCCGATGGACGACATCAACCTGCACTTCACCGGCGACTTTCACGCCATCTCGAGTGCGCACTCCCTGCTCGCCGCCCTGCTCGACAACCATCTGCAGCACGGCAACGCCCTCGGCTTCGACACCAAACGCATCGCCTGGCCACGCACGATCGACATGAACGATCGCGCACTGCGCCACGCCGTCATCGGACTCGGCAGCGGCAACGGCACCGTGCGCGAAGAGCGCTGGGTGATCATCCCCGCCAGCGAGGTCATGGCCATTCTCGCCCTTGCCTCCGACGCGGCCGATCTGGAGCGGCGGCTCGGCAATATTCTCGTGGGCTCCACCGTCGGGGCGTCACGGCAGCCCATCCGCGCACGCGATCTCAAGGCCACCGGCGCCATGACGCTGCTGCTCAAAGACGCGCTGCGCCCCAATCTTGTGCAAACGCTCGAAGGCGGACCGGCCATCGTCCATGCGGGCCCGTTCGGCAACATCGCGCACGGCTGCAACAGTCTCGTGGCCACACGCACCGCACTCGCGCTTGGCGACGTGGTCGTCACCGAGGCCGGGTTCGGCTCCGATCTGGGCGCCGAGAAGTTCTTCGACATCAAGTGTCGCACCGGTGGGTTGCGTCCCGAGGCGGCGGTCCTGGTCGCCACGGTCCGCTCGCTCAAAATGCAGGGCGGCAAACCCAAGAACGCGCTCGATCACGAAGATCTCGATGCACTCGCGCTCGGCCTCGAGCACCTCGACCATCACATCGCGAACGTGCGCCAGTTCGGCGTGCCGGTGGTCGTGGCCATCAACGCGCGCCTCACCGATACCGACGCCGAGCTGCAGATGGTCTTTGATCATGCGGCACAGCAGAACGTGCCGGTGGCGATGTGCAACGTGTGGGCCGAGGGGGGCGCTGGTGGTGAAACGCTGGCGCGTGAAGTGCTCGCGCTGCTGGATGGTCGCACCGCCGACTTCAAACCGCTTTACGACACGGCGCTTCCCATTCGTGCCAAGATCGAAACCATTGCCACGAACGTGTACGGTGCCGATGGTGTGGACATCACGCCGGCCGCCGCGCGTGCGATCGACTATCTCGAATCCATCGGCATGCACGACACGCCGGTGTGCATGGCCAAGACGCAGTATTCACTCACGGATGACGCGACGAAGCTGGGCAAACCGCGCGGCTTCCGTATCACGATCAACGAAGTCTACGGCTCCGCCGGTGCGGGCTTCGTAGTGGCGAAAGCCGGAGACATTATGACCATGCCGGGACTCGGCAAGACTCCCGCAGCGGAGTCCATGCGACTGCGGCCAGACGGCACCATCGAGGGACTCTCCTGATGCCCATGATCCGGCTGGTGTACGCCAGCGAAGCCACCGATGGTCTGGTGTACCGTGATTTTCTGACGATCATGGAGCATGCGGCCGAGTCAAACCGCACGCAGGCGATCTCCGGGATGCTTTGTCACGGCGGCGGAAAATTCCTGCAGGTGCTCGAAGGCGAACGCGTTGCGGTCAACGCGCTCTATCACCACATCGCGGGCGATCATCGGCATACCGCGTGTCAGCTGCTGCGCGTCGAAGAGATCGACGCGCGGGAGTTCGCCGAATGGTCTATGAAGATCATCGATTGGAGCGACGCGGAAGCGGCCGCCCGACGCGCCGCCTTGCTCTCGCACGCTGGAACGACGCTCTTCGACCCCATGCAGATGTCGGGTAATCAGGCGCTCTCGTTTCTGCAGGAGCTGGCGGCAGCAGAGCGTCTGCTGCTGGAGTGAACGGCTAGGACGGCTCGGCGACGGTGACCGTCGCCTGGCCTCGCGTGGCGTCCAGCAGCGCCTGACGCAACGGGGCGAGCTGTTCGCGCGGCGTACGCAGCGCAAAGCGTACGTCGGCTTCATACGCTTCATCGAGCACGTTGACTTCGTATACGGGCCAGAGCTGTTGCAGCGCGCTGATATGCGCGTAGCCCACGGTGACAGTGAGCGCGACGTACTCGCGATGCTCGCCCTTGGGCAGATCGGCGAGTGCCTGCTGCACCGACCCGCCGTACGCTTTGACCAGGCCGCCCGTGCCCAGTTTGGTACCACCGTAGTAGCGCGTGACCACGGCGGCAATGTCACCCACGCCGCTGTGCTGTAACACGGTGAGCATGGGGCGCCCCGCCGTGCCGTGCGGTTCGCCGTCGTCACTCATGCCGATCCGGTCGGTGCTGCCGGGCGGTCCGATCACGAACGCCCAGCAATTATGCGTCGCGTCGGCAAACTCGACGTTCATCTCGTGAATGAACACGTGCGCCTCCTCGGAAGAGCGCACGTGTGCAATCGTACAAATAAATCGGCTGCGATCGATGCTCTGCTCGGCGCGATGCCGGGCCGCAGGGATCGCGTAGCGTGGGTTAGCGGCCACCGCCGGCACTGCCGCCCGAGCGGCCACCACCGGCGCCGCCACCCGTACGACCACCGCCCGCCGGTCGGCTGCCGGCTGAACGTCCACCTGCGGGGCGACTGCCTCCGGCCGGACGCGATCCCGTGCCGCCGCTCGCACCACCAGCACCACCACCAGCGCCACCACCACTGCTGCCGCTGCGACCACCGCCCGCGCCACCGGCGCGCGGCGTGCTGGCGCGTGGTGCCGCACCGGCGCTTTCCCGGCGCGCCGCCTTGGCCGCCGAGCGTGCACGATCTTCCGCCTTCTTTTTACGGATTTCAGCAATGCGTTCGGCCAATGGCACCTCGAGTTTGCCGGCGGGACGCGCGGCATAGTCGAAGCCCGGCACCGTAACCCGCGGCAACTGCCGCCCGATCGCTTTCTCGATCTGCTTCAACTCGCCCTCTTCTTCAGGCGAGACAAAGGTGAACGCTTCGCCGGTGCTTTCGGCACGGGCCGTACGACCGACGCGGTGGATGTAGTCCTCGGGGGCCATCGGTACGTCAAAGTTGACGACGTGGCCGAGTGCCTCGACATCGATGCCGCGGGCAGCGATGTCGGTGGCGACCAGCACCTGAAACAAGCCGTCCTTGAAGCCTGCGAGCGCGAGCGTGCGCTGCGCCTGCGAGCGGTTGCCGTGAATGCGCTCCGCCTTGATGCCGTTGGTCACCAGCTGTGACGCGAGCCGGTTGGCACGATGCTTCGTGCGTGTGAACACCAACGCCTGCGGCATGTCGCCGCGCTTGAGCAGCTCCACCAGCAGCGCACTCTTGAGATCCTGCGACACCGGATAGATGGCCTGCGTAATGCCGACCGCCGGTGCCTGCTTACGCTGCAGGTTGAGCGTCACCGGCTGGCTCAGCATCTCCTTGGTGAGTGCTGCGATCGGGGCCGGCATGGTCGCGCTGAAAAACAGCGTCTGCCGCTTACGCGACGGCAGGTGGCGCAGAATCTTTTTGATCTCGGGGAGAAAGCCCATGTCGAGCATGCGATCGGCTTCGTCGAGCACGAGATACTCGAGATGCTCGAGTTTGGCGTACGGCGACCGAAAGTGATCGAGCAGGCGACCAGGGGTGGCAACCATGACGTCCACACCGATACGGAACGCGTGCTCCTGCGGGCCCATACCCACGCCACCGAACACCGCGGCGCCGGTGAGCGGCGTGTGAATGGCCACGTCGTTCAGACTTTCGAGAATTTGTGCCGCCAGTTCGCGCGTGGGCGTGAGCACCAGCGCGCGGGTGACACCACGCGGCTTCTCGAGCAGCTGGTGCATGATCGGCAACAGGAACGCGTAGGTCTTGCCGCTCCCCGTCATCGCGCACGCCAGCACGTCCCGCCCTTCGAGTGCAGGCGGAATGGACTCGCTCTGGATCGGGGTGGGACGCAGGAATCCGAGGTCCTTGAG
>JBBQSM010000187.1:0-8311 GCA_038234895.1 Gemmatimonadales bacterium
CGGCGTGACAATTGTCGGTGCGCAGCCATCGGAGGGCTCGCAGATCGCCGGCATTCGAAAGTGGTCGCCGGCGTATCAGCCCAAGATCTATCAGCCGGCTGGGGTGGATCGCATTGAGCAGGTGTCGCAGGCGGAGGCCGAGGACATGGCGCGCCGACTCGCGGCAGAGGAGGGGATATTCTGCGGACCATCGGCGGCGGGCGCGTGTGTGATTGCGTTGCGCGTGGCGGCCGAAGTCGAGAACGCGACGATCGTGTTCATCGTATGTGATCGCGGCGATCGGTATCTGAGCACGGGGTTGTTTCCGGGCTAAGCGCTTCTCTGCGCGCTCTGCGCCTCTGTGATCTCGGCGTGATCAGTTCTGCTCCGGGATCCGCACAGCAGGGGCTCGCTGCGCTCGCGGGAACGCAGAGAGGCAGAGTCGCAGAGAACCGAAACGCAACAGCTTGAGTCGAGTAGACCGCGTCAGTCTTCTCTCCCTACATCCCCGGCGTGACCCGCCAGATCTCGCCGCTGTCCGTCGCGATGTACAGCGAGCCATCCGGCCCCATCGTGAGCGCGCGATAGCGCGTGCCGGGCAGATTGGCGTTTACGCGCTCCGTGGCAGCGCCCGCGCCGTCGATGGTGAGCACATCGATGCGTTGGCCGGCCAAGAGGCCCACGGCCAAGCGGCCGTTCCACGCGCGCCATGCGGTGCCGGTGAGAAACACCAACGGGCCCATGCCCTGCGATGATCCGCTGTTCGACCACGATGGGCGCAGTGCGTTCGGGAAACGCGCAAGATCCGTCATCGGCATCGTGCTCGCATTGCCGGCATAACCACAGTAGCCGTCGGCGCAATTCAATGACGCGCGGTTTTGCGGATCCCAACCCGCATTGCCGCCAGCCACCAACGGCGTGACTTCATCGCTGTGATTTGGACCATGCTCGGCCACGAACGGCTGCCCGCTGCCGGGGCGGAAGCTGATGCCCTGCACGTTACGGTGGCCGTACGTGTAAATGCGCGCGTCGAATCCGGCCGGTGCGTTGTTGCCGGGTGCGGCCGCACCGGTGGTGGAGACACGCAGTACCTTGCCGCCGAGTACCGTGGGGTGCTGTGGAATGGCGCCGTTGTGGTTGTCGCCGGTGGTGATGTACAAGTAGCCGTCGGGCCCGAATCGCAGCCGTCCGCCACTGTGCGAGCCGGCGCTACCGTGTGTATTGGCGACATTCTTGAACGCAATATCGGTGACAATGTCGGTGCGGCTGCTCACGCTCCGCAGGTCAACGCCGAGCACGAGTCGCACCACGCGATTGGTACGCGGTGTGGCCGTGGTCGACGTCATGAACAGGTAGACCGCGCGATTACTCGCGAACGCCGGATCGAGGGCAATACCGTGTACGCCACTCTGTCCTTGGCAGAGCAGATCGGTGGCCACGAACGACGAGCCGGCGGTGCCGAACAGGCGGGTGACAGAGCCATCGGTGTGCCGCACGGAAAGACCGCGGCATCGTTCGGTGAAGAACAGCGTGCCGTCGCTCGTGACGGCGATGTCCCACGGGCTGCTGAGCCCCGACAGGACCACCGTACGCGTAAGGGTGGGTGTGGTCCCGCTTGGAGGGTCGGCGAGCGTGGGAGCTTGGACGGGCGCTTCCGCCGACGTAGAGCAAGCGGCGAATAACGTGAGCGTGAGCGCCACCAGGGGGCCAACAAGTACCGGACGCAACGCGTGAAGAGGACGAAATGGCATGACGGGTAGTACCGCGCACTTCGGGAAAATGTGCCTGACATGATAGCTTCTGTTGCATGAACTCCTGCCCCTGCACCGCCACACACGAAGCGCGTCGCGTGGTCCTCACCGGTGGCCCCGGCGCCGGCAAGTCGGCCGTACTCGAACTGGCGCGGCTCTTTTTCTGCGAGCATGTCCGTCGCCTGCCCGAGTCCGCTGGCATCGTGTTCGGAGGACACTTCCCACGCAACGATCGTCCCGATATGCGCCAAGCGGCCCAGCGCGCGATCTACCATGTGCAGGTGGAGCTCGAGTCCACGACCGTGGTCGAGAACCCCGCCATGGTGATCTGCGATCGCGGTACGCTCGATGGTTCTGCCTACTGGATGGGCGGAGGGACGCTCTGGGACGCCGTCGGGACCACGCGTGACGTCGAGCTGGAGCGCTACTACGGCGTGATTCATCTGCGCACGCCGACCGCCTTCGCGTACAACCACGACAACCCGTTGCGCATTGAAAGTCATGATGAAGCGCGCGCGATCGACGCGCTCATCGGCGAGGCGTGGGCGGGACATCCGCGCTATTTCGAAGTGCCGGCCAGCGACGACTTTCTTGGCAAGGCGGCCCATGCGCTGCGTCACCTGCGTGAGCTGATGCCCGAATGCTGCCGCGGGCAAGTGCGCTCGCTGTCCACGTTGTGACGGTGCAGCGCTGACGTGAAGCTCGTCTGCGAAGCGAGCTCGACTATAGGTCGCATTTTGCGGTATTGACGAGCGTTAGGTTGCCCGACGACTTTTGTGATACAAGTCCGGTGATGAGTTCTTGTCGTCGTGCATCGGAACGCTACAACACCCCAATTTTCAATCGCATGAATAAGCTGTTCCGCTTTGCCGCAGTGACGATGCTCGGCGTCGTTGCCTCGGTATCCGTTGCCACCACGGCCACCGCCCAAGTGACGCTCTCGGGCAAGATGACGGTCGATAACTTCTTTACGGCGTACCTAAGCACGAGCGCCACGTTGCCGGGCACGCAGATCGCCACCGGTAACGACTGGCGAACCACCTATTCGCTCACGAACTCTACGCTCAACCCCGGACAGGACTACTGGCTGCACATCCAGGCCGGCGACGTTGGGGTCATTTCCGGCGTGATCGGCTCGTTCTCGCTGACTGGGACAGGCTTCGAGTTCGCGAACGGGTTCCAGACGCTGAGTACCAACACCACCGACTGGAGCGTCTATCAGACCGGCTTCGGAGTGGGTCCGCTAGCGCTTCGCAGCCAAGGCACGAACGGCAGTGCCCCGTGGGGCACCCGTCCGGACATCGACGCGAATGCCACGTGGATCTGGTCACAGGACAACTGCATCAACTGCACGCGGTACTTCTCCACGCAGATTCGCGCCGTCTCGGTCGTGCCGGAGCCCGGCACGTACGCGCTCATGGCGGCCGGCTTGCTCGCGCTGGGTGTCGTCAGCCGTCGTCGTCGCTCTGCCTGATCTGTTCGCGCTGGTGATGCATAAGGGGCCGGGAGACGAAGTTCGCCTCCCGGCCCCTTTTTGCATCAGTCGAGGAGAAACATGATCTTGAGGACGTCGCGGCCACTGGCTGTGTTGCGTGATGCGCCGCGCACCCCCATTGTGGACCATACGCCGCCATTGTCGTTCGCAGCGTCGGCCGTCCCACCTTAGCCGGGACACTCCCGGACCCCCAAACCGTCGCGCCAATGACGATCTTCTCCGTCAGCATCATGTGGGCGATCGTTCTCTTCGGCATCCTGCTCTGGACGACGGCGTCCATGGTGCTCAACGCCGCGCTACGTCTCGGCATGGGGCGGTTGGGTTTACTCCTCAGCTATGCCGTGTTGGTCTGGATGCTCGTCGATCTCCCGTGGCGCGAGGCGGCGGCGACTTGGGGGGTGTTCGCCGCGCTGGGCGGCGCACTGAGCGTGCCGTACGAGCTGTGGGCGCGCCGACGGTACGCCGGCACCGGCCGGTTGCCGAGGAGGCTTATTCGCGTCGAGGGTGTGCTCCTGTGGCCACGGATGATCCCCGACGCGGTTGGCCTCATGCTGAATAATGCCGGCATTTTGCCGGCGGACGACCGCAATGAAACACACGCGGAAGACGTGCAGATGATACACGTCTCGGCGGTCGATGAGCAATCCACAGCTGATTCTCGTTGAGGAGACGACATGGCTGGTCCGGTGAGCTGGCTGTTGGAAACGCGGGTGCAGCCGGGCCGCTCAGACGAGCTCCGAACGCTCATGGAAGAAATGGTCTCGAACACGCACGCGCATGAGCCCGGCGCGCACAATTACGAGTGGTTCATGAGTGCCGACGGGAGTACCTGTCATCTCTCCGAGCGCTACGCCGATTCAGCGGCGGCGCTCACGCACTGCCAGACGTTCGGATCGCGCTTTGCTGCACGGTTCATGTCGCTCCTCACGCCCACGCGATGCACGGTGTACGGATCGCCCGATGCGGCCCTGCAGGCCGCGCTGGCCGCGCTGAGCCCCACGTACATGGGGCAGGCCGCCGGATTCCATCGGTGACGTCGCGTGCGATGGCATGCGATGGCGTGCGATGGCATGCGATGGCGTGCGATGGCATGCGATGGCATGCGTCACGGCGCCGTGAGTCACCCCGGGTGCGCCGCCGCCGGGTGTCCGTTGCCGTAAGGGAAACGCTGGTTGCGGCGGCAGGCGAGTAGGCGCACCATAACTGGTACTATGGATACCAGATTCCGTCGTTCATTTGGCTTCGCCGCGGCCGCGGCCGTGGTCGCGCTCGTCGGCGCGGCGGCTACGCTCGGCAGCTCCCCCACGGCGGTGGCGCGGCGCCCGCGTACGTTCGCGCCGGCCACTCAAGACCCGATCGCCCGGCTGCAATCACAGCTCGATGCCGGGACCGCGGTGCTCGCCCACGATTCGCTGTTGGGCTATCTGCCGGCGCTACTCAAAGCGCTGCACATCCCGGTGTCGTCGCAGGGGCTCGTGTTTTCACGCACCAGCCTGCAAACGGACAAGATCACGCCGTGGTCGCCGCGCGCGATCTACTTCAACGACGACGTGTACATCGGGTATGTGCAGGAAAGCACGTTCCTCGAGATCGCCGCCGTCGACCCAACCCGCGGGGCGGTCTTTTACACGCTCAGTCAGGAGCCCCGTGCTCGCGTCGTGTTCTCGCGCGAAACGACCACCTGTCTCATGTGCCATCAATCACGGTCGTCCACCGGTGGCGTGCCCGGCTTCATGGTGATCTCGTCGATCGTTGATCGTCACGGCTATCCCATCGTGGGCGCGCACGACGGCGCCACGACCGACGCGACTCCACTCCGACAGCGCTTCGGCGGCTGGTATGTCACGGGCACGACTGGCGCGGCTACCCATGCCGGGAATGTGTACTCGCCCAAACTTTCGCACGAAATCACCGACAAGCAGGGCTATCGCGCGCAAATCGATATGACCGCCGAGAGTGGACGCACGGATCTCGCGGGCAAGTTCGATGCGACGCCCTACTTGTCGGCACAGAGCGACGTGGTGGCGTTGATGGTGCTTGTGCATCAGACGGTCGTTCACAATCTCATCACCGCCGTGCATGAAGCCGCACCCGATGCGGTGTTCGAAGATTCCATGGCTCGCGCGAACGGTCGTGATACAACGCGACGCGGTGGCACCAGTGATCCGACGTCCCGCCTACGGCGCGATGTAGAGCGGCTCGTGCGCGCGATGCTCTTCGTTGGGGAGGCCCCATTCAACGGGACGGTTCGTGGCACCACGACCTACGCCGCCGACTTCATGCAGCTGGGACCGCGCGATGCAAAAGGGAGGTCGCTACGGGACCTCGATCTTGAGACGCGGCTCTTTACATATCCGCTCAGCTTTTTGATTTACTCCGACAGCTTTCAGGCGCTTCCCGATCTCGCGAAGCGTGAAGTCTACGGGCGGCTCCGTGCGATTCTGACCGGTACCGATTCGAGCACGGAATTCAAGCACCTACAGCCGCAAGATCGCACAGCGATTCTCGAAATTCTCGAGGGGACGAAGGCCGATTTTCCACGCTAGTGCGTGAGGCCGTACACCACATAGTTGGTCGCGAACTTGTACGCATCGTTGGAGAAGTTCACGGGGTACCAGCCCTCGCCAGACCATTCCATGTAATCACCGATGTCGTTGTTGTAGTTGATGATCACCTGCAGTCGCTTGGCCGGATCATTGTCCTCGTAAATACCAAGGTATTCGGCCTTCGCCAACGGCGTCGCGGGGTGCGTCATCCCTTCCAGCGTCTTGATCTGAAAGAATGAATTGAAGATCGGATGGGATACGTTCATCGGGACGATGCGCGCATTCGGTAGTACTGCCTTCATCGCGGCCTCGAACACATCCCATTGTCGGTCAAAGTAGAAGTCGTCGACGATCAGGAAGCCACCTTTCTGAATCCAGCGGCGGAGTGCGTCTGCTTCCTGCTGTGTGGGATACCAGTAGCCCGGTTCGGTGAGATACGCGATCGGATACTGCGTGAGCGCGGGATCGTCGAGCACATGCACGTTGCTGGCCTTCTTGTGCAGCCGCAACGTCGAGAGATCACCCAGGATCGTCATGAAGTTGCGCTCCATCAGCGGATAGTCCGCACTCCACGCCATGCGATAGCCTTGCGTGTAGCGCAGTCGCACGAAGGTGAAGCGCCCGTCGTAGGGCACGTTCGGCTCGATCATGAAGCGCTGGCGCTGCGACCAGGCGATCGGCGCGGCGATGAGCAGCAGCGCGAGCGTGACCAGTGCGTATCGGAGCGACGGTCGGAACCGCGGAGTTAGATTCACTCTGTCGTGGCCAAGGGACACCAGTAACTTGCGCGACGTACCGCTCCTCGTCTACCTGATCCTCAGCATGTCACGTACGCTCCTCTGCACCTCGACCCTGCTGGCCATCACCGTTGCGCTGGGGTACGCGGGAAATGGCTTCGCGCCCGGTGCCCGTGTGCTGCTTGATGCGCACAATGCGTATCCTGAGCGGGGCCAGTGGAGTACTCGGCTCGATGACGCGCTCGCTACCGGCCTGCCGATCGCGATCGAGCAGGATTTGCATTGGCGCGTGGCCGAGGGGGCGCCAGCGCAGTCGGTCGTGGCGCACGACGATGATGCGCTTGAGGGAGCACCCACACTCGATGCGTATTTCTTTGCGCGCATCCGCCCCATCATGGAGCGCGCGCTCGCGGAGAACCGGCGCGACACGTGGCCGCTGATCACGCTCAATCTCGACTTCAAGGACAATACGCCAGCGCATCTCGACGCGGTCTGGGCGTTGTTAGGTAGGTACGAGTCGTGGCTCACGACGGCAACACGCACCGCCACGCCCGCGCAGGCGGAGCCCCTCATACCCGGGCCGCTGATGGTGCTGGCCGGGTCGGACACCGCGCAGCGGCGACGCTTTCACGATGACGTACCCGTGGGGGCAACGCTGCGTGCGTTCGGCGCCATGCGTCCGGTGCCGGTGCCAGGTGCGACCAAGGCGTTGCGCGCGCGCCGTGCCATGCGGATGACGAGTGCACAACACATCGATGGCCGCGCCGACAACTTCGCGCGCTGGGTGAACTTCCCGTGGAACGTGATCGAAGCCGGTGGGCAACGCACTGCCGGAGCGTGGGTACCCGCCGATTCCGTACGTCTGCACGCGTTTGTGCAGCGGGCACATGCGCGGGGCTTCTGGATTCGCTTTTATACGCTCGACGGCTTCGACGACACCGCGAATCACGGCTATACCGCGTCGTATAACTTCGGCTCGCGCACCGCGGCGTCGGTGCGCTGGCGAGCGGCGATGACAAGTGGCGTGGATTTTGTCGCCACCGACCAGTACGCCGACTTCGCGCAGCTGCGCCCGTAGCGTACGGTGCGGGTCGAGCCGTCGGGAACTCGCATCGCGGCTGGTACGGTATCAGGGAAACACCATGCGGGAGCGGGCGATCCCCCGATGCGCCTCCATCTCCGGTGCGCCATCATGTATGGATGGACCGTCGCCAATTTTTCGCCCTCGGCAGCGCCGCGGGACTCGCGTCACTGACCTCCCGCACCGCGTTCGTTGACGGTGCGCGTCTCCTTCGCGCCCTCGGCGTCTCGGATGTCCGCCCGTTGTTCGAGCGGGCACCGCTCAGGATGCCACCTACAGTTTCGGCGGATGGGCTGACGCTACGTGCCGCCGCCCGTCGGGTCGAGATCGCACCCGGCGTCCCGGTGGAGGCGTGGACCCCGGGCGAGGGCCCCGTTGGGCCGACGATTCGCGTGCGCACCGGCGATACCGCTCGCATCACACTCGAGAACGCACTAAGTGAGCCGACGATTCTGCACTGGCATGGCCTGCGCGTCCCCGAGAGTGCCGACGGCCATCCGCGTCTCGTGATTCCAACGGGTGGGACGTATCAGTACGAATTCCCCGTCATCGATCGCGCCGGCACCTACTGGTATCACGCCCATCCGCATCATCGCACCGGTGTGCAGGCCTATCGCGGCATGGCTGGTCTCCTGATGATCAGCGATGCCGCCGAGGACGCGCTTGGGCTTCCGACTGGCGAGCATGAACTGCCGTTGCTGATTCAGGATCGACGGCTCGCG